>NZ_JBAJNS010000001.1:190000-497500 GCF_037911585.1 Streptomyces sp. GSL17-111
GACGCCCTCGTGCGCTGGAACCCGGCAGCGGTGGAGGAGGGCGGAAAGTCGCCGGTCAGTCCCGTGGTGGCGCTGGACGGGGCGGCCGACGCGCTGACGGACCTGTCCGATGGCGTCGTGGTCCGTGCCGGGGACACGCTTTTCACCTGGGACTGAAACTCACCCCCTCCCCTGCCCCAGCCAGACGGCTCCCCCAGGCGCACAGCGGCGGAGAGCGCGTGGCCGCACCGAGACGGAGACAGTCGTATGGACACGAAGCTGCAAGGTGTCGGCGTCAGCCATGGCGTCGCCATCGGCGAGGTACGGCATATGGGCACGGCCGTGCTGGAGCCTCCGACCCGGCGGATCGCCGCCGAGGAGGCACCCCGCGAGCGGCAGCGGGCCCAGCGGGCGGTCGACGCCGTCGCTGCGGATCTCATGGCGCGCGGCCATCTCGCCGGCGGGGAGGCGCAGGCGGTGCTGGAGGCGCAGGCCCTGATGGCTCAGGACCCGGAGCTGATGGCGGATGTCGAGCGGCGGATCACGGTGGGCAGCAGCGCCGAGCGTGCCGTCTACGACGCCTTCGCCGCCTACCGCGCCGTGCTCGCGGGCGCGGGTGAGTACTTCGCCGGGCGGGTGGCCGACCTGGACGACGTCCGCAACCGCATCGTCGCACGGCTGCTGGGCGTCCCGGTGCCGGGCGTCCCGGACAGCGACCGGCCGTACGTCCTGATCGCCCGCGACCTGGCGCCCGCGGACACGGCGCTGCTCGATCCTTCTCTGGTGCTCGGGTTCGTCACCGAGGAGGGGGGACCGACGAGCCACAGCGCCATCCTCGCGCGGGCGCTCGGGGTGCCCGCCGTGGCGGCCGTGCCGGGCGCGGGTGACTTGGCGGAGGGGCTGTTCGTCGCGGTGGACGGGAGCGCGGGCGAGGTCGTGGTCAACCCGGACGAGGCCGAACGTGCCGCGCTGTCGCGAGCCGCGGCGGAGCGGAAGGCCGCTGTGGAGGGAGCGCGGGGGCCGGGCGCGACCTCCGACGGACACAAGGTGCCGCTGCTGGCCAACGTCGGAGGCCCGGGGGACGTACAGGCCGCCGTCGAGGCCGGGGCGGAAGGGGTGGGGCTGTTCCGCACGGAGTTCCTCTTCCTCGACGACGGCGCACGGCCACCGTCCGAGGACCGGCAGGCCGAGGCCTACCGTCAGGTGCTGGCGGCGTTCCCGGAGGGCCGGGTGGTGGTGCGGGTCCTGGACGCGGGTGCCGACAAACCCCTGGGCTTCCTGACACCGGCCGACGAGCCGAACCCGGCCCTCGGCGTGCGCGGACTGCGGACGCTGCTGGATCACCCCGACGTGCTGCACACCCAGCTCACCGCCCTGGCCAGGGCCGCCGAGGGGCTCCCGGTGTACCTGGAGGTCATGGCACCGATGGTCGCCGACCGGGCCGACGCGCGGGCGTTCGCGGACGCCTGCCGGGAGGCCGGTCTGCGGGCGAAGTTCGGAGCGATGGTGGAGATCCCCGCCGCCGCCCTGCGAGCCCGTTCGGTGCTCCAGGAAGTGGAGTTCCTGTCGCTGGGTACCAATGACCTCGCGCAGTACACGTTCGCCGCGGACCGGCAGCTCGGAGCCGTGGCACGCCACCAGGACCCGTGGCAACCGGCACTGCTCGACCTCGTCGCCTTCTCGGCCGAGGCCGCGAAGGCGGAGGGGAAGGGCTGCGGCGTCTGCGGTGAGGCGGCCTCCGATCCCCTGCTGGCGTGCGTGCTGACCGGCCTCGGCGTGACAAGCCTGTCGATGGGGGCCTCCGCCATTCCCTACGTGCGGGCCACCCTGGCCAAGCACACGCTGGCGCAGTGCGAACGCGCGGCTGCGGCGGCCCGTGCCGCCGAGAGCGGCCAGGACGCCCGCCGTGCCGCGCAGGCCGTGCTCTCCGGCGAGTAGCCCGCGCCGCGCCCACAGGTCCGGTCGCCCGGCGTGGGGCCGACGCGGGACGGCCGGACGGCCGGACGGCCGGACGTCTCAAGGTGCCGATCGGTTCGGTGGCGGGAGCCGAACGCCGGGCCGGTAGGCGACGCCCGGCTCGGGTGGGACGGGCGCGCCGGTGGCCGGGTCCGTGCAGTAGGCGGCGAAGACCTCGGCCTCCGTGAGCGGCCGGAGCCAGTCGCCGTGGAGCCGCCAGCCGCGCACCGTCTGCCGCCCGGCGCGCGTCGTCCGCAGCACGACTCCGCCGGGTGCGCCGGTGGCGAGGCCGGCGGCGAGCACCGTGGTGAACAGCAGGACCTCGGTGTCGCCGGGGTGGGCGGCGGTGGACGCCGCCGCGCCTCGGGGTACCCCGAGGGCCGCGACGAGCGGGAGGCCCGCTCCACCCGATGTCGGGCTGACGCTGCACACAAGGTGGTGGCTCCCGGGACCCGCGACGTCCAGCAGTCGGCCGAGGGCCGTGCGGGCGCGGTCCGTCGCCCCCGGGCCCGGGCCACGGCCACAGCTCCGGCAGATGCCGACGGACGGAGGGAGCACGGTGGCACGCCTCCCGTCCGGGGTGCTGCCCGGCCCGCCGAGCAGCCGTGGGACCAGGGCTTCGACCGGCTCGCCCCCGTAGGGGAAGGTCGGCGCGCCGACGGCGATCTCGGCCGTGTAGCGCGCGCGGGTGCGGGGCGAGTCCGGGTCGAGCCCGGTTTCGGCGCAGAAGCGGGCGTAGCGGGCGGGGTCGAAGGGGGCGAGGCGGATGTGTACGCCCTGGGCCGTGAGGAAGCGCAGCACCCGCTCGACGGCGCGGAGATAGCCGGGGTGGTCCCGGTGAGGGAAGCTGCGGTAGCGCCGCATGGCCTCGAAGTCACAGGGCTGGGCCAGGACGGCGAGCGTGCTGGGCGCCTCGCGGCGCAGCGCCCGGAGCGCCCGCCGTCCGTGCGGGGGCCGCTCGCGGGTGCGGCCGGTGTCGTGGCTGTGGTCGTGCATGACGCCCCCCGGGTCAGGTGATCGATTCGTCACACACCGTAGCCGGGGGGTCTGACAGCGGCCGTCCTCAGCGGCGGGCGCGCTCCCGGCCGAGGCGTTCGTACGCCCGGAGCAGTTCGACGTCGTCCACCGATCCGGGGTTCACGGCCTTGTCCAGGGGGGTGCCCTGGAGCAGTCGCTTGACCGGTACTTCGAGGCGCTTGCCGGTGAGCGTGTGGGGCACGGCGGGGATCTCGATGATCTCGTCCGGAACGTGCCGGGGCGAGAGCCGGCTGCGGATGGTCCGCTTCACGCGGTCCTTCAGCGCCTCGTCCAGGACGGCGCCCGGGGCCAGGTGGACGAAGAGCGGCATCCAGTAGCCGCCCTCCGGCTCCTCCACGCCGATGACGAGAGACTCGCGGATCTCCGGGAGTCGCTCGACCGCTTCGTAGATGTCGGCGGACCCCATGCGGACGCCCTGGCGGTTGAGGGTGGAGTCGGAGCGGCCGTGGATGACCACGGACCCGCGCGAGGTCAGCGTGATCCAGTCGCCGTGGCGCCACACTCCGGGGAACATCTCGAAGTAGCTGTCGCGGTAGCGGGAGCCGTCGGCGTCGTTCCAGAATCGGACCGGCATCGACGGCATGGGGTTGGTGACCACAAGTTCGCCGACCTCGTCCGTCAGTGGCTTCCCCTGCGGGTCCCAGGACTGCAGGTCCGTGCCGAGACAGGCGGCCTGCAGCTCGCCGATGTGGACGGGGAGGGTGGGCACGGCTCCGGCGAAGCAGCTGCACACGTCCGTGCCGCCGCTGACGGAGGCGATCCACAGGTCCGCTCCGGCCTCCTCGTGCAGCCACCGGAAGCCGTCGGGCGGGAGCGGGGAGCCGGTGGTGGCGACGCAGCGCAGTGCGGAGAGGTCGTTGTCCCGGCCGGGATGGACCTCGGCCTTGCGGCAGGCCATGACGTAGGCGGCGGAGGTGCCGTAGAAGGTGGCGCCGGTGCGCTCGGCGATGTCCCACTGGGCGCCCGTACCGGGATGGCCGGGGCTGCCGTCGTAGGTGACGACCGTGGTGCCGGTGAGCAGGCCGGAGACGAGGAAGTTCCACATCATCCAGCCGGTGGAGGTGTACCAGAAGAAGCGGTCGTCCGGACCGAGGTCGCAGTGCAGGCCGAGCTGCTTGAGGTGTTCGAGCAGGATGCCGCCCTGCGACTGCACGATCGCCTTGGGCAGCCCCGTCGTGCCCGAGGAGTACAGCACCCACAGAGGGTGGTCGAAGGGGACCTGTTCGAAGACGGGCTCGACGTCGGCGGAGGTGAGGGACTGCCAGGTGAGGGCGCCGTCGGGGGCGGGCGTGCCCAGCAGCGGGACGTGCACGACGGCGCGCAGGGTGGGGAGCTCGGCGCGCAGTTCGGCGACGGTCCGCGCGCGGTCGTGCTCCTTGCCGCCGTAGCGGTACCCGTCGACGGCGAACAGGACGACGGGCTCGACCTGCTGGAAGCGGTCGAGGACGCTGCGGGCGCCGAAGTCCGGCGCGCAGGAGGTCCAGACGCCGCCGACGGCGGCGGTGGCCAGGAGGGCGACGGCGGCCTCGGGGATGTTGGGCAGGTAGCCGCTGACACGGTCGCCGGGACGGACGCCGAGGCGCCGGAGCTCGGCGGCGAGGGAGCCGACCTGGCGGCGCAGCTCCAGCCAGCTGACGGGCTGCGGCTCCTGACGCTCGTCGACGTGCAGGATGGCCGGGTCGAGGGCGCGGGCGGGGTCGCCGGCGGTGCGCAGGGCGTGCTCGGCGTAGTTCACGGTGGCGCCGGGGAACCAGGTGGCACCGGGCATGGAGCGGTCGGCGAGGACCGTGTCGTACGGCGTGGAGAAGTGGACGTCGAACCACTCGGTGACGGCCGTCCAGAAGGCCGGCAGCTGTTCGACGGACCAGCGGTGCAGAGCGGCGTAGCTCGCGGCCGGGTCGCCGGGCGCCGCGGCGGGGGCGCCGTGGTGCTCGGCCGCCCAGCTGTGGAAGCGGGTGAGCCGGGCCCGCGCGATGCGGTCGGGGCCCGGCTGCCACAGGGGGCTGGGCTGGGGCGTGGCTGCGGCGGCGGTCATGGGCGGCTCCCGGACGGTACGCGAGGGTGTGCGTGCGGTGCGCGCACGGGCGGGGTGTGCGCGTGACGCGGCTGTGCAGGACGATGCCACGTGATCGTTCGCGACACCAGGGGCGGCACCCCATATCGGACGGCTCGGGCATGTGGTGGACGTGGTGCAACGTCCGGGGGGTTCCGGGTGAACTCTCGGCGAACGCGGACGGTGCGGCGTGCGGACGGTGGCAGGCTGAGCAGCATGAACGCTGGGGGCCTGGGGTGGTCGGCCGGTCGGGTGGGAGCGGGCCGCGCGGTGGCGGTGTGGTGGCGTACCCGGCGGGCGGCCCTCGCCACGGCGCGCGCGGCCGGACCTCCGTTGCGGGTCCGGGCCCCGGGCGCTGTGCTGACCGCCGAACCGGGCCCCGGAGGCGGTCTGGTGCACTGCGAGCGGTCGGTGCTGCGGATCGTGGTGGCACAGGGCGGCGCCGTCTTCGTGGGCTGGGACGCGGCGGGCCCCGAACAGCCCGAGCCACGCGGCGGGAGTGGGGCTGGCGGCGGGACCTGCCCGCCGCCGGACGCACGGGCCACGCTGGAGCCGGACACCGCCGGGGGCTGGCGCGTGGTGTCCCAGCGGGTGCTGGTGACGGTCGGCCGGGAGGGGTCCGTGCGCCTGCGGACGCCGGGAGGGGTACTGCTGCGGCACGACGCCCCGCCCCGGTGGTGGGAGGCCGAACCGGGGGCGGGTGGCCCCTGGGTGCAGCGGTCCCGGGTTCGCGCCGACGCCCGGTTCCTCGATCCCGGGGGCGGCCCGCTGCGGACGGGGGGTCGCCGGGTCCCGGCGCAGTTGGTCGTCTCCGGCGCGGGCACGCACCTGGTGGTCCACTCCGCCGCGGCCGAGGGCGGGCTCAGGCTCCGCGAGGGCGTCCCGGGCGACGGTTCGGCCCATGACCGCCCGGGCCGGTGTGACGTACGGATGTCCGCCGGGCCGGTGGCGTACTGGGTACTGATGGGGCCGATGGAGCGGGCGGTGCGGGAGTGGGTCGGGCTGACGGGCGGCGAGGGCTGACGACCGGTGCGCGGTGCCGGAGCCGAGGAGTGGCCCGGTAGCCCGATGGCCCGGTGGCTCGATGGCGTGGTGCGGGCACGGCGATCGGGCCAGGGCGTCACCCGTCGGGGGGAGGGCGGCCGTGTGGTGGACCGGGCGCTTCGGCGTGGTGGGTGAGGGTGCGGGCATGAGACGTGCGGTGGCGATGGCGGTGGCCCTGGGCGTGGCGACGACCGTCACGGGATCGGGCCCGTGGCGGGACGAGTCGGCGCCGGAGGGCTTCGTGGCGCTGGCGGACGTGGCCCCGGGGGTGGTGCGGGAGATGCGGTACACGGGGCCGCACAACTTCGTGGGCACACGGATCGACGGGTACGCGGAGGACGTCTGTCTCGTCACCCGCCCGGTGGCCCGCGCGCTGCGCGAGGTACAGCGCGCGGCGCTGCGGCACGGGTACACCCTGCAGGTGTACGACTGCTACCGGCCGCAGCGCGCCGTCGACCACTTCGTCCGGTGGGCGGCCGACGCCGGGCGGGGGCGGATGAAGGCGGAGTTCTATCCCCGCGTGGCCAAGGACCGCCTCTTCGCGGAGGGGTACATCGCGCGCCGCTCGGGGCACAGCGGCGGAGGCACGGTGGACGTGACGCTGGTCCCGCGCTCCGCGCCCCCGACGCGGTCCTACGTGCCGGGCGAGCGTCTGGTGCCGTGCTTCGCGCCCCGTGCGGCACGCTTCCCCGACCGCTCGGTGGACATGGGCACCGGGTACGACTGCTTCGATGAGAAGGCGCGCACCCTGCACGCGGACGTGACCGGGGAGCAGCGCGCGAACCGGCTGCTGCTCAGGCGGTTGATGGAGGGGGCGGGGTTCGAGAACCTGCCGCAGGAGTGGTGGCACTTCACCTACCGGGACGAGCCGTATCCGGGGCGCCGGTTCGACTTCCCCGTCTCCCGTGCGGCGCTGTCCGGCTGAAGGGTCCCCTGCTGCCCGCGCGACGCGCTGATCGCGGTGCCTTCGGTCATGCTGGTGGCAGATGTGCATCCACGAGGAGCGGTCATGGACTATCCATCCGGCGACATCTTCATCGGCGAGATCATCGGTACGGCGATCCTGGTGCTCTTCGGTGCCGGCGTGTGTGCGGCGGTGACGCTGCACCACTCCAAGGCCCGGGCGAGCGGTTGGGTGGTCATCTCCTTCGGCTGGGGGTTCGGCGTCCTGGCGGGGGCGTACACCGCCGGTCCGCTGTCCGGCGGCCACATCAATCCGGCCGTCACCCTCGGCATCGCGATCGAGAGCGGGGTGTGGGACAAGGTGCCGGTCTACATGGCCGGACAGCTGGTCGGTGCCATGCTCGGCGCCGTTCTGGCCTGGTTGGCCTATCTGGCCCAGTACCGGGCGAACGCGGACGCGGAGCGTTCGCAGCCGACCCTGGGCGGGTTCGCGACCATTCCGGAGATCCGCAGCCCGGGGGTCAACCTCGTCACCGAGGTCATCGCGACGGTCGCGCTCGTCCTGCCAGTGCTGGCCTTCGGCCTCACCGAGGGGCTCGGCACCTCGGGCACGCAGACGCTGATCGTCGCACTCCTCGTCGTCGGCATCGGCCTGTCACTGGGCGGACCGACGGGGTACGCGATCAACCCGGCGCGCGACCTGGGACCGCGGATCGTGCACCAGGTGCTGCCCATCCCGAACAAGGGCACGTCCGACTGGGGGTACGCGTGGGTGCCGGTCATCGGGCCACTGATCGGCGGCGCCGTGGCGGCGGTGGTCTTCAACGTGGCGTTCTGAGACCGGCGGCCCGGGCGGTCTCAGGGGGCCGCGACGCGCCGGGCGGCCACAGTGCGCAGCGCGTGCTCGACGAGGGTGACCAGGACGTCGCGGGCGGACTCACGGCGGCGGGCGTCGCACAGGACGACGGGTACGTGGTCGTCGAGGTCGAGGGCGGTGCGCACGCTGCCCGCCGGGTACGGGCGGGCGCCGTCGAAGCGGTTGACGGCCACGGCGAACGGCAGGCCGCGCCGCTCGACGTCGTCCAGGGCGGCGAAGCTGTCCTCCAGGCGGCGGGTGTCGGCGATGACGACGGCCCCGAGGGCGCCGGCGGCCAGCTCGTCCCACAGGAAGCGGAAGCGGTCCTGTCCGGGTGTGCCGAAGAGGTAGAGGACCGTCGAGTCGCCGAGGGTGATGCGGCCGAAGTCCATGGCGACCGTGGTGGTCGACTTGGCCTCCACTCCGGCCAGGTCGTCGTGGGGACGGCCCGCCTCGGTCATCGCCGCCTCGGTGCGCAGCGGCCGGATCTCGCTGACCGCCCCGGTGAAGGTGGTCTTGCCGACCCCGAAGCCACCGGTCACCAGGACCTTCAGGGCGACCGGCGCCGCCGCGGGGGACGGGGCCCGGTCACAGTGCCCGGAGGCCATCGATCACCTCGCGCAGGATGCCCTCGTCGGGCAGGTCGGCCGGGGGGACGGGACGGGTGACGCGGACGAGCGCGGCATCCACCAGGTCGCCGATCAGGACGCGCACCACACCGACGGGGAGGTCGAGGTCGGCGGCGAGTTCGGCGACGGAGCGGGAGGCGGCCGTGCAGCCGCGGAGGATCGCGAGGTGCTCCGGGCCGAGCCGCGCGGTCTCCGGCCGTCCGGCGGACTCGGCGGACTCGGCGTCCCGCAGCGCGCCGTCCTCGGTGACGACCTGGGAGATCAGGTCGAGCCGGAGGCGGGCGTCGCTGCGGGTGCGGCCGCGCGTCATCGCGTAGGGCCGGACCACCGGCCCTGCCGCGTCGTCGAACCAGGCCTCGCTCATGGGCCCGCCCTTCACCCTCCGCCGGGCAGGTCGGACCGGGGAGCGGTGCCGAGGTGGACGCCGACCCGCTTGACCAGGAGTGTCATCTCGTAGGCGATCAGGCCCACGTCACCGTCGGCGTCGGCGAGGACGGCGAGGCAGCTCCCGTCCCCGGCGGCGGTGACGAAGAGGAACGCGTCCTCCAGTTCGATGACGGTCTGCCGGACGCCGCCGACCCCGAAGTGCCGGCCGACGCCCCGCGCCAGACTGTGGAATCCGGAGGCGACCGCCGCCAGGTGCTCCCCGTCCTCCCGGGAGAGGTCCTGCGAGGCCCCCCGGGGGAGGCCGTCGCCGGAGAGGACCAGCGCCTTGCGGATGCTGCCGATCCGTCCGACGAGGTCGTCGAGCAGCCAGTTCAGGTCGTCGCCGCCCTGGCCGCCGGCGTGGTGGGCATGGGCATGCGGTGCGGTCATCGACCGACCCCCTCCGGTGTGGTTCCGTCGTTGTGCTCGCGTCCGCGCCGCCAGCCGCGCTGGAGCGCCGCCATCCGGTCGCGGACCTCGTCGGCGTCCCGGTCCGTGGCGGGCCCTGCCGGGTCGCCGGAAGGTCCGGGGGCGGTGGTGGGCACGGAACGGCCGGGCTCCCGGCCATCGTGCCGGGGCTGCGCGGCGGGTGCGGTCCGACGCCGTCGGGGCAGCCCGTCGGCGGTGGTCGGGCGGGACCCGTCGGAGGGGGCGCCGTCCGGGGCGGGTCCGCCGGAGGGCGCCCGGTCCTCGGGCGGGCCCACCGGGCGGAGCCCGCCGGGCGCCGGCTGCGCGGCCGGGTCACGGGCGTCCTCCGCCGGCGAACGCGGGTGCTGCCGATCGGCCACGGGACGCCCGTGGTCGGAGACCAGGACGGGGCGGCCGGAGGCACCGGGGCGGCGGCGCGGCAGGCCCGGGGGCCCGCCCGGGCCCGGGGGCTCATCGGGGCCACCGGCGTCCGTTTCCGTCCGCTCGTCCCGCGGTGCCTCGGCGCCGCCGGTCGCCCCCTCGGCGTGAGGGCGGTCCGCGCCCTTCTCGGCGCGTTCGTTGAGTGCGTGGAAGATGCTGCCGATGCCGTGCGCCGGGGTGTCGGTCGTGGCCGGGCCGGCCAGCGCGTCCAGGTCCAGCGGCCCGTCCAGTTCGACGGGCCGCCCCCGGCCGTGCAGACCGGGAGTGCCCTGCGGACGGCGGCCCACTCCGAGGGCGGCTGCGAGGTCGCGCCGCGGCGCGGACGGCACCCGCGTGAGCGTGTGCTCGTCGGCGTCCGCGGGGCCGGTGCGGCGTGCGCCGTCGAGCTCGGGCTCCCCGCGCCCCTCCGACTCGTTCAGCACCGCGCCGGGTATGAGGACCACGGCGGTGGTGCCGCCGTAGGGCGAGGGCTGGAGCGAGACCCGCACCGCCTGGCGTTGCGCCAGGCGGGAGACGACGAACAGGCCGAGGCGGTCGGTGTCGGACAGTTCGAACTCCGGTGTCTCCGCGAGCCGCAGGTTCGCCTCCAGGAGCGCTTCGGGCGTCATGCCGAGGCCGCGATCGTGGATCTCCAGCGTGAACCCGTTGGCGACGCGCTGCCCCCGGACCTGCACGGCGGTGTGCGGCGGGGAGAACGAGGTGGCGTTCTCCAGCAGTTCGGCGACCAGGTGCGTGAGGTCGGCCACCGCCGGGCCGTCCACGGCGAGTTCGGGCAGGCGGCGGATCTCGATGCGCTCGTAGTCCTCGACCTCGGCCACCGCGGCGCGCACGACGTCCATGAGCCGCACCGGCTTGCGCCACTGCCGGGAGGGCGCGGCGCCGGAGAGGATCACCAGGCCCTCGGCGTGCCGCCGCATCCGGGTGGTGAGGTGGTCCAGCCGGAAGAGGTCGGCGAGTTCGTCGGCGTCCTCGGTGCGGCGTTCCATCGTGTCCAGGAGCGCGAGTTGCCGGTGCAGGAGGACCTGGCTGCGGCGGGCGAGGTTGACGAAGACCTCCGAGACACCACGGCGCAGTTCGGCCTGCTTGACGGCGGCCTCGACGGCGGCCCGCTGGAGGGTGTTGAGTGCCTGCCCCGCCTGACCGATCTCGTCGGAGCCGTATTCCAGACGCGGTGCCTCGGTCTCGACGTCCACCTGCTCCCCCGCCGCCAACCGTCGCATGACGCCCGGCAGCCGCACCCCGGAGACCTCGTGGGCCTCCCGCCGAAGGGTGCCCAGGTCGCGCACGAGCCGGCGGCCGATGCGGAAGGAGACGACGACGGAGAGCAGCACGCCGCAGAAGCCGAGGACGCCCGCGATCCCGGCCTCCAGGAGTACGTGCACGGCGGCCGGCTCCACCCGCTCCGCGTAGCGCTCGGCGGCCTTCTGGTCCATCCGCTCCAGGTCGTCGAGGACGGTGCCGGCGGCGGCGTCCCAGCGTTCGGCGTTGACGGCGTCCAGCGCGCCACCGGGACCGGCGTCGATGGCCGCGTTCTCCAGTCCGGTCAGCGTCGTCCCGGCCGGGCCCGCCCAGTACTCGCTGTACAGGCGCCGGTCCTCGTCGGGGAGGATGGCCAGGTTGTTGCCGTACGTCATGTCGCGCTCGGCCACGCGGTCGGACAGGGCCCGCAGTTCGGCCTGGGTGATCCGGCCGGCCGCGAGCGCGGCGGCCATCAGGGCGTCCTCCCGGGCGACGAGTTCCCTGGCCCGGCTGAGGGCGACCAGCGCACGGCCCTCGCGGTCCAGTTCGCCGTCATGCAGGGAGTGCAGGGTGATCAGCAGGGCGTGGCAGGGGTCGACGATGGAGTTGTAGGAGGCGTAGGCGCTCTCGCGGGTGGCGGTGTTGCGCTCCACCTGACCGCGCAGGGAGCCCAGTCGGTCCAACTCGGTCAGCAGCGCGTCGAGCCGCTCGCGGGCGTCGTGGGAGAGGTCCTCGCGCACCTCGGAGGACCGCTCGCGCAGCCGGCCGACGGCGGCGTCCGTATCGCCCTGCCGCCGCTCCAGCCGGGCGAGCGCGTCGGAACGCCGGGGGTCCGCGAGGTGCACGAGGACCTGCCGACGCTCCTCCTGGACGGCCTGGACGGTGTCCGCGGCGGGGCGGCCGAGTTCGGTGATGAGCCGCGAGCTGTCCAGGAGGCGCTTGGCGTCACTGCCGGTGTGGTAGGTGGCGAAGGCCCAGATGGACACGAGCGTCACCAGGGGCACGAGCATCAGCGCCACGATCTTCCGGCGGATGCTGCTCCCGCGAAAGCGCATGGCCTCCCCTACGTCGACACCGTCCGTACGCGACACTGGCGTTGCATCCCGGCCCGTCCGCCCGTCGCGGCGGCCCCGGCCCCTGCGGCGTTCCTCGGCCACCCGGGCCGCTTCCGGCCTTCCGGGGACGTGCCACCGGTGAACGGCGTGAGCCTACTACTGCGATGTGGGGAACTCGTAGAGGAGTCCGAGCCATGGAACGGACGATCGGAAGAGAACCGTCCGGATGTTTCGGGCCATCATGGGATATCGCGGCCCCGTTGTGGTAGAGCACATGCTGATCCGGACGCCGGTTCCGCCGGCGCACGAGGAGGGGAACGGTCCATGTACGACAAGCCGCGGCTGCCCGACCCGGTGCGGGCCGCCGCCGTACGCGCGGTCATCGTCACCGCGCTCGTGCTGGTCATCGTGCTGGTCGCGGTGCTCAGCGCCGTCGCCGGTGTGTGGTTGGCGTTCCCCGCCGTCCTGTGCGCCCTCGGCGGCGCGGTGGTGGCGACCTGGGCCGTACTGGACGTGTGGGTGACACGCCAGGTGTGGGTCCAGCGGCACGGTGTGCTTTCCGAACCGAGCAGCGTGGCGCGGGAGAAGCTCCTGCGCCGCCGCTCCGGCGCGGGGTGAGGGAGCGGGCCGGCATGGCGAGCGGCCCGCGTCCCTCGTGATCCGTAGCCCGTCCGTCAGGAGTCCTGCGGAGAACTCGGTGACGGCGCAGGGACGTTGACCTGTGCGGGAATTCCGGACGACGCCGCGGGCCGGCCCGCCCCGGGGCTCTCGGCGGGGGGACGGCGGTACACACGGGTGGCCGTGATCTCGCCGTGGACGGCTTCGGCGTCCTCCTCGGTGCGCGGCAGTCCGGGGCGCAGGTGCTCCTCGACGCTGATGTACTTCAGCCCCGCACGCAGGTCGGCGTCGTTGCGCAGCCGGATCACCAGGGGGAACTCGGCGAGCGCCGTGGTGTCGAACAGGCCGGTGGTGTAGAGCAGTTGCACACCGAGCGCGTCGGCCACGGCGCGTTGGAGCTCCAGGAGGTAGGTGGCGTTGGCCCGGCCGATGGGGTTGTCGAGGAAGAGGGTGCCGGCGTGCCGGTGCTTGTCCCTGCCCCGGTCGTTGCTGCGCAGAGCCGCCATCGTGCAGTAGAGGGCGATGGCGGCGGTGAGCAGCTGCCCGCCGGAGAAGACGTCGCCCATCTGGCCCACCGGGACGCGCTCGGCCCGCAGGACGGCGTCGGGCTTCAGGATCTCCACGCTCACGCCCCTGGGCGCCAGCGCGGCCTGCACCCCGCGCAGCAGCAGCGTCATGCCGTCCCGGCGCAGGTCGGTGTTCTTGCGGACGGCGGCGCGGGTGGCCTCGTCGATGACCTCGCCGAGGCGTTCGGTGAGCGTCGCCTGGTCCGGGTCGTCGAAGCGGATCCGCAGGAACTCCTGACCGGACCACTCGCCGAGCCCTTCGGGCAGCCGGGAGAGCCGCTGGGCCGAGCGCAGGGTGGCCAGGGCCGACTCTGTCAGCCCGCGCAGCCGGTCGACGATGCTGTCGCGGTTGCGTTCCAGCTGCTCCAGCTCATCGGTGAGGACGCGCAGCCTGGGGGCGAACGCCTCCGCCCAGGCTGCGGCGTGGTCGGGCAGGGCGGCGGCCGGGAGCTCCCGGATCTGCTGGCGGGCGGGGGTGCGCACGGCTTCGTACCGGGCCGCGTTGGCGTGCCGCACGAGGATGTCGCCCGCCTCGCGCAGCGCCGTCTCGGCCGCCGACAGGTCGGCCGCGCAGCCGCGCAGGGAGCGGCGGGTCTCGGCGGCCGCCTGCCGGGCCTCGGCGGGGGTGCCGGGGTAGGGCTCCGGTGGCGTTCCGTCGACGTCGACGGGCGCCGGGTCGCGCAGGAGGTCGCGCAGGAGCGCGGCGGTCTCCTCGAAGGCGCCCGCCGCGTCCTCCGCCGCGCGGCGGGCGTGGAGGAGGTCCTCGTGGGCCGCCCGCGCGGCCTCCAGCGCGTCGGCGCGGGAGGCCAGGTCGGTGGTGGCGGTGCGCAGGAGCGCCTGGGCCTCCTCGGCGGTGCCGGGCCGCTGCTCCTCGGGCAGGTCGGTGTGGACGGCGCCCTCGGGCGGGGCGAGCCGTTCGGCCTCGCCCCGCAGCCGGCCGAGCTGTTCGCTCGCGTCGGCGGCGCGCGACTCCAGGAGCTGGACGGCCTGTTCGGCCCGCGAGGCGGCGGCCTGGCGGGAGGGGCCGTCCGCGCCGTCGGACGTCCGGAGCAACTGGGCGGCTCGGGTGCGGACCTTGTTGGTCAGGCGTTCCAGCTCCGCGAGGGCGGCGCTCTCGTCCCCCTCGGCGCGGGCCTGTTCGGCGCGCAGGTCGGCACCCACGCCGACCTTCTCGTAGAGCCGGGAGGCGGAGCGGTACGCCTCACGCCGCGCGGGCAGGGACGTCGCGAAGTCCCCGCCGTCGTCCGGCGCCTCGGCAGCGGACTGCTCGTCGGTGGCGGGCGGCTCGTCGGTGACACCGGCGATCTCGGCCCGCTCGGCCCGCAGGGCCCGGGCGGTGCGGTGTGCGTCGTCGGCGGCGCGCTGGGCGGCCCGGCGGTCCTCGTCGGCGGCGCGGGCCCGTTCGAGGCAGGTGGCGGCGCGGCCCTCGGCGTCGGCGGCGTCATCGGCCAGCTCGCGCAGCCGCGCCTGCCAGGCGGAGCGCTCCCGCAGCCGGAAGGCGAGACCGGCGAGGGCGTCGGCGCAGCGGCGGGCACGGGCGGCGTCCTCCTGCCGCTGCTCCCGTACGGCTGCGGTCTCCGCCGCGGCCCGCTGCGCCTCCTCCCGGTCGGCGGCGGTACGGGTGTGGTGGTCCACGGCCTCGTCGGCGGCCTCGCGGGCGGACTCGGCGGCGGCGGTGAGCTCCGCGAGGTGCCCGGTGGGGCAGCCGGTGCGCCAGGACGCCAGCCGCGCGGCGAGCGCCCGGTCCTCGGAGAGCCGGTCGGCCAGGGCGCGGATCTCCGCGTCCCGCCCGGCCGCGCGCTCGCGCAGGACGTGCCGTTCCCCGTCCGCCGCGCCCTCGTCGTGCATCGCCGGGTTGGGCGGTACGAGGAAGACACCGCGACCGTCCCCGTCCGGGCCGGCGGGGGTGGGGGCGAGGAGGGCCGCCGCCGTCCCCACGGCCACCGCGGAGCGGGGCAGCAGTGCCGCGTCGGCCAGGACCTCGCGGGCCCGGGCGTGACTGTCCTCGTCGGTGATGACGACGCCGTCGACGAGTTCGGGCCGGGCGGCGAGCACGGCCGCGTGGTCGGCGGGCGCGACGGCCTGGGCGAGGTATCGCCAGCCGGGCAGCGCCGGAACGCCGTGCTCGCCGAGGAACTCCACGGTGGCCAGGACGTCGGGGCCGGGCGGCAGGAGGCCGCCGTCCCCGAGCGCGGCCAGGATGCGCGCGTCGTCGGCGGCGGCGGTGCGCAGGTCGAACAGCCGCCGCTCGGCCTCGGTGACGCGCTGCTCCAGCAGTTCCCCGAGCGGGTCGGCTGCCCGGTCCAGCTCCAGGGCGGACAACGGGTCCTGCGCTTCGAGCAGTTCGATGACGCGGGGTTCGGCGCCCAGCGTCTCGGCGGTCGCCCGCTCGGCCGCGCAGGCGGCTTCGGCCGACCGCGCGGCGTCGGCGGCCCGGGCGGCGGCCAGCTCCGCCCGGCTCAGGGCGGCGGCGGTCTCCCGCTCCCGTTCGGCGGCCGCGCGGGCCGCCTGTCGGGCCGCGTCCCAGGCGGCCGTCGCCTCCCGCTCGGCGTCATCGGCCGCCAGCGCGGCACGGGCCGGGTCGGTGTCGGGCGCGGCGTTCGGCAGCCAGCCCGCACGCAGCGCCTCGGCGGTCTCCCGCTCGACCTCGACCAGCCGTTCGCGCAGGTGATCGCTCTCGCTGCGGGCCCGCTGGGCCTCGGTGGCGGCGGTGGTCGCCTCGCGGTGGGCGGCCTCGGCCTCCCGCTGGAGGGCGGCGGACCGCTCCTCACCGGTGGCGGCCTGCTCCTCGGCGTCGGCGGCGGCGGCGTGCAGGGCGCGTACCAGGGCGTGGGCGGCCTTCGAGCGGGCGGCGAGGGCGGGGGCGGCGTCCCGTTCCGCGTCCTGGATGGCCGCTGCCGCACGCGCCGCGCGGTCGGCCGCGGCGCGGTGCCGGAGCACCGTCTCGGCGGCCTGCCAGGCGGCGTACAGGGTGCGGGCCTCGGTGAGTTCGCGGCGCTGGGCGGCGGCCGCCTTCTCGCCGGCGGCCAGAGCCAGCGAGGCGTGCCGGTAGGCCAGTTCGGCGGCGACGTCCGCGGCTCGGGTGCGGCACCGCTCGGCGTCGGCGACGGCGCGGGCCGCCTGCTCGGTGCGGTCGGCGAGCTCGGCGGCGTTGCCCCGCTCGCGCACGCCGCGTGCGGTGAGCCGGGCGGCCAGGGTGCGGGTGCGGCGTTCGGCACCGGCGTGCACGGCGCGGCTGCGGTCGCGCTGTTCGGCGGAGTCGGCGATGCGGCGCAGGAGGTCGAGCGACCCGGCGGTGAAGTCGCGTTCCGCGGTGAGCTCGGCGCGGCGGCCCAGTTTGTGGGCGAAGCCGTGGACGAGGTCGGCCAGACCGTCGGTGTCGCGGGTGTCGGTGACGGCGCGCAGCAGCAGGTCGGTGAAGTCCGAGTCGTTCTTGACGGAGAACAGGCCGGCCGCCTCGCCCTCGTCGGCGTTCATCTCCCGCTGGTAGCGGAACAGCTCCGGGTCGAGGCCGAGGGCGCCGAGGTGCTCCTTCCAGCGGTCGTGGATCTCCTCCCAGACGACGTCCAGGTTCGGGTAGGCCTTGCCGGTCTCGGTGAGGACGTCCCGGAAGCCCTTCATGGTGCGTCGGCGGCCCCGGGCCCCCGAGGCGCCCTCGGTGGGCCGCAGGGCCGTGGACTCGGCGACGGGGAGCGAGTCGAGCGTCATGCCGGGGCCGGGGCGGAAGGAGTACCAGGCCTCGGCGAACTTGCGCGGGTCACCGGAGACCTGACGCCCGCGCCACTCGCTGACCTTGCCGACGACGACGCTCTCGCCGGTGAGCGTGTGCTGCCACTCCAGGGCGACGTGCCCGGTGTCGTCGGCGAGCAGGAACTTGCGCAGCACCCCGGAGCTGGCCCCACCCAGGGTGTTGCGGTGCCCGGGCAGCATCACCGAGAAGATGAGCTTCAGCAGCACCGACTTGCCACCGCCGTTCTCCAGGAACAGCACGCCGGCGGGGGCGGGGCGGCGGGGCGGGCCGGTGGGCTCGTCCTCGAAGAAGTCCGCCTGCGCGGGGGCCGGGGTGGGCACCGGCTCGCCGACGCCGCGCAGGTCCAGCACGGTGTCGGCGTAGCGAGCACCGGCCGGGCCGATGGAGTACAGGCGGATGCGGGACAGCTCGTACATGAGGGGGCGGACTCTCGTTGCGGCGTGGTCGGCGGGGTGCGGATGTCGGTGGGGCGGGCGTCGGCCGGGCGGACGTCGGGCAGGGCGTGTGACGTCAGGCGTGGAAGGGGAGGCCCGCTCCGTCGGCCAGCTCGGCCTCCGGGTCCTCGACCGGGGGGAGGAGGGTTCCGGTGCCGTCGCTGACGGGGACGACGCCGAGCTCCAGCAGCTCGGTCAGGGCGGCGCTGCCCGCCATGTCGCGCACCTGGAGCTGGTAGCGGGCGGTCGTGCGGAACGTGCCGCCCGAATCGTCGCCGGTGCGCTGGAGGAAGCCGGAGTCGACGAGGAAGGCGACCGCCTTGCCGACGATGCCGGTGGTGGAGCCGGCCAGGCGGCGGGCGTCCTTGGTGGCCCCGGTGGCGCTGCGCCGGGCGTAGACGCGCCAGGCGGCCTCCAGGCCGGGGGCGTCGGTGGCGGGGTCGGTGTTCTCGCCCTGCTCCTCGGCCCGCTCCTCCAGTCGGCGGCAGGCCTGGCGGACGAAGGCGTCCACGCCGTTGACGGAGACCCGGCCGATGTAGCCGTCGTCCGCCAGGTCCTCGGGGCGCGGGAAGGCCAGGGCGGCGACGGCGAGGTGAGCCAGGCCGTGCAGGAAGCGGTCGGTGGCGTCGGTGGCGGCACGACGCGCGTAGTCGCCCATGCGGACGGCGAAGACCGAGTCCTCGGCGGCGGTGACGGCCATGCCGGCCCGCGCGGACACCTCCAGGACGACGAGGCCGAGCCCGGCGGCGACGGCGTCGGTGAGCCGGGCGAAGCCCGGGTCGTCCCGGTGACGGCGCAGCAGTTCGGCGTAGTCGGCGTCGCGGGCCGGGACCAGCTTGGGCTGGAGACCGAAGGCGACCAGCCGGGCGGCGTCCGCGGCGTCGGCCGGGGTGAGGGCGGCGGGCCCGTCCTGGGGGCCGCGCGGGGCGGCCTCGGTGCCGGTGTCGGTCACGGCAGGGGCTCCTCGGGGGTGGTGCGGTCGAGCGGAGTGACGGGTGTGGGGTTCACGAGGCGGCCTCGCTGCGCGCGGCGGCCATGGAGGCGGCGTCCAGCAGCGCGGTGCCGACGATGAGGTCGGCCCCGCCGAACTCCTCGTCCGACAGTTCGGTGCCGTCGTCCACGGCGAACAGCAGCTGCCGCTCGCCCTGCCGGTAGGCCGTGCCGACGGGCGGGCTGGCGGCGTGCACGGCGAGCAGCGACACGAGGTACGGCAGCTCGGGGTCGCGGCGCCGGGCGTCGGCGAGGAGGCCGGAGAGCCGGCGCGGGGCGTCGGGAGGGAGCCGCAGCAGCTCGTGGGCGGCGGCGAACTGCTCCTCGCTGAAGCGGCTGTCGTCCGGTGTCGCGACGAGGTCGGGCTCGGGCATCTCGGCGCCGAGGTGTTCGCGCGGGGCGGGCGGGGTGAGGAGCAGGTCGGTGAGATCGCTCAGGCGTACGGCGGCGGGCGGGCGCAGGCCGGAGCCCGCCGCGAAGAAGGCGTCGGTGACCCGGGCGGCCCGCTCCAGGGGCTCGGGCAGCAGAGGGGCGAGGAGCTGCCCGTGGAGGTCGAGCCCGACGCGGGCGGCCGGCGGGGCGAAGGCCTGGCGGTCCTGCTCGGCTCGGAAGAGGGGGCCCGCCTCCAGCAGCCGGGACTGGAGCTGGGTGTGGCGCCGGATGCAGTCCTTGACGATGTCGACCAGCTCGGCGGCGCGGAGCTTGTGGTCGGGGTGCTTGTCCTCGCCCGTCTCGTCCCGGGCGCGGCGGATGTTGGTGAGGATCGCGTTCTCGTGCCGGTAGCGGTCGGCGACGTGGTCCAGCGCCTCGGCGATGAGGTCGGGCACGGTGTGCAGCCAGTCGACGGCGCGCACGTTGCGCCGGGTGGCCTCCAACGTGCGGCGCAGCGTCTCGGCGTACTGGACGGTGCGGTAGCGGGCCTGCTCGGCGGCGAGCTGGGCGTCCGCGAGCCGGCCGCGGCTGACCAGCACCTCCAGCTTGACCTCGGCGGCGATCTGGGCGCTGGTGACGTCCGTGTCCAGGGCGCCGACCAGGACGTTGACCGCTTCGTCCGTGGTGCGCAGGTAGACCCGGCCGCCGGGTCCGGGGACCTCTTCGACGAGCTTGAAGTCGTAGTCCCGGCGCACGTAGCTGCCGTCGGGGGCGAACGTCCCGTAGACGGCGCGGAAGCCGCGGTCGACGCTGCCGACGTTGATGAGGTTCTCCAGCACCCAGCGGGCGACGCGTTCGTGTTCGGCCGCCGGCCGCTGCGGGGCCTGCGCGGCGACGCGGGGCATCAGCCGGGAGACGACGTCCTCGTGGTCGGCGCCGGTGTCGAAGTCCATCTGGAGGGTGACCAGGTCGATGGCGGCGAGCGCCACCTCGGCCATCGCGTAGGTGCCGTACTCCCCCGCGAGGTTGACCTTGCGGGCGTCGAGGTCGTGCAGTGGCGCGGTGCAGGCGAGGGCGCGCAGCCGACGGGCCAGGCCTTCGTCGGCAGCGGGCCCGGGGGCCGGACGGAGCGGTCCGGGGCGGGGGACGGGTACGGCGGAACTCACGAAGCACAGCGTAGGCGCTGCCGACGACACCGGACGCCGCGCGGCCCGGAGGCGCGCTCACCGGGCCGGTCGGCCCAACGGGCGGCCGTACCCTCCGCCGCCCGGTGTCTCGACGACGAGCACGTCGTCGGTGCCGAGGTCCACCGAGGCGACGCCGTCGAGCGGTGTCACCGTCCCGTCGGCCCGTTCCACGCTGTTGCGTCCGCAGGCGCCCGGGGCGCCGCCCGCCATGCCGTAGGGCGGCACCCGGCGGTGCCCGGTCAGCAGGGCGGCCGTCATGGGTTCGAGGAAGCGCAGCCGCCGCACGACACCGTCGCCGCCCGGCCAGCGGCCCGCGCCGCCGCTGCCGGTGCGGACGCGGAACTCCTCGACGCGCACCGGGTAGCGCCATTCGAGGATCTCGGGGTCGGTGAGGCGGGAGTTGGTCATGTGGGTCTGGACGGCGTGGGCGCCGGGGAAGCCGTCGCCCGCTCCGGAGCCGCTGGCCACGGTCTCGTAGTACTGGACGCGGTCATTGCCGAAGGTGACGTTGTTCATCGTGCCCGAGCCTTCGGCCTGCACGCCGAGGGCGGCGTAGAGGGCGCCGGTGACGGCCTGCGAGGTCTCCACGTTGCCCGCGACCGTGGCGGCCGGGTGGGCGGGCGCGAGCATCGAGCCGGCGGGGATGCGGACGGTGAGCGGTGTCAGGCACCCGCTGTTGAGGGGGATGTCGTCGGCGACCAGGGTGCGGAACACGTACAGGACGGCGGCCATGACGACCGAGCTGGGCGCGTTGAAGTTGTCGTCGCGCTGGGGCGAGGTGCCGGTGAAGTCCAGTTCGGCGCTGCGGTGTTCGCGATCCACGCGCAGGGAGACGGCGATCACGGCGCCGCTGTCCGTCTCGTACCGGCAGGAGCCGTCCCGCAGCCCGGCGATGATGCGCCGCACCGACTCCTCGGCGTTGTCCTGCACGTGCCCCATGTAGGCCCGTACCACGTCGAGGCCGAAGTGCTCGATCATCCCCCGGATCTCGCTGATGCCCTTCTCGTTGGCGGCGATCTGCGCGCGCAGGTCGGCGAGGTTGGCGTCCGGGTTGCGGGAGGGGTGGGGGCCCGCGCCGAGCAGGGCACGCGTCCCGGCCTCGCGCAGCACTCCGTCACGGACGAGGAGCCAGTTGTCGAACAGCACGCCCTCGTCGTGGACGGTGCGGCTGAAGGCGGGCATGGAGCCGGGGGTGAGGCCGCCGATCTCGGCGTGGTGCCCGCGCGAGGCGACCAGGAACAGCAGCTCGGGCGTGCGGGCCTCGCCGACCGCCCCCGGCTCGGCGAAGACGGGGGTGACGACGGTGACGTCGGGCAGGTGCGTACCGCCGTGGTAGGGGTCGTTGATCGCGTACACGTCGCCGGGCCGCATGGTGCCGGTGTTGCGGCGCAGCACCTCCTTGATGGACTCACCCATCGACCCGAGGTGAACGGGGATGTGCGGGGCGTTGGCGATGAGGTTCCCGTCGGCGTCGAAGAGCGCGCAGGAGAAGTCCAGCCGTTCCTTGATGTTGACGGAGTGGGCGGTGTTCTCCAGGCGCAGCCCCATCTGCTCGGCCACGGCCATGAACTGGTTGTTGAAGACCTCCAGCTTCACCGGGTCGACCTCGGTGCCGACGGCGGTGGTGCGGGGCCGGGGCGTGGCCCGGGTGACGACCAGGTGCCCCCACTCCCCCGCACCCGCCTGCCAGCCCTCGTCGACGACGGTGGTGGCGTCGGGTTCGGCGATGATCGCCGGGCCCCGGACGGTCTCGCCCGGACGCAGGTCCGCGCGCCGGTACAGGGGGACGTCGCGCCGGCCCTCGGGCCCGTGGGCACGGACCCGCGCGGCCGGGGGCGGCACGCCGGGACGGGCGGCGCGCTCATCGCGGTGCGGCGTGTACGCACCGGCCCGGGCGGTGGCCAGGGCGACGGCCGTGGCGGCGACCAGGGGCTTGTCCATGGTGAACCCGTACCGGGCACGGTGGGCGGCCTCGAACGCGCCGCGCATCGAGGCGAGGTCGTCGAGCTCGACGGGCAGGGCGGCGTCGGTGCCGGCGTAGCGCAGGTGCACCCGGGCGCGGGTGCTGACGTCCGGCGCCGCGAAGCCGTCCGCCCGCAGCTCGGCGGCCGTCTGCTCGGCCAGTTCCGCGCAGACCTCCCGTACGGCGGGCAGCGTGGCGTCGCCGAGTTCGGCCTCCACCGATCGCTCCCGCATCGCCGTGGCGTCGGCGACCCCGATGCCGTAGGCGGACAGCACGCCGGCGAGCGGGGGCACGAGAACGGTGTCGATTCCCAGGGCGTCGGCCACGGCGCAGGCGTGCTGTCCGCCCGCGCCACCGAACGCGGCCAGGGCGTAGCGCGTGACGTCGTGGCCGCGCTGGACGGAGATCCTCTTGACGGCGTTCGCCATGTTGAGCACGGCGATCTCCAGGAAGCCGGCGGCCACCTCCTCCGGGGTGCGACGGTCCCCGGTGGCGGCGGTGATCTCCTCGGCGAGGGCGGTGAAGCGGCGCCGGACCTCCTCGGCGTCGAGCGGCTCGTCCCCCCGGGGGCCGAAGACGTGCGGGAAGTGGTCGGGCTGGATCCGTCCGAGCATGACGTTGGCGTCGGTGACGGTCAGGGGGCCGCCCCGGCGGTAGGCGGCCGGTCCCGGCACGGCTCCGGCGGAGTCGGGGCCGACGCGGTAGCGGGCGCCGTCGAAGTGCAGGACGGACCCACCGCCCGCCGCGACGGTGTGGATGTCCATCATGGGCGCGCGCATCCGCGCCCCGGCCACCTCGGCGTCGAAGGTGCGCTCCAGATCCCCGGCGTAGTGCGAGACGTCGGTGGACGTGCCGCCCATGTCGAAGCCGATGGCCCGGTGGTGGCCGGCCTCGGCGCAGCTCCGGGCCATGCCGACGACCCCGCCGGCCGGACCCGAGAGAACGGCGTCCCTGCCGCGGAAGTGAGCCGCCTCCCGCAGGCCCCCGCCGGACTGCATGAACATCAGGTCGACGCCGCTGAGCTCGGCCGCCACCTGCTCGACGTAGCGGCGCAGCACCGGCGAGAGGTAGGCGTCGACGACGGTCGTGTCGCCGCGCGGCACGAGCTTGATGAGCGGGCTGACCTCGTGGGAGCAGCTGACCTGGGTGAAGCCGGCCTCGGCCGCGAGGCGGGCGACCTCCCGCTCGTGGCCGGGGTGGCGGTAGCCGTGCAGCAGCACGACGGCGGCCGAGCGGAATCCGTCCGCCCGTACCTCGCGCAGGAGCCGCACGGTGGCGGCGGTGTCCAGCGCGGTGACCGGTTCACCGTGGGCGCCGACGCGTTCGGGGATCTCGACGACGCGGTCGTAGAGCGCTTCCGGCAGCACGATGTGCCGGTCGAAGAGGCGCGGGCGGTTCTGGTAGGCGATGCGCAGCGCGTCGCGGAATCCGGCGGTGGTGAGCAGGACGGTCGGCTCACCGGTGCGCTCCAGGAGGGCGTTCGTCGCGACGGTGGTGCCCATCTTGACGGCGGCGACGCGGTCGGCGGGCACCGGCTCGTCCGGGCCGAGTCCCAGCATGCGGCGGATACCGGCCACGGCGGCGTCCCGGTAGCGGCCCGGGTCGTGGGACAGCAGCTTCGCCGTGATCAGCCGCCCGTCGGGCCGTCGGCCGACGACGTCGGTGAAGGTGCCGCCCCGGTCGATCCAGAACTCCCAGCGTCCGCTCATCGCTCCATCGTGTCAGGTACGGGCGCGGCCGCGCCGCCGGTCAGACGGGAAGCCCGGCGCGGGCGTCGCGGACCTGCTCGTAGTGGATCAGGAGCCGGTCGCCGACCGCTTCCCAGGTGCGTGCGGCGACGCCCGCCCGCCCCGCCTCGGCCAGCCGGGCGCGCAGCGCCGGGTCGTCGCGCAGGGTGCGGACGGCCTCCCGCACGGCCACGGCGTCGCCCGGGGGCACCAGGAGCCCGGTGCGGCCGTGGTCGATCAGGTCCAGCGGGCCGCCGGACGCCGGTGCCACGACGGGCACGCCGCTGGCCTGCGCCTCCTGCACGGTCTGGCAGAACGTCTCGAACGGGCCGGTGTGCGCGAAGACGTCCAGGCCGGCGTAGATGCGGGCGAGTTCCGCCCCCGTGCGGCGGCCGAGGAAGACGGCCCCCGGCAGGGCCGCGCGCAGGGCGGGTCCGCTCGGCCCGTCGCCGACCACGACGACCCGTACGCCGGGCAGCTCGCAGACCTGGGCGAGCAGGGCGACCTGCTTCTCCGGCGCGAGCCTGCCGACGTAGCCGACGAGCAGTTCGCCGCCGGGCGCCAGGGCGCGGCGCAGCCGTACGTCACGGTGACGGGGGTCGAACCGGCTGGTGTCCACGCCGCGCGGCCACAGGTGCACCCGGGGCACGCCGTGCGCGCCCAACTCGGCGGCGGAGGCCGTGGAGGGCGCCAGGGTGCGGTCGGCCGCGGCGTGGACGGCCCGGATGCGCCGCCAGGCCGCCGCCTCCCCCGCACCGAGGTAGGTGCGGGCGTACCCGGCGAGGTCGGTCTGGTAGACGGCGACGGTGGGCAGGCCGAGCCGTGCGGCGGCCGCCATGCCCCGGACGCCGAGCACGAACGGTCCGGCCAGGTGGACGAGGTCGGCGCGGTGGCCGGCGAGGGCGGCGGCGAGGCGGCGGCTGGGCACCGCGACACGCACCTGCGGATAGCCCGGCAGCGGCAGGGAGGGGACGTGCACGACGGGGGCGGGGCCGTCGGCGCGGGGGCGACGGGCGCCCGGCGGCGGGGCCGGCGCGACGACCAGCGGGGCGTGGCCGCGCCGCTGCAGGTGCCGGGCGGTCTGCCAGGCGCTGTGGGCGACGCCGTTGACGTCGGGCGGGTAGGACTCGGTGACGATGGCGACTCTCATAGGGGGTTTCTCGCCGCCCCGTGCGTGCCCGGGGCGGCGACGGCGTGTCCGGCAGCGGAACGCCCCGTGAGCGCTTGCCCCCGGGCCCGACGCGGAGCGCCCGCGTCCCGGTTCAGCCGCCGCTCTGCGCCCCCGGTTCGAGCCGGCCGCGCACGGCGCTCTGGACGCCGGCCTCCTCGGCCGGGTCGGCGGCCAGTCGGCGCAGCCGTTCCACGACCCGGTCGTCGCCCGTGGTGGCGGCCCGCGCGGCGACCTCGCGGGTGGACTCCTCGCAGTCCCACAGGCATTCGACGGCGAAGGAGGCCGCGAAGGCCGGGTCGGTGGCGGCAAGGGCCCGTGCCGTGCGTCCGCGCAGCTGGGAGGAGGTCGTCTCCCGGTAGAGGTGCCGCAGGACGGGCGCGGCACAGCGGACCCTCAGTCGCCCGACGCCGTCCACCAGGGGCCACAAGGCGTCGCTGTCGCAGCCCGCCGCCCGCACGGTGCGCCGGAGGGCCGCCAGGACGGCGTCGGCGTCCCCGGCGTCGCCACGGCAGGCGAGCATCGCGGCGGCCTCGACCCCGAGGACGTCGTCGCGGCCCGCCCAGCGCCGGGCGCGCACGACGGCGCCGGCGCCGCGCATCCGGGCGAACGCGGCGGCGGCGGCCCGGGCGACCTGCGGGGAGCCGTCGGCCACGGCCAGCTCGACGAGGTCGAGGGCCTCGGGGTCGCCGCCCTCCGCGAGGTGGCGCAGGGCGGCCTGGCGGGCCGTGTCGGCGCCGCCGCGCCCGGCGGCGAGCAGTGCGGGCCGGTCCTCCGGCCCCGCGACGGCCGCCAGGCAGCGAGCGGCGGCGGCCGCCCGCTGCTGCCGGGCGAGATCGGGGTCGAAGGGCTCGGCGTCCGCGGACTCGTCGCCGGGCGGCGTCGGCGGCTCCTCCGCCCAGGCGAGGACTTCGCGGACGCTCCAGCCGGGGCGGGGGCCGGCCGAGCGCAGCTGGCGGGACCAGCGGTCGAAGGAGTGCTGCTCGCGGGCCCTGGACAGGCGCTCGCGCTGCTCGGGGCGGGTGGGGTCCTCCTCCCACAGTCGCCACGGGCGCGGCTCGAACGCCCCGCGCAGGGCGGCGGCCAGCTCGGCGTCGCCGTCGGCGGTGCGCGGGAAGCGGCTGAGGACGGCGGGGCCCAGCCGACGCAGCGCGGTGTCGTCGTCGCGGACGGCGAGCTCGTCCAGGGCCCACGGCCAGTTGGCGCCCCGGGCGGTGTACTCGCGCAGCAGCCGCAGGGCCCCGACGTTGCCGTAGGAGGCGAGGTGCCCGAGCACGGAGAGGGCGAGCCCGGTGCGCTCCTCCCGGGTGTCCAGCTGATCCTGCGGCGAGAAGAGGTGGGCGGCGACGGCGTCCAGCCCGGCGTCGAGGTCGCGGTGGAGGCGGGCGTAGTACAGGGAGCGGTGCTCGACCTGCCAGTCACGGCGCGGGTCGTTGGCCAGACAGTGGTGCAGGGCGGCGAGGGCCTCGGCACGGGGCGCCGCCAGCGCGTGCAGCGTGCCGTCACCACGGCCCCGCTGCAGCAGGCCGAGCAGCGTACCGCTGGGCGCTATGTCTGGATCGACGTATTGGCCGAGATTTTCCGCGTACATAGAGGTCAGCATCCGGTGCGGGGTGAGTGGCTGGCAACGGGATTTCCGTCGGGGGTCTTCTTGCCGGTGAGGCGGCTGCCCAATCCCGTGTACCGGGGCGGGCGCCGAGGCCGCAGCCTACTGGAGGAGTGGATTCCGCCGGGCCGGGGTGGGGCGCCCGTCAACCGTTGACACATGCCGAAGGCAACACCGTATCGGGTGTTGCCAAACGGCTTACGGCATGTCGCGGTCTGTGCAAGAGTCGTTACCGGACTCTTCCCCGGCGCACGCCGCTCACTGCTCGTATCGGAGTACGCGATGCCCTCACACTCCTCGGCGGACAGCCCGTCCGCGCCGGTGCCCGGCCCCGGCACCCTGGACACGCTGATCTCGCGCACACACAGCCTGCGCGGCGAGGTCGACGCCGTCCGCCAGGGGGCCGAGCAGGAGGAGGGAGGTCACAGCACCGATCCGGAACGCCGCTGGCAGCGCGCCCTGTGCGACCTCGCCGTGCTGCACCTGGACGACCTGGGCCGCCGGCTCGACCAGCTGCGCGACGGACTGTCCACCGCGCCGACCGGACCCGCCGGGACGGACGCACCGGCCGGGTGCCCCCCGCGGGCCGCCTCGGCGGAGCGGGTGGGCAACGCCGAGTGGAACTTCCTGACCGACGAGGTGGAGTGGTCCCCGGAGCTCTACACGATCTTCGGGCGCACGCCCGAGACCGGACCCCTCTCGCTCGACGAACTGCCGACCTGGCTCCTCCCCGACGACCAGGCGTGGTTGATGGGCGCCGTCACCGACTGCCTCGTCGACGCCCGGCCCATCGACGGCGAGTTCCGCATCCTGCGGGACGACGGCACGCTGCGCACCCTTCACATGCGCGGCGAACCCGTCCTCGACGGCGAGGGCCGCGCCGCCTCGGTCTGGGCCGTCGTCCGGGACGTCAGCACACTGCGCCGGGGGGAACGCACCGCGCGCGAGTCCCGCGACCTGGCGCGGCAGCAGCGTCAACTGGCCCGCACCGAGCGCCGGCTGGCCGTCGAGCTCCAGGAGGCCGTGCTGCCCCCGTGGCGGGAGGAGCTGCGGCTGCCGGGACCGCACGGCTCCACCGGCGGCGGCCTCGACCTCGCCGCGCGCTACCTGCCGTCCGCCTCGGACGGCCTCATCGGCGGCAGCTGGTACGACGCCATGGCCCTCGGTGACGGCTCGACCCTGCTGACCGTCGGGGACCTCACCGGGCACGGCGTCGAAGCGACCTCCGGCATGGCGATACTGCTCGGCGCCGTGCGGGGACTGGCGCTGGCCGGGGTGCGCCCGGGCCCGCTGATGGGACACCTCAACCAGTTGCTCGACGGGGCGGCCCAGCCCGCGCTCGGGAGCGCGGTCTGCTGCCGCTACGAACCGGGCACGGCCACGCTGACCTGGGCACAGGCCGGAAACCCGGCGCCCGTCCTCTACCGCGCCGGGCACGGGCGTCGGCTCGATCCGCCCGAGGGCGTGCTGCTCGGTGCGACCAGCGGCGCGGTCTACGCCGAGCACAGCGAACGGCTCGCTCCGGGCGACCTGCTGGTGCTGCACACGGACGCCCTCGCCCCGCACGTCCCCGCATCCGCCCCGGACGCCCCGGACGGAACGGGTGCCACGGACGGAACGGGTGCCACGGCCCGCCTCCTCGGTCTGGGCGGCCGACTCACCGCAGCGCGCTCCGCGCGCGAGGGCCTGCGGCTGGTCGTCGAGGAGTTCGGCGCAGCAGCACGCGAGGACGACGCCTGTGCCCTGATCGCACGCGTTCCCGGCCCGCCGCCGGGCGCGCCCGCGCCCGGTACGTGACGTCCCCGCCGCAGGTCAGACGTCGAGACCTCCCGGGCTCCTGACCGCGGCCGTACGCGGCTTGGCGGGGGCCTTCGGCAGGGCGTACTCCAGCTCCTCGCGCAGGCTCTCGATCTTCGGGTAGCCGGCGTACTGGGCCGTCAGCCGGTACATCTCCCGCAGCCGGTCCCAGGTGCGGTGCGAGGAGGTCTCCCCGATCGACACCAGGGCGAGCCGTGCGTAGCGGTCGGCCTGCTCCGGATCGTCGGCGATGAAGCACGCCGAGGCGAGCGAGATGTAGTCGAAGATCTGGGACCGCTGGTACCCCTTGCCGCGCAGCTCCAGGGCCCGCTTGGCGTGGAACTCGGCGGAGCCCGCCGCACCCGGGTCGTGGTCGGCCAGTGTGCGGAACGCCAGTGCCTGCATGCCGTGCAGGTCGGCCTCGTCGAAGTTCTGCATCCAGCTGGGCGGCGGCACGTCCCCCCGGTCGGAGGTGAACAGCTCCTCCGCCTCGCCGAGGGTGCGGCGCATGGCCTGGCCGCGCCCCATGGACGCCTGGGCCCACGCCTCGATGGTGTGCAGCATGGCCTGGGTGCGGGGCAGCGTCTCCTCACCCGAGCCGGAGCGTGCCAGCTTCATGAGGTCGAGCGCGTCCCCGGGACGGCCGAGGTGCACCATCTGGCGTGCGGCCCGGGAGAGCGCCTCTCCGGCGCGTGGCCGGTCGCCGCCTTCCCGGGCGGCGTGGGTGGCGAGCACGAAGTACTTCTGCGCGGTGGGTTCCAGGCCGACGTCGTGCGACATCCACCCGGCCAGGACGGCCAGGTTGGCGGCGACGCCCCACAGACGTCGCTTCAGGTGCGGCGGATGGTCGGTGGCGAGCATGCCGCCGACCTCGTTGAGCTGCCCGACGACGGCCTTGCGCTGGAGCCCGCCGCCCCGGGAGGCGTCCCAGGCGCGGAAGACCTCGACCGAGCGTTCCAGGGCCTCGATCTCCTCGGCGCCGACCGGTGGGACGTCGTCGAGGTCGAAGGCGGCGTGTTCCGCGGTGGCGGGACGGCCGGCCGGGGATCCGGCCGGGTCGCTCCGCAGCCAGTCGTTCAGGGAGTTGTGGAGGGCTGATCCTGCGGCGAGCGCGGCACCCGCGCCCACCAAGCCGCGTCGGTTGAGCATGAGGTCCATTCCCGTGAATTCGGTGAGGACCAGGGCGGTCTGATCAGGGGCCCACGGCAGGCCGGTCACGGACTGCCGCCGGGCCGATGGCCCTGATCTGCCGAACCCGAGGTCCTCGATGGTCACGACACGGCCGAGTCGCTCGGTGAACAGAGAGGCCAGCACCCTGGGAACGGGATCGCGCGGGCTCTCGCCCCGGTCGATCCAGCGCCGCACCCGCGAGGTGTCCGTGGCCAGTTGGAGGTGCCCCATGGCCGCAGCGTGCCGGTTGACCATCCGGGCGAGTTCGCCCTTGGACCAACCGGTCAGCTCGAACAGATCCGCGAGACGGGTGTTGGGTCCTTTGTTCACGTCAAGCCCCCAGGTTCTCGGCTGAGTTGACAGTAACGGCCGCAGCGGGGGGTCGGGTGCATTCGCCAGGGGTTCGCCAGGGTCCGCCACATGGTCTGCCACCCGCTGGGCGGTGTGATGTAGAAGAGCGCCGCCCCGGCTCTGTCGCCGTCCGGTGACCGACCGGCATTCCCCAGGGTGCGGGATGCGCCGGACGTGGGCCGGACCGGGGCAGCGCACACACCTGTCGGCGCACGAAGGGATCCGGCTCGCGCATGTATCACGCAACGTCCCCCGTGTCCGCCCCGCCCCGGACCGGCCTGGCCGCGCACTTCCCCGGCGCGGGCGCCCCGGAGCGATCGCACCGGGTCCGAGGACCCGTCCCGCTGGGCGGCCGCCAGCCGATCAGCGGGAGGCTCGACCTGTCCGGTGCCCAGGGCGCACGCCTGCGCTCCGCCCTCGCTCTCGTCCACCGCATCTGCCCGGACTTCCGGGCCGTCCAGGTGCTGCGGCACAGCGGCCGCTCGGCGCTTCTGGTGGGCAACATCGGGCGTACCCCGGCGGTGGCCAAGTGCTTACTGGACCACTCCCCCGCGTGGGCCGAGCGGTACCGGCACGAAATAGCGGCGTACCGGGCGTTCGTCCGCCACCGCCCGCCGGTCCGGGCGCCACGGCTGGTCGCGGCGGACCCGGACAGCTGCACCCTCGTCATCGAGCGGATGCCCGGCCGTCCCGCCGCGTTGCAGCGCCACCCCTCGGACCCGGTGCCCGCGGGCGACGTGCGGGCGGTGCTGGGCGCGCTGAGACAGGTGAACGGCTGGCAGCCGCCGGCCGGGCTGTTCGAGCAGCCGCTGGACTACGCCGCCCGGCTGACCCGCTACCACGAGCTCGGTCTGCTCACCGACCGGGACATGGGCGACCTGCACAAACTGTTGCACAGCGCGCTGCAGGGTGGCGGCCAGTCGGCCTGGCAGTTCTGCCACGGGGACGCGCTGCCCGCCAACGTCCTGTTGGCGCCGAGCGGTCCCGTCCTCGTCGACTGGGAGCACGCCGGCTGGTACCTGGCGGGGTACGACCTGGCGACCCTGTGGTCCGTGCTGGGCGAAGCCCCGCTGGCCCGGCGGCGGATCAGCGTCGCGGCGCAGGCGGCGGGTCCGGCGACGCAAGATGCCTTCCTGGTGAACCTGATGCTCGTCCTGACCCGGGAGATCCGCAGCTGCGAGACGGCGGTGCACCGGACGATGCGGAGTCCGGCGCCGGCACCCGGGACGGGCGCCGAGCGGGACGGCGCGTTGTCGGCGGGCGAGGAGCAGCGCCTGCTGCTGCGCCGGCTGCACGACGACGTGGCCCTGGCCCGTCGCGCGGTGCGGGCGGCGGTCGGTACGCGCTGACGGACCGCTGGCGATCGCGGTGAGGGAGCGGTGACGGAGACGGGAAGAAACGTTCCCTGAAGGTCATCGGACGTGACGGCGCGCGGCCGACGGTGTTTGACGCACCGTCGGCCGCGCGTTACCTGTGAGGCAGGCGGGCCGCCACCCCCACCTCCGGGCCCGCGCCAGGAGGCCGCCGTGCCAGGTTCCACTCCGTCCCCCCGCCCTCCGTGCCGCCCGCCGCACCGCCGTCGGGACCGGCGGCTGCGCCGGGCGGCCGTCGGCGCCGTCACGGCCGCGCTGCTGCTCCCGCTGGTGTCGGCGGTCCCGCCGGACGCGCCGGGCGACGCCACGGGAGGCGGCCGGGGCGCGCTGCAGGCCGCCTTCGCGGAGGCGGCCGGGCGCCACGGCGTACCGGAGAACGTCCTGCTCGGCGTGGCGTACCTGCAGTCGCGATGGGACCAGCACGGTGGGGAGCCCAGCGTCTCGGGCGGCTACGGGCCGATGCACCTCACCGACGCCCGCACCGCCCTGGCCCGCTCCCGGCCGCACCACGGGCACGGCGCCGAGGACCCGCGCGGGGACACCGCACGCCCCTACCGCGCCGGTCCCCGTCCCCTGCCGGACACCCGCCGGGTGCCCGTCCGGCTGCGCACGCTGGAGCGGGCCGCCCGACTGACCGGCCTCCCGCCCGGCCGGCTGCGCGGCGACGCGGCCGCCAACGTGCGCGGGGGCGCGGCGCTGCTGGCCGCCGCCCAGCGGGAGCTGGGCCGGCCGCTCAGCGCGGACGCCGGCGCCTGGTACGGGGCCGTCGCCGCCTACACCGGCGCGGAGGAGGGCGGCGGGACCTTCTTCGCGGACGAGGTGTTCGCCCTGCTGCGCCGGGGGGCCGCCCGCACCACCGACACGGGCCAGCGGATGACGCTCCCCGCCTCCCCCGGGCTGCGCCCCGAACGCGAGGAGCGGGCCGGAGCCCCGCGGGAGAACACGGGCGCCGAGTGCCCGAGCGACCTCTCGTGCTCCTGGGTGCCCGCTCCCTACGAGGAGTTCCGGGGCGACGACGGCTCCCCCGACTACGGGAACCACGACCAGGCCGAGCGCCCCGCCGGGCAGCGGATCCGGTACATCGTCGTCCACGACATCGAGGGCTACTACGAGGGTGCCCTCTCGCTCGTGCAGGACCCCACCTACGTCTCGTGGCACTACACGCTGCGCGCTTCGGACGGGCACATCGCCCAGCACGTACGGACCGAGGACGTGGCCTGGCACGCCGGGAACTGGTTCGTCAACAGCACGTCGGTGGGGCTGGAGCACGAGGGGTTCCTCACCGATCCCGACGCCTGGTACACGGAGGCGATGTACCGGTCGTCCGCCCGCCTGGTGCGCTACCTGGCAAAGCGCCACGACATCCCACTCGACCGGCACCACGTCCTGGGCCACGACAACGTACCCGGCGTGACGACGGCGGCGATCCGGGGCATGCACACGGACCCGGGGCCCTACTGGGACTGGGCGCACTACTTCGAGCTGCTCGGCTCCCCGTTCACCCCGGCGGAGCGGGCGGGGACGGACACCGGGCTGGTCACCATCCGTCCGGACTACGCCACCCACCGGCCGGTGTTCACGCGGTGCGACGGCACCGGCGCGAGGTGCCCGGCGCACGGTTCGGGCGCGGTACGCCTGCACACCGCGCCACGCGCCGACGCGCCCCTCGTGAGGGACGCCGGGCTTCACCCGGACGGCAGCCACGCCACCGACGGGGTGAACGACGTCGGAGCCCGCGCCTCGACCGGGCAGACGTACGCGGTGGCCGGACGCGAAGGCGACTGGACGGCCATCTGGTACCTGGGGGAGAGGGCGTGGTTCCACGACCCGGCCTCCCGTCCGGCCGCCGTACCGGCGCGGGGACCGGCGGTGACGCCCCGGGCGGGCGCGGACTTCGTCCCGGTCTACGGACGGGCCTACCCGCAGGCGGAGGCCTACCCGGACGGCGTCCCGCCCCAGGAGGTCTCGCCCCTGCCCTACCGGCTGCGGGCGGGGCAACGGTACGCGGCGGGGCCGCAGGTCCCGAGCGAGTACTACTTCGCGCGGACCTTCGACCCCTCGGGCCACGTCGTCGTGCGGGGCGAGCCCTACCGGCAGATCCAGTTCGGGCACCGGACGGCGTTCGTCAGAGCGGCCGACGTGCGGCTGGTGGAGGCCGGGGAGCGGTGACGGGCGCCCGGCCCGATCACCGTCAGCGCTGCTGGAACAGCTCCGCCGGAAGCGGCTTGAGCAGCTGGTAGAGGTCGTCGGTGATCGGCCGGTCCCAGCTGGCGATGGTGACGAGGACGCCGTCGCTGCGGTCGAACTGCACACAGGCGATCCGGCCCTCGGTGCAGGTGATCCGGCGGACGATCAGCAGGTTCCCGTCGTGCATGACGGGGCAGTCCTCCGTACCGGTGACGGTCACCGGCTCGTCCATCTCCAGCGCGGCGAGCAGCTGGGCCACCTCGAAGGGCACCTCGCCCTCCTCGATGTCCCGCGCCGGCGAGCCGTCCGGCAGATTGCCGATGATCATGGCGGGGCCGCGGCCGCCGAACAGGTCGTACCGCAGGAAGACCCCCTGGCAGCTGCCGTCGGGGGCCGGGAGGAGCCCCGCTCCGAGGTTTCCCGGCCAGTCCTCCGGGTCCATGGCGAGGACGTCGAAGTCCGGACCGGCGGGCGACGCGGGGCTGCGGCGGCGGAGGAAGGACATGCCGCCATGGTACGCGGGCCGCTAGCGCGGACGGCCCGCCAGGTCCTCCAGGACGGCGACGGCCACGGACGAGCGGTCGTAGGGCACGAAGAGATGGTCGTGGTGGTAGCCGGCCACGACGTTGCAGCTGATCCCGGCCTCCGCGAGGGCGGTGGAGACGGCGGCCGTCAGCCCGACCGCCGCCAGCGCCGAGTGCACGCGCAGCGTGATCCACCCGGCGACGTAGTCGTACGGGAGCCCGGCCGCGTCCGCCTCCTCCTTGGTGATCACCAGAGTGCTGCCCTCGTCCTCGGTGATGGACGCGACGGGCCGCACACCGTCGGGCGCCGGGCCCGCGACGGTGGTGAAGACGTAGGCCCCGTGGCGCAGGTCGGGCCGCATGTGGCTGAGCAGTTTCGACAGATCACGTTCGCCTGACACGCTGCCACCCTATGCCGGAAGAAGCCGGGGACGCGCGGAGCACCCCCGCACCGCGTGCCGTCGACGCGGCCGCCGGACCCGCGTGGTGCTGTGGTGGGACGGCCGTCCGGGTGGAAGAGTGACCGGTGGACCGCCTACGCCGGGACGGACGGGAGTTCTGCCGTGAAGCAACTGATCAACGTGCCCGAACGAGTGGTGCCCGACGCGCTGCGCGGCATGGCCGCGGCCCATCCGGAGCTGTCCGTGGACGTGGAGCGACGCATCGTCGTCCGGCGTGACGCGCCGGTGGCGGGCAAGGTCGCCCTCGTCTCCGGCGGCGGCAGCGGGCACGAGCCGCTGCACGGCGGGTTCGTGGGGCCGGGCATGCTCGACGCCGCCTGCCCCGGCGAGGTGTTCACCTCCCCGGTCCCCGACCAGATGGCCCGGGCGGCGGCGGCCGTGGACAGCGGCGCGGGCGTGCTGTTCGTGGTGAAGAACTACACCGGCGACGTCCTCAACTTCGACATGGCCGCCGAGCTGGCGGAGGACGAGGGCGTGCGGGTCGCGAAGGTGCTGGTGCAGGACGACGTGGCCGTCACCGACAGCACGTTCACGGCCGGGCGGCGGGGCACCGGCGGCACGCTCTTCGTGGAGAAGATCGCCGGTGCCGCCGCGGCCGAGGGGGTGCCGCTGGAGCGGGTGGAGTCCGTCGCCCGGCGGGTGGCCGACGCCTGCCGCAGCTTCGGAGTGGCGCTCACCGCCTGCACCACCCCGGCCAAGGGCGGGCCCACCTTCGACCTGCCGCCCGGTGAGCTGGAGCTGGGCATCGGCATCCACGGTGAGCCGGGACGCGAGCGCCGCCCGATGATGACGTCCGGCGAGATCGCCGACGCCACGGTGGACGCGCTGCTGGCGGACGATCCCCCGCGCGGACCCGTGCTGGCCCTGGTCAACGGGATGGGCGGCACGCCGCTCCTGGAGCTGTACGGCTTCAACGCCGAGGTGCAGCGGGCGCTGGGCGAGCGCGGCGTGGCGGTACCGCGCACGCTCGTCGGCAACTACGTCACGTCGCTCGACATGGCCGGCTGTTCGGTGACGCTCTGCCAGGTGGACGAGGAACTGCTGCGGTGGTGGGACGCTCCGGTCGCCACCCCCGCGCTGCGCTGGGGACGGTGAGCGGACTCGTGGACGAACACCGGGATGCGCGGGGCCCCGAGGACGCGCCGGAGGTACCACTGGACGCCGCGTTCTTCCGGCGCTGGCTGACGGCCGCCGCCGCGACCGTCGAGGAGGAGGCGGACCGGCTGACCGAGCTCGACTCGGCCATCGGGGACGCCGACCACGGGGCCAACATGCGGCGCGGGCTGACCGCCGTGGTGTCGGCCGTCGAGGAGGAGCGGCCGCCCACACCGGGGGCGGTGCTCGTGCTCGCCGGGCGCACCCTCGTCTCCACCGTCGGCGGGGCGTCCGGGCCGCTGTACGGCACGCTCCTGCGTCGGACGGGCAAGGCCCTCGACGACGCACCCGAGGTCGGCCTCGCGCGGCTGGCCGGGGCGCTGCGCACCGGGGTGGACGCCGTCGGGCAGCTCGGCGGCGCCACCGCCGGTGACAAGACCATGCTCGACGCGCTGCTACCCGCGCTCGACGCGCTCGACGAGGGCCTCGACGCCGCCGCGCGGGCTGCGGAGAAGGGGGCGGGCGACACGGTGCCGATGCGGGCCCGCAAGGGGCGCGCGAGCTATCTGGGCGAACGCAGCATCGGCCACCAGGACCCGGGCGCGACGTCGTCGGCGCTGCTGTTCGCCGCCCTGGCGCGCACGGCGCGGGCCGGGGCGGCGGACGGAGAGGGTGGTACCCCGTGACGGATCAACCGCAGGTGGGCGTCGTGCTGGTCTCCCACAGCCGCGACGTGGCCGAGTCCGTCGCCCGGCTCGCCACCGAGTTGGCCGCCGGAGGCGCGACGGCCCCGGCCGTGGCGGCCGGCGGCACACCCGACGGCGGGCTGGGCACGAGCGCCGAGCTCATCGCGCACGCCGCCCGGCGGGCCGACCGGGGGGCCGGGGTGGTGCTGCTGGCGGACCTGGGCAGCGCCGTGCTGACGGTCCGGACGCTACTGGCCGAAGGGGACGAACTTCCCCCGGGGGCGCGGCTGGCGGACGCCCCGTTCGTGGAGGGTGCCGTGGCCGCGCTGGTGACGGCCTCGGCCGGTGCCGACGCCGCCGCCGTGGCGGCCGCCGCCGAAGAGGCCTACACCTACCGCAAGACGTAGGCGCGCGGCCTATCGTGCGGCGCCCGGCGTCCCCGGACCGTTCATGGTCGGACGGGCGGGGGCGAACCAGGCGGGGCCGTCGCCGGCGGCCTGCTTGAGGCGGAAGAGGGCGAAATCCTCAAGCGGCGGCAGGGCGTCGGGGGCGAACCAGCCGACCTCCAGCGACTCGTCGTCGTTCACCCGTGCCTCGCCCCCCACCGCACGGCAGCGCAGGGTGATGTCGAGGAACTGGCAGGCGTCGCCGTTCGGGTAGCGCATGGGCTCCCTGGTCTCGACCAGGACGAGGTGCTCCGCGACGCAGTGCACTCCGGTCTCCTCGAGGACCTCGCGCACAGCCGTCTCGGCGGGCTGTTCCCCCGGTTCGCAGATGCCGCCGATGACGGACCACAGCCCGGTGTCGGCACGCCGTCCGAGCAGGACGCGCCCCGTGTCGTCGTGGACGATCGCGGTCACGGCGACGAGGGAGAGGAGGCGCTGCCCCACGACGTCCCGCAGCTCGCGGATGAATTCGGGCACGGGCATGCGCCGAGCCTACGCCGTCCGCTGCCGGGTGGAGCGGGGCGCCGGGGCGTGCCGCCCGGTCAGGCGGGGCTCGGGACGACGAGCCCGCGTCCGGCGGCGTAGCCGAGCGCCGCGTCGGTCAGGCTCTCCCGGCGGCCGCTGCGCAGAACCACCAGCGGCGGCTCGACCGGCGCCGAGGCGTCGTCGCGGGGCCGCACGCGCCGCAGGGCCTGCGCGGCGACGGCCTCCGCCGAGCCGTGCAGCACGGGCTCGGGGGCGCCCGGCGTGCGCACGGCCGCCAGGATGCGGCCGGCGACCAGCTCGTAGTGGGTGCAGCCGAGCACGACCGCGCGGACGCCGGACGGGGTGAGGGCCGCGGCGGCCCGCACGGCGAGGTCGATGGCGGCTTCGTCGGCGCGTTCCACGGCGTCGGCCAGGCCGTGGCAGGGCACCTCCGTGACGTCGACGCCGTCGGCGAACTCGGCGATCAGCCGGCGCTGGTAGGGGCTCCCGGTGGTGGCGGGGGTGGCCCACACGGCGACGGGCCCCCCGGCGGCCACGGCCGGTTTGACGGCCGGGACGGTCCCGATCACGGGCAGGGCGGGTTCCAGCGCGGCGCGCAGGGCCGGCAGGGCGTGGACGGAGGCGGTGTTGCAGGCGACGATCAGCGCGTCGGGGTCCAGTTCGGCGGCGGCACGGGCGCAGGCGAGGGCGCGTGCGGCGATGTCGTGCGCGGTACGCGGCCCCCACGGCATGCCGTCCGGGTCGCTGGACAGGATCAGCCCGGCGTCCGGGCGTGCGCGGCGCACGGCGGCGGCGGCGGGGAGGAGCCCGATTCCGGAGTCGACGAGTGCGATCTTCACGCGGAGAAGCGTACGCGGAGACGGCCGGGGCGCGGGGGCAGGTGCCGGTCGGGGCACGCCGCACGGGTCCGACCCGAGGGCGCCGGGACGACCGGCGGGACGGCCGGCGCGCGGTCGGGGAGCGGACATCGCGGGTGCGGGGTTTCGCGCGTTCCCGCAGGAAGATCGACTCTTTACAACATCCCTACGGAACCGGATGACCGATTTTCCCCGGTTCGCTCAGATGTAGCAGACGCCGACTCTCCAGGGCTCGGAAAATGCCCCCTTACCAGGCTCCTCATACGGCACATCTTCGGCTTAACTTATGGAGCATGACCTCCCCCTCCCCCCGCAGCACCTACGGCGGTGGCTACTACGGTGCCCCCGCCTTTGCTGACACCCCGATCTACGACAGCCTCGTGGCTGAGCGAGGCACACCGCAGATAGCCCCCATCCGCGTGCCGGCCGCGTACGACACGGGTGGCCACCTGCCCGCCCTCCCCGCCGCCCTGCCGGCGCTGGCCTCCGGCGCCGGCGGCCAGCACACCGCGCCGCGCGGCTACGGCTATCCGCAGGTCGCGGCTCCCCAGCCGACCGCGCCGCAGCCCGCCCCCCTGCACCAGGCGCCCGCGCCGTTCGTCCCGCAGCAGAACACCGGGGAGCGCGGCTACGGTTACCCCGGCCCGCAGCAGGGTGGTCCCGGCTACGGGCAGCAGCCCTACCAGCAGCAACAGCCGCAGATGCGGCCGGTCGCCCCGCGCCCGGCGGCACCCCGGCAGATGCCGGCGCCGAGCGCACCGGGCGCGTACGGCGACCCGTACGGGCGCGCGTACCCGGGGGCTGGTTACTGACCCCTGCCGCACACCGCAACGACCCTGCCTGCGCGGCCCGTTGTCCGAGGCGGATGGCACGATGACACCATGCCGACGCCGACACTGACCGCGCTGCACGTCTATCCGGTGAAGTCGCTGGCCGGTACCGCCCCACGGGAAGCCGAGGTCGAACCGTGGGGGCTGGCCGGTGACCGCCGCTGGATGGTGGTGCGGGAGGGCCGTCAGCTGACGCAGCGGGATGTACCCCGTCTCGCCCTCGTCGTGGCGCGGGGGCGCGCGGACGGCGGGCTGTCCCTGGGCGCTCCCGGGATGCCGCGGCTCACGGTGGACGCGCCGGGGCCAGCCGAAGAGATGCTGGACGTGCGGGTCTTCGGGGACGCGGTGCGGGCCGGAAGCGCCGGCGCGCGGGCCGACGCGTGGCTGTCCCGGTACGTCGGCGCGCCGGTACGGCTCGTGCGGATGGCGGCGCCGGAACGGGACCGGTCGGTCGATCCCCGGTTCGGCCGCCCGGAGGACACCGTGAGCTTCGCCGACGCCTATCCGCTGCTGCTGACCGCCGAGTCCTCGCTTGCCGCACTCAACTCGCTGATCGCCGAGGGGGACCACGCGGGCGAGGGCCCGCTGCCCATGGACCGCTTCCGGCCCAATCTCGTCGTCGGGGGCACGGCCCCCTGGGCCGAGGACGGCTGGCGGCGCCTGCGGGTGGGGGACGTGGAGTTCGAGGTGGTCAGGCCGAGCGGGAGATGCATCGTGACCACCACGGACCAGGCGACGGGCGAGCGGGGCAAGGAGCCGCTGCGCACCCTGGCCCGCCACCGTCGGTCGGGGGACCGGCTGGTCTTCGGCCAGAACCTGGTCCCGCGGACCACGGGCACGGTGCGCCGCGGGGACGAACTGCGCGTCCTCGGCTGAGGCGCGGTCCGAGGAGCTCCGGTTCCGCCCGCCCGCCGCGTCGCGGACGCTACCCTCCGGCACGTTGCGGTGAGGTTGCGCCGGGCTCGGCCCCTCGCCCCGGCAGCCCGTAGGCCGCGCGCAGGGCCTCGACCCGGGCGGCCGGCACCCCCCGCCCCGCCGCCGGGGAGACGGTGAGGAGGGCTTCCCAGGCAGCCAGGTCCTCCTCGCCGTGGGGGCTGCTCACCCACTCGGTGAGCGCTCCCGCGTCGCGGTGAAGGAGCAGGGCGTGCCGCAACCGGTGCTCCGTACGCTGCCGTACCCGGGCGATGCCGGGTGCCTCGGAGCGGGGCAGCACCGGGCCGCGGCAGGCCGCGAGGGCGCCGGTCAGGTCGTGGGCGCGCAGCGCGTCGTCGACGTCGTCCAGGTCGGTGGCCGGGGTGGTGCGCAACCGGTAGGGGCGGGAGCGCAGGTCGTCGCCCAGCAGCTGGCGGAGCCGGGAGAGTTCGGCGCGCAGCGTGACGGGGTTGATGTCGCGTTCCCCGTACAGCTCCACGGCCAGCCGCACCCCGGTGAGCCCTTCCGGGTGGGTGGTCAGCAGCGTCACGATCTCGCTGTGCCGGCGGCCGAGGCGGAGCGGTCCGGCGGCGGAGCGGGACAGGAGCGCCTCGTCGCGGCCGAGGACGCGGAGGTTGTGGCGGCGGACCGTCGGGGCCCGCGCGGCGAGGAACCCCTCGGCGGCCCGCGCGGTCGCCCGGACGAGGGCCAGCGCGTGCGGAGCAGTTCGCGCAGGAGGGGGAGAACGGGGGCCAGGGGGTGCGCCGCACGGTGTGCGGCGAGGTCCCCCTCGGTGAGGACGACGCGGGCGATGCCGTCCGGCGCGACGCCCGCGCCGGCGCAGCGCCGCCAGGAGTCGGCGAACACGTGCCGGACGGGCGCGGAGACGGTGCCGTCGGCGAGGAAGGTCTCGTGCGCCCGGCGGACGGCCCGGGCCCGCTCGGCGGGGTCGGCGCCGCTCTCCAGGGCCAGCCATGGAATCAGCACACAGCCCGTCGTGGTGCGGTCCGCCCGGCGTCGGCAACGAACTTCACCATTCAATCACCACGTCGAACGTGTGACCGGACTGCGGGGCGGGGGCCCGGTCGAGCCGGGGAGCGCGGTCGGGCGGATCACCCCGGGCCGTACGGCCCGAAGGCCTCCAGAAGGCGGGCACGCGAGCGTTGGAGGCGGTGCGAGATGATCTCACCGACGGCCAGCGCCAGCGCGTAGCCCAGTTCGTGGTCCTCCTGACACAGGCCGCGCACCTCGGCCGCGTCGAACTCCAGGGCGCGCACCGGGCTGCCCGCCTCCCCGCCCATGTGCCAGGTGTACGGGCGGAAGAGCCAGGACCAGCCCAGCAGCTCACCGTGCCCGACGGTCTCCACCGCCTGCGGACGCCGGCCGGGAATGTGCTGGTCGAGGGTGACCGACCCGGTGTGGATGATCCAGAACCGGTCGGCCTTGGCCCCCTCCTCGAAGAGGCGTGCCCCGGCCGGGAAGGAGACGGGGCGCCCGAGGGCACGGAGCCGTTCGCTGTGGCCCGGCGGCAGTGAGCCGAGCAGTCCGGTCATGGTCCGCATCGCTGGGCCTCCTCGCCTCGCCGGACCTGCGCCTGGCCGGGCCTGCCCCGGCCGGGGCTCGCGCGGAGGCGGGTGTGTGGGCCGGAGCAGCGCGGTAACCCGCCCCGGAACCGCCGTGACGCACACCCCTTCGCCGGAGGGCCCATGACAGACACCCATCGTCTCACCGAACGCGCTTGCGAGCAGCTCGATGCGCACTGGCGCGCAGCGAACTACCTCGCGGCCGGGCAGCTGCACCTCAGGGCCAACCCGCTGCTGCGGGGAGACCTGCGCCCCGAACACGTCAAAGCGCGACTCCTCGGGCACTGGGGCACGTGTCCCGGTCTGACCCTGGTGTACACCCACCTCAACCGGCTGATCAGCGAGCGCGAGCAGCGGACGCTGTGCGTGTGGGGGCCGGGCCACGGGGCGGCGGGAGTCCTGGCGGGTGCCTGGCTCGACGGGACCCTCGGCGAACGGGACCCGGACGCCGCCCGGGACGGCGACGGCATGGCGCACCTGTTCCGCCGGTTCTCCCACCCCGGCGGCCTCGGCAGCCACACCGGCCCCGCCGTCCCGGGCTCGCTCCAGGAGGGTGGAGAGCTGGGGCACTGCCTCTCGCACGCCTACGGTGCCGCCTACGACCATCCCGACCTGCTCGCCGTCTGCGTCATCGGCGACGGCGAGGCGGAGACGGGGCCCCTCGCGGCCTCCTGGCACGCCAACAAGTTCCTCGACCCGGTGCACGACGGCGCGGTGCTGCCGGTCCTGCACCTGAACGGCTACAAGATCGCCGGGCCCACCGTGCTGTCCCGCATCCCCGAGGAGGAGCTGCGGGACCTGCTGCGCGGCTACGGGCACGAACCGCTGTTCGTCACCGCGACGCCGGACAGCGTTCCGTCCGACGTCCACCGGGCCCTCGCGGAGGCCCTGGACACCGCCGCGGACCGGATCGCCGCCCACCAACGGGCCGCGCGACGAGGCGGCGTCACCGCCCGGCCGCGCTGGCCGGCGATCGTGCTGCGCACGCCCAAGGGCTGGACCGGGCCGGACACCGTGGACGGCATCCGGGTCGAGGACACCTGGCGGTCCCACCAGATCCCGCTGTCGGCGGTGCGGGAGAACCCGGCACACCTGCGGGCGCTCGACGCGTGGCTGCGCTCCTACCGGCCCGCCGAGCTCTTCGACACCGGCGGCCGCCCCCGGCCCGAGGTGCTGGCCTGGGTGCCACCGGGCGACCTGCGGCTCGGCGCGACACCGTACGCCGACGGGGGCCGGCTGCGGCGCTCGCTGCCGCTGCCGGACCCGTCGGCCTACGCCGTGCCCGCCGAGGAGCGCGGCCGGTCCCGCCACGAGCCGACCAGGGTGCTCGGCGGCCTGCTGCGTCACATCCTGGACTCCACCGCCGAGCGCAGGGACTTCCGCGTCCTGTCCCCGGACGAACTGGACTCCAACCGGCTCGGTGCCGTCTACGACGCGACGCCGCGCGCCTGGCAGGGCGGCCTTCGGGAGACGGACGAGCACCTCGGCCGACACGGCCGCGCGATGGAGGTCCTCTCGGAGCACCTGTGCCAGGGCTGGTTGGAGGGCTACCTGCTCACCGGGCGGCACGGCGTCTTCGCGAGCTACGAGGCGTTCGCCGGGATCGTGGCCGACATGGCCACGCAGTACGCGAAATGGCTGCAGAGCGCCCGCGAGGTGCCGTGGCGCTCCCCCGTCTCCGGGCTGACCTACCTGCTCACGTCGCACGTGTGGCGGCAGGACCACAACGGCTTCTCCCATCAGGACCCCGGCTTCGTGGACCACGTCCTCAACAAGAGCCCGGAGGTGGTGCGGGCCTACCTGCCACCGGACGCCAACACCCTGCTCTGCGTCTTCGACCACGTGCTGCGCACCACGGACGTGGTGAACGTCGTCGTGGCGGGCAAGCAGCCGTGCTTCGACTGGCTCGACCCCACCGAGGCGCGCGAGCACTGCGCGCGCGGCGCGGGGATCTGGGAGTGGGCGGGCACCGAGACGGGCGAGCGGGAACCGGACGTCGTCCTGGCGTGCGCCGGGGACGTCCCGACCGAGGAGACGATGGCCGCCGCCGCACTGCTGCGCGGGTGGCTGCCGGAGCTGTCGGTGCGGGTGGTCAACGTCGTCGACCTCGCGCGGCTCGTTCCCGCCGAACGGCATCCGCACGGGATGACGGACGCCGCGTTCCGCGCCCTGTTCACCGACACCCGGCCGGTGGTCTTCGCCTACCACGGGTACCCGTGGCTCATCCACCGGCTCCTGCACGGGAGGCGCGCCGACGACCGCTTCCACGTGCACGGCTACCGTGAGTCGGGGGCGACCACCACGCCGTTCGACATGGTCGTGCGCAACGGCCTGGACCGGTACCGGCTGGTGATGGACGTCATCGACCGCGTGCCGGGGCTCGCGGGCCGCGCGGCCGGCGTGCGGCAGGCCATGGCGGACGTGCGCCACCGCCACCACGCCTGGGTCCGCGAGCACGGGACGGACCTGCCGGAGGTCACGGGCTGGCGGTGGCCGGGCGGGGCGGCGGAGCGCTGAGCACGCGTGCGGTGGCCGCGGCGGGAGCCGGGCCACCGCACGCGTCGGTCAGAGCTGGACGTCCTCCAGGATGCCGAGGGCGTCCGGGACGAGGACCGCGGCCGAGAAGTAGGCGCTGACGAGGTAGGAGATCACCGCCTTGTCGCTCACGCCCATGAAACGGGCGTTGAGGCTGGGCTCCAGTTCGTCCGGAATGCCGCTCTGGTGCAGGCCGACGACGCCCTGGTTCTCCTGGCCGACGCGCAGGGCCAGGACGGAGGTGGTGTTCTCGGGGGTGATGGGGATCTTGTTGCACGGCAGGACCGGAATGCCGCGCCATGCGCGTACGGTGCTGCCGTGGAGTTCGGTCTCCCCCGGGTACAGGCCCCGGGCCGTGCACTCCTGACCGATCGCCGCGATGGCCCGGGGGTGGGCCAGGAGGAACTGGGTCTTGCGGCGCCGCGAGATCAGTTCGTCGAGGTCGTCCGGCGTGGGCGGCCCCGAGCACGTGGGCAGGCGCTGGCGCGGGTCGGCGTTGTGGAGCAGCCCGAAGTCCCGGTTGTTGACGAGCTCGTGCTCCTGCCGCTCACGCAACGCCTGGACCGTGAGCCGCAGTTGCTCGGCGACCTGGTCCATCGGCTCGTTGTAGAGATCGGCGACGCGGCTGTGCACCCGCAGCACCGTCTGCGCCACGCTCAACTCGTACTCCCGCGGCGCGATCTCGTAGTCCACGAACGTGCCCGGCAGCTCCGGCTCCCCCTCGTGGCCGGACGCCAGCTCGATCTCGGCCTCACCCCGCTTGTTCTGTTTGGGGATCGCCGGTCGCGACCGGCGATCCAGGTGCTCGCGCAGCGCGGGCGACCCGTCGACGACGCCGCGGAACTCCCCCAGCGGCAGGGCCAGCACGGTGCACCGGGTGAGGGCGCGCAGGCTGTGGTCCCAGGTGCCGGGGTCGGCGGCCAGCGCGTGGTCCCCCGCCCACTCACCGTCGGCCAGCCGTCCCAGGTCGCTGTCGGCGTCGTAGGCGCCCACCGCCACCTTGCCGACCTTGCCGTGGACGATGAGCAGCACCTCCTCCACCGGCTGGTTCTGCTCGGCCAGCAACTCCCCCGGGCTGTACTCCCGCTGGACGCAGCGGTCGGCCAGGGCGGTCAGCTCGTCGCCCTCGAAACCGGACAGGGCCGGCATCTCGGTGAGCTCGGCGGGGATGACCCGCGCCTCCCGTCCCGTGATCAGGAACTCCATCCGCCCGTTGCCGAGGGTGTGGCACAGACGCCGGTTCACCCGGTAGGTGCCGGCGGACACCTGCACCCAGGGGAGGATCTTCAGCAGCCACCGCGAGGAGATGGACTGCATCTGCGGGGGCGTCTTGGTCGTGGTCGCCAGCTGCCGCGCCGCCGCGGTGGCCAGACTCATCGGGTTCGTCGTGTCGGTCGTCGTCATTCCGTGTCGGCCTTCGTTCGCGGGTGGTCGGGTGCGTCACGTCCGGACACGGTCAGTGCCCGACCTCGACGTCCTGGAGAATTCCGAGCGCGTCGGGAACGAGAACCGCCGCGGAGAAATAGGCGCTGACGAGATAGGAGATGACGGCCTTTTCGTTGATACCCATGAAACGGGCGGAAAGGCTGGGCTCGATCTCGTCGGGAATTCCCGCCCGGTGCAGCCCGACGACACCCTGTGCCTTTTCGCCGGTGCGCATGGCCAGGATGGAGCTGGTGCCCTGCGCGGTGACCGGGATCTTGTTGCAGGGCAGCACGGGTACGCCGCGCCAGGCGGGGACCTGGTGGCCCCGCATGTCCACGGTCCCCGGGTACAGGCCGCGGCGGCTGCACTCGCGCCCGAAGGCGGCGATGGCCCTGGGGTGGGCGAGGATGACGCCCGGGTCCTTCCAGACCGTCGCGAGCAGCTCGTCCATGTCCTCCGGGGTGGGCGGCCCGGTGCGGGTGTGCACGCGCTGGCCGAGGTCGGCGTTGTGGAGCAACCCGAAGGCCCGGTTGTTGACCATCTCGTGCTCCTGCCGCTCCCGCAGGGCCTGCACGGTGAGCCGGAGCTGCTCCTCCACCTGGTTCATCGGCTCGTTGTAGAGGTCGGCGACGCGGCTGTGCACCCGCAGCACCGTCTGCGCCACGCTCAGCTCGTACTCCCGCGGCGCGGAGTCGTAGTCGACGAACGTGCCCGGCAGCTCCGGCTCCCCCTCGTGACCGGCGGCCAGTTCGATGGCCCTCTCCCCCTCGGCGTTGTGCCGCCCGGGTGCGTCGCTGCGGAACGCGGCGAGGTGCTCGCGCAGGGCGGGGGCCCGGTCCGCGGTCTCGCCGACGGCCTCGCGCGGCAGCAGCAGGACGGTGCCGCTGGTGAGCGAGCGGAGGGTGAAGTCCCACGTGCCCGGCGACTCGGCGGTGACCTGGTGGGAACCGGCGTGGTCGCCCCCGGCCAGGACGCCGAGCTCCGACTCCTCGTCGTACAGTCCGCTGCGCAGCTTGCGCAGCTTGCCGTGGGCGATCAGGACGATGTGTTCGACCGGGCTTCCGGCCTCGACGACGACCTCGTCCGGCCCGAAGTCGCGCTGCACGCATCGGCCGGCGAGCTGGGCCAGGACCTCGGAGTCGGTGAATCCGCGCAGCGGCGGCAACTCCCGCAGCTCGTCGGGGATGACGGCCACCTCGGCGCCGGTGGTGGTGAACTCCACCCGGCCGTCGCCCAGGGTGTGGGTGAGTCGGCGGTTGACCCGGAAGGTGCCGCCCGACACCTGCACCCACGGCAGGACCCGCAGCAGCCAGCGCGAGGTGATGGACTGCATCTGCGGCGGCGTCTTGGTCGTGGTCGCCAGCTGCCGCGCCGCCGCCGGAGCGAGGCTCTGCCGCGCACCGGAGCCGTTGCCGCCGGAATGCATCTCGATCGGATCGACCGAAGTCGTCACGCAGGACACCACCTATCACTGTGGAACGCGGGCTGATTCCGCCCGCCGTGCGCGATGAAACTAACCAGCCCGCGAGACGAGCGGCAATCACTCAAAAGAAGCGCGGGTGCAGTGAATGCGCACCGGTCGGCAGGGGTATTGAGCCGCGAAATTCACGCGCATATCCACCATGCGTCACTACGAAACCCAGGATGGTGACGCCCTGTGACGGCCTGCCCTGCGGCAGCCAACTGCCGTGCCGTCGGGAGGCGGTGGCACAGGGGGCGCACACGGCGCACCCGGGGGATCAGTCCTGGGCGTACGTCCCCCGGGCCGCGCCCGTCCCGTGCCGGGCGGCCGGGACCGGGGCCTCCACCGCTACCGGGGGGAACGTGTGACAGGTCTCCGGCCGTACGCGCTACCGTGGTGCACCGCCGCCCGCGTGGGGCGGCTCCGATCGCCGTCCGCCCGGGTGGACGGCGTGTTCTCGCACGTATCGCACGAGGTTTGGGGCACGACGGTCCTATGGCGCACGGCTCGGTCCAGGTGACGTACACCAGCACGTCGCGATGGCGACGCCGCACCGGGGACTACTCCTCGCTGGCCGCCGCGCTCGAGGCCGCCGGGGACGGCGACGTGCTGACCGTCGCGCCCGGCACCTACCGGGAGAACCTCCTCGTCGACCGGGCCGTCACCCTGCGCGGTCCGGAGCGCGCGGGCGCGGGCTCCGTGCGGATCAGTCCGCCCGACGGCGTCCCGCTGACGATACGCTCGGCCGCCGTCGTGCGGGACCTCCAGATCGAGGGCCAGGACCAGGCGGCTCCGGCCCTGTTGGTCGAGGACGGCACGCCCGAACTGTCCGGGCTGCGGGTGGTCACGCGGTCGGCGGCCGGTGTCGAGGTCCGCGGCGGCGCCCGCCCGACCGTGCGGCGCTGCGTCGTGGACAACCCCGCGGGCGCCGGGTTCGATCTGTCCGGCAGCGCGGGCGGGCTGTTCGAGGACTGCGAGGTGGTGGCGGCCGGTCGGTCCGGTTTCGCCGCCCGGGACGGAGCCCACCCCCGGCTGGACCGGTGCCGCGTCCACCACACGGGGGGAGCGGGCCTGGAACTGACGGGCGAGGGCACGGCCGTGGAGGCGGTCGGCTGCGAGTTCTACGAGGTGCGGGGCAGCGGTGTGCACGTGACGGCCCGTGCGCTCGGGCAGCTGACGGACTGCCATGTGCACCGGACCACCTCCGACGGCGTGACCCTGGACACCGACGCCGTGCTCACCCTCACCGACTGCGACATCCACGACGTCCCCGAGAACGCCGTCGACCTGCGTTCCCGGTCCGTGCTCACACTCGTCCGCTCCACCGTCCGCCGCTTCGGCCGCAACGGCCTGTCCGTGTGGGATCCGGGCACGCGGGTGGACGCCAACCGCTGCGAGATCCACGAGAGCACCGGGGACTACCCGGCGGTGTGGGTCAGCGACGGCGCCACCGCCGTCCTCGACACCTGCCGCGTGCACTCCGTCCCGGACGCCCTGTTCGTCCTGGACCGGGGCTCGCGCGCGGACGTCGTCGACAGCGACCTGACGCAGGTGCGCGGCACCGCCGTGTCGGTGAGCGACGGCGCCACCGTGGAGCTGGACGACTGCCGCATACGTGAGGCGGCCACCGGCGCGTGGTTCCGTGACCACGGCAGCGGCGGCACGCTCTCGGGCTGCACGATCGACGGAGCGGCCACCGGCGTCATCGTCACCAAGGGCGCCGACCCCGTCGTCGAGCGCTGCACGGTGACGGGCCCGGCCGAAGCCGGCTTCTACGTCTCCGCCGAGGGGCGCGGCACGTTCACCCAGTGCCGCGTGACCGGCTCGCGCGGTTACGGCTTCCACGTGATCGACGGCTGCCGGGCGGTGCTGCGCCGGTGCCGCACCGAGCGCTGCGCGCGCGGCGGGTACGAGTTCGCCGAGGACGGCCCGGTCGCCGAGGACTGCGGCAGCGACGAGTCGGCCGCCCCCGCCGCCGCGGAGTCGGTGCCCGCCGCCGGCGGGGCCGGAGGGCTGCTGGCCCCGCTGCCGCAGCCGACCGCCCGGCCACCGGCACCGGCACCGGCACCGGCACGGCAGTCGGGGTCCACGACGGGCGGCGACACCGAGGAGGCGGCGACGGCCGCGCGGCCCGCCGAGGAAGTGCTGGCCGAACTCGACGCCCTGGTCGGTCTGGAGAGCGTGAAGCGGGAGGTGCGGGCCCTCACCGACATGATCGAGGTCGGGCGGCGCCGTCAGCGGGCGGGCCTCAAGGCCGCCTCGGTCCGCCGGCACCTGGTCTTCACCGGCTCCCCCGGCACGGGCAAGACGACGGTGGCACGGCTGTACGGCGAGATCCTGCACGCGCTGGAGGTGCTGCAGCGCGGGCACCTGGTGGAGGTGTCGCGCGTGGACCTCGTCGGTGAGCACATCGGCTCCACGGCCCAGCGCACCCAGGAGGCCTTCGAACGGGCCCGAGGGGGCGTGCTGTTCATCGACGAGGCGTACGCCCTCTCCCCCGAGGACTCCGGGCGGGACTTCGGCCGGGAGGCCATCGACACACTGGTCAAGCTCATGGAGGACCACCGCGACGAGGTCGTGGTGATCGTCGCCGGGTACACGACGGAGATGGAGCGCTTCCTGGCGGTCAATCCCGGAGTCGCCTCCCGGTTCTCCCGCACCATCACCTTCGGGGACTACTCGGCCGACGACCTGCTGCACATCGTGGAGCAGCAGGCCGACGAGCACGAGTACCACCTGGCCGAAGGCACGCCGGACGCCCTGCTGAAGTACTTCGACACGCTCCCGCGCGGACCGTCGTTCGGCAACGGCCGCACCGCGCGGCAGACGTTCGAAGCGATGGTCGAGCGGCACGCCGGCCGTGTCGCGGGACTGGCCGATCCCAGTACCGAGGAGTTGACCCTGCTCTACGCCGAGGACCTCCCGGCGCTGCCCTGAGCCGGATCGCCCTCCTGCCGCCCCGCTCGGGCCGGTGACGGTTCGTCGTGCCCGGCGGTCGGCGGTACGGTGTCGGAGCGCCGGGGACGGGCGGGCAGCAGCCCGGTGCGGACCCGTGACAGCAGTCCCGCCGCCCGCAGGAGGGCGGCGGCCCCCGTGCCGACCGCGAGAGCCGCTGCGCCGCCGGCGGCGACCATGAGCACCGTGGCGCCACCGGGGGTGCGGGCGGCGGGCAGCGACCCCAGCGCCGCCGCCGTGGCGAGCGCGACGAGGGCGATGAGCGCCAGCCCGGGCCCGCCGCGCGCCAGGGCCCGCACCTCCCTGCGGCGCCCCGAGTCCCCCGGGCCCCCGGCCGCGGTGTGCTGTTGCGGTGGCACTCCCTCCGCCGCGCCGCCCCCGGAGCCACGGCCCTCGGAGGGCGCGGGATCCGGGAGGGCCGCGCGGGGAGGCGGCGTGGGACCGCCGGGCCCGATCCGGGCGCGAGGCGTCCGGGGCGCCGGCGGTACCGACCGGCCGCAGGCACCGGGCTCCGGTGCGCCGGGCCGGGTCCCGAGCCCGGCCAGCAGCGCGGCCCGCTCCGCCACGAAACTCGGGTCCAGGTGGTAGTCGCCGTGCCCCAGGACGGGCGCGAGGAGCGGATCGCGCAGGGTGCGCCCGAAGGTCCGCGGGTCGGGCAGCGGCCCCCGGTCGACGCCGGGCACCTTCACGGGGCCCCCGATGGGGTCGGTGAGCCGCCACAGGTTGCGCCAGTGGTCCACCTGCCCGGAGAGCGCACCGAGGGGACCGGGGCCGAACCAGGCGGGGAACCAGCGCCCGTAGAGCCGCTCCAGCGGCGAGCCGTAGGTCAGCAGGGCGACCTGGCCCCGGGTCGCCGGGTCGAGTTGCCACACGGCCGCGGCCGCCAGCACGCTTCCCTGCGAGTGACCGGAGATGACCAGGCGCCCCTTGGTGAGCCGGGTCCAGGTGCACATGCGCCAGGTGAGGTCGGGTACGGCGCGCTCGGCGTAGCAGGGGGGCGCGAAGGGGTGGGCGGCGCGGGGCCAGAAGGTGCCGACGTCCCAGAGGATGCCCACGCTCCGCCGGGCCCCGGCGTCCCGGTAGGCGCGGCGGCCCAGGGCGACGAGGACCAGGACCAGCCCGCCCATCAGCCAGGATCCGAGGCCCTGGGCGAGATCGGCGGCCGCCGCGACGGGCGGTGGTGCGCCGTCCACGGCGTGCTCGGGCGCGTGGCCGCTGACGAGTGCTCCGGCCACCGCGCCGGCCCCGAGCAGGGCGGTGAGGGCCGCGACGGTACCGACGAGGACGGGAGCCTCGTCGGTGAGCCCGGCGCGGGCGATGGCGGACGCGATACGGGCCCTGCGCGCGGGCATGTCGGTGTCCTCGTCGGGGTAGCCGTGGGCGACGTCCGGGACGAGTCGTCGGCCGAGCCGCCACACCCGCACGGCGCAGATCGCCGCGAAGACGGCGACGGCCAGGACCACCACCGGAATCACGGCCGCCTGCCACGTGAGCACCACGGGCGGGCCGGCGATCCGGGCATCGGGGAGCGCCGCGGACGAGCCGGGGGCGAGGGTCTCGGCCGCCCGCTGGGCCACACCGCCGGTCAGGAGCCCGCCCAGCGCACACGCGAGCAGGGCCACGGCGGGGCCGCCGAGGCCGCCCAGGGCGCTGCGGTGCGCGGCGGGGGCGCGCCGGTGCAGGACGAGGGCGGTGCACGCCAGGGCCAGCACGAGGACGCCCTGGACGACGGTGGAGACGCCGAAGTAGCCGGTGCCGGGCAGTTGGGCACTGGCCCGCCAGCCGGGGCGGTCCCAGCCGGTGTGCACGGCCGTCAGCACCAGGAGGGTGAGGGCGGCCCAGGGCAGCAGCCGGGCGGCGGGCGTCTCCGGCCGGTCGTCGGTGCGGCGCTCACTGCGGCCGCGCCGGGCCACCACGACGCAGACCAGCGTCCACAGCGCCACGCAGGCGATCGCCAGCAGGGCTCCGGTGACGCGGAGCGCACCGCCGCGCGGGCCGTCGTACTGCGCCGCTGCCGCCTGCAGGGCCGCCGTGACGGTGAGGAGGGCGGCGGCCGTGTGCGCGGCGCGCAGCCGGGCCACGAGGCGGCGGCCGTACCAGAACCCCGGGAGACTCAGCGGCTGTTCCTCCGCCGTTCCGTCTCCGCCCGGCCGCCGAGGAACGCTGCCCGGGCGGCGTTCCTCGGCGGCCGGCGGCGTCGCCGACTCGTACGCCCCCCAGGTACGGCGCGCGAGCCACCACAGCAGCCCGACGAGGGCGAGGGGCACCACCGCGGCGACGACGAGACGGCGCCCGGGCAGGCTCCACCAGCCGGCGTTGTCCTCGGCGAGGAACGTGAGCCAGGAGGTGTCACCGGCGCACCGGGCAGCTCCGGCACACTGCCAGGCGACCAGATCGAGGGCGACCTCGCCGGCGGCAGCGGTGAGCAGCACGGTCAGGGAGAGCGCGATGAGCCGCACCAGCACCCCGTACCAGCGGTGTGCGGGATGGTCGCCCGGTGCCGCCGGACGCATCCAGTGCGCCAGGTTGACGATCATGAAGGGCAGCAGGACGAGCCACAGCGCGCGGGCTCCGTTGCCGGAGGTGAGTCCGGCCCAGCAGTACGCCTCGCGGACCGGCCGTCCGCCGTACCGGGCGGGGTGGTCCTCGGCCTGCGCGTCGTCCGCCCGACGGTGGATGCCGGCGGTGTCGTCCCCGGTGACCCGGACCGTCCGGGGGTCGTCGAGCATCGCCTGGGGCGTGGCGCCGCCGACTCCGTGCACCAGGAGTTCCAGTGACGGCACGGCGGCCGGGCCGCGCTGCGGTGGAGCGCCCGGTTTGCGCATGTGCGGTACGTCAGCCATGTGCGGTTCCCCCGATGTCCCGGCGGCCCTGACGTCCCAGGATCGGGCCGGAACACCACGCTGCGCAGCCCCCCGGGGTGAATGCGGGGCGAAATCGTGACAGGAAGGGGGAGGAGGGGACGTCGAGCGGGACGCGGTGCTCTGCTGGCTCCACTTCGTTGGGCTCTTTTCTCGGTATGCGGGGCCTTACGGCGCGGCAGTGTCGTTGCACAATCTGGCGGAGTGGGAGTGCGGCCGTCATCTCACGGGCTCCGACCGGCGCGTCGTCCTGGCTGCTGACAGGTCGCCCCGGCCGCCGTACGCTCCGGTGATGAGACGTCATCTCGTCGACGTACCGGTGGAGTTCGTCCACCTCGCACCCCTGCGGCTGACGTGCCGGACGCGGGTGGCGGCCACGCCGTCAGAGGTGTACCGGGCGCTGGCCGAGGGCACCGCCGGAGGACGGCCGGGGCTCCGGCCCACGGCGAACGGGCCCCGCGCGTCCGGGGCTTCGGCGGTCGAGCGGGCACGGCACGGCGGTGGCCTGGTGGTCAGCGGGACGGTCCTCGCCGCGCGTCCCGGGGAGCACTACGCCTACCGGGCCGACGAGGTACGGGTGCCGGGTGTGCGGGCCCTGGTCGCCGACTGGCGGCTGACGCCGGGCCCGACCGGGGGCACGCGCGTGGTCCGGACGCTCGCCCTGGACGTCGCGCCGGTGCTGCGCGCTCTCGCGCCGCTGGCCCGCCCGTGGCTCGGCGGCATGTTCCGGCGGTCGATGCGCCGGCTCGACACGCGGCCGGCCGGACGGGGCTGAGGGCCCTGGTGGATCAGACGTCGGTCCGGGGCCAGACGCCCGTGTCGAGGAAAGCGGTGAGCGTGGCGGTGTACGGGCCGATGTCCAGTCCCTGTTCGGCGAGCCAGGTGTCGGAGTAGTACTTGTCGAGGTAGCGGTCGCCCGGGTCACAGATCAGGGTGACCACCGAGCCCCGACGGCCGGCGGCGACCATCTCGGCGACGATCCGCAGCGCGCTCCACAGCCCCGTCCCCGTCGAGCCGCCCGCCCGGCGCCCCACCACCTCCTCCAGCAGGCGCACGGCCGCGACGCTGGCCGCGTCCGGCACCTTCATCATCCGGTCGATGGCGCCCGGCACGAAGCTCGGCTCCATCCGGGGGCGGCCGATGCCCTCGATGCGCGAGCCGCACGCGCTCACGGTCTGCGGGTCCTCGGCGACCCAGCCGTCGAAGAAGCAGGAGTTCTCCGGGTCCGGCACGCAGATGCGGGTGTCGTACTGCATGTAGCGCACGTACCGGCCGAGGGTCGCCGACGTCCCGCCCGTGCCGGCGGCGGCGACGATCCACGCGGGCTCCGGGTGGCGTTCGAGTCGCAACTGGTGGTAGATCGACTCGGCGATGTTGTTGTTGCCGCGCCAGTCCGTCGCACGTTCGGCGTAGGTGAACTGGTCCATGTAGTGACCGCCGGTCTCCGACGCGAGCCGGGTCGAGACCTCGTAGACGGTCTGCGGATCGTCCACGAGGTGGCAGCGGCCCCCCTGGAACTCGATGAGCCGGGTCTTCTCCCGGCTGGTGCTCCGCGGCATGACGGCGATGAAGGGCACCCCGATCAGGGAGGCGAAGTACGCCTCGGAGACGGCGGTGGAGCCGCTGGAGGCCTCGATCACCGGCTTGCCGGGGCGGATCCAGCCGTTGCACAGCCCGTAGAGGAAGAGCGACCGGGCGAGCCGGTGCTTGAGGCTGCCGGTGGGGTGCGTCGACTCGTCCTTCAGGTACAGGTCGATGCCCCAGGCCTCCGGAAGGGGGAAGCGCAGCAGGTGGGTGTCGGCGCTGCGGTTGGCGTCGGCCTGCACGGTGCGGACGGCGTCCTTCAGCCAGGCCCGGTAGGCGGTGTCGCTGCGGTCCACGTCCAGTGTCTCGGCGGGCTGCCCGGCGGGAGCGGGACGGGCGGTGCGGGACACGTTCTGGCTGTTCACGCCGCGATGATATGCGGCCTCTGGCGTACCGCCGCACCGCCGGGCACACTGCGTGCAGGAGACGGTCACCCTCCGGTGGCCGGACGGGTGAGGCGGTGCGCGATGGCGGTTCCCGATTTCGACCTCGACGGTGTCCCGGTGCGTCGTCCGCCGCGCACCCTGACGCGTGCGGGTCAGGTCCTGGTGCGCGGCGGACGGATGGCGCTGCTCACCAGTTACGGACGCGAGATCGACAGCGCCCCGGTGGAGAAGGTCCGTCTGCCCCGGCCGTGGTGGAGGGCGTGGCGCACCGCCCGGCGCCGGACGGTGGTCGTGCTGGGCGGGACGCGGTACACGCTCGGCCTCGCGCTCCGCGACCGCTCGCGGTTGACGGCCGCGCTCGGTGACGCCCGGGAACGCGCGGCGAAGATCGCTGCTGATCGACGCATCGTGCACCCTTGAACACCACCCGATTTGCGCAACCATGTGAGCTGAATCACGCTGGTAAGTCACGGGAACCTTCAGCGGCCGTCGCCCGGGTTCCGGTGAGACCCAGCCACGCATGTCGCCCCCGTACGTCGCCCCGGCCCCAGGGAGTCGCAGCCGTGATCAGTCACCCCGCCCCCAGCAGGCACTGTGCGGTCGAGTTCCAGGCCCTGCCCTCGCGCATCGGCCAGGTACGCCGCATCGTCTCCGCCCAGCTCCGCTACTGGCACCTGCCCCAGCTGACCGACACCGCCGCGCTCGGCGTCACCGAGCTGCTGGCCAACGTGCACCGGCATACCGGCGCGGACAAGCACTGCACCGTGGAGATCGTGCTGCTGTGGGACCGGCTGACGATCTCGGTGCGGGACCACGACCCCCGGCTGCCCGAGGTGCGCTCCCCCGGGACGACGGCCACCAGCGGACGCGGGCTGGCCCTGGTGGCGGCCATGAGTGAGAGCTGGGGCATGCGCGCCCAGCGCGGCGGCGAGGGGAAGGTCGTCTGGTTCACGCTTCCCGCGCCGCCGCCCGGCGAACGGCGCACGGGGCCGGGAGCCGGGCCCGCGGGGGTCGCGCGCCCCACCGCCGCGCCGCCCGCCGGGGCCGTGCGGGAGCCCGGTCACGCCAGCCCCGTGCCCGGCTGAGACGGCGGCGCCCGTTCCGGCGGGCGACTGCCGTCCGAGCGCCCCGGTGTGCGCCTGACGGGGCCTTAGCATCACGGCATGACCAACGAAGCGTTGCTGGGCGGCATACGCACCGCCTATCTGGACGAGGGCACCGGTGCACCCCTGCTCCTCGTCCACGGCCATCCCTTCGACCGCACGCTGTGGGCCGCCCAGACGGAGGCGTTCGCCACGGCCGGGCACCGCGTCATCGTGCCCGACCTGCGCGGCTACGGCCTCAGTGAGGTCGTCCCCGGCACGACGCCGCTGGCGGACTTCGCGACGGACCTGGCGCGGCTGCTGGACCACCTGGGGGTGGAACGGGCCACGGTCGCCGGGGTGTCCATGGGCGGCCAGATCGCCCTGGAGCTCTTCCGGCTGTTCCCCGAACGTTTCGCGGGGCTCGTGCTGTGCGACACGGCGCCGTACGCGGAGACCGAGGACGGCAGGGTCGGCCGCCGTGAACTGGCCGAGCGCCTCCTCCGGGAGGGCATGGGCGGCTACACGGCCGAGGCGGTCGACAGGATGGTGGCGCCGCAGTACCGGGAGGCCTCCCGGCGGGTGCGCGCGATGATGCTCGCCGCGCCCCCCGAGGGGGCGGCGGCCGCGCTGCGCGGGCGGGCCGAACGACCCGACTACACGCCGGTCCTGAGCCGGATCGGCGTGCCCACGCTCGTGGTCGTCGGCCGGGAGGACACCTATACGCCGGTGTCCGACGCCGAGTTCCTCCACGCGCACATCGCCGGATCGCGGCTGGCCGTCATCGAGGACGCCTCGCATCTGCCGATGGTGGAACGCCCCGGGGAGTTCAACCGCGTGCTCGCCGACTTCCTGCGGCACTGACCCGCGTCCCGTGCCGCCCTGCGGGTCGGCGGCACGGGACGGCGATCGGCCGGACGGGTCGGGTCAGCCCTCGGTGAGGAGCAGCGGATCGTCCAGGACGGGCTGCCACGCCATCTCCGCCGCTCCGACGAGGGAGTTGTGGTCGAGGGTGCAGGCCAGGACGGGCACCTCTCCGCTGCGGCCCCACAGGCTTCGGTCCGCGACGACGGCGCGCAGCCGCTCCTCGTCGGCCCGCAGCAGCTCGCGGTGGAGCCCGCCCAGGATGATGCGGTCGGGGTTGAGGATGTTCACGAGCGAGGCGAGACCCTGCCCGAGACGGTCGATCAGCCGGTGGGCCGCCGCGCGGACCGCGAAGTCGCCGGGGTAGGCCGTGCGGAGCAGGTCGCGGGCCTGGTCGAGCAGAGAGACCTCCGGTCCGGCGTCGCGCCCGGCGGCCTCCAGGAAGGCCAGCGGGTCGGTCTCGACGTCGAGGCAGCCGCGGCTGCCGCAGTGGCACGGGCGGCCCTGCGGATCCACCGTCAGGTGGCCGACCTCCAGGGCGAGCCCGGAGCTGCCGGTGTGCAGCCGTCCGCCCAGCACGAGGGCGCCGCCGACGCCGCGGTGGCCGGTGGCCACGCACAGCAGGTGCCGCGCCCCGCGCCCCGCGCCGTGGCGGTGCTCGGCGAGCGCTCCGAGGTTGACGTCGTTGGCCGCGTACCCGACGGCCACGCTGCCCGGGGCGGGGCCGGTGACGCCCGCGTCGGCCAGGCACCGGCTGAAGACCTCGCGGACCGGCGCCCCCGGCGGCCAGGCCACGTGCAGCGGATTGAGCGCGGTGCCCTCAGGTTCGGCGACGGCCGACGGCACGGCGAGCCCGGCCCCCACGCAGCGCCGGCCGGTGTGGCGCAGCAGCTCGGCGCCGGCGTCGACGACCTCGCGCAGGACCTGGCCGGGGTCGGCGCCGACGTCCCCGCAGCCGGGGGCGGTGGCCACGACGGTTCCGCCCAGCCCGACGAGGGCGGCGCGGAAGCCGTCGGCGTGCACCTGGGCGGCGAGGACGACGGGCCCGTCCGGCTCGACCCCGAGGCGGTGCGAGGGCCGTCCCTGCGAACCGTCGGAGGAGCCGGTGGGGCGGGAGTCCACGGTGATGAGGCCGAGGGCCTGGAGTTCGGCGGCGACGGCGCCCGCCGTCGCCCTCGTGACGCCCAGCTCCGCCGTGAGCACGGCACGGGTGGGCGCGCGGCCGGTGTGGACGAGCTGGAGCGCCGGTCCCAGCGCGCTGCGTCCCCGGTCGGAACGGGTTCGGTGGTGGGTCACGGCATCCATTCTGGCTTTGTGCTCACAATAAACAAATGAGACCCCGTCGGCGGCGGTGGCACAATCCGCGTCATGCGGACCACGGATCACCTTCACGCCCTCACCCGGGAGGGTGAAGCGCTCATCTCCGCCGCCGAACAGGCGGGATGGGACGCCACGGTACCCACGTGCCCCGGCTGGCGGGTGCGCGACCTCGTCGTCCACCAGGGACACGTCCACCGATGGGCGGCCGACACCGTCGCCGAGCGCCGGGCCTCCCCGGTGCGGCGCTCGTCGGACGACGTCCCCGACGCCACGCTCGCGCGCTGGTACCGCGAGGGGCACGCACGCCTGCTGGAGACCCTCTCCGGCGCCCCGGAGGATGTGCAGTGCTGGACGTTCCTGACCGGCTCCCCGACGCCGCTGGCGTTCTGGGCCCGCCGCCAGGCGCACGAGACCGCGATCCACCGCGTCGACGCCGAGCTCGCCGCCGGCGTCGAACGACCGGAGGTGGACGCCGCCTTGGCCGCCGACGGCATCGACGAGCTGCTCACCGGATTCCTCACGCGCGAACGCAGCCGGCTGCGCGCCGAGAAGCCGTGCGTGCTGAGGGTCCGCACCCAGGGCCCGGGCACCGGCCGGACGTGGACGGTGCGGATCACCTCCGCCGCACCGGAGGTCACCGAGGGCGTGCACGGCAGGGCGGACTGCGCGGTGAGCGGCCCGGCGTCCTTGCTGTACGTGGCCCTGTGGAACCGGGTGGAGCTGACGACGGCCGCGGTGGAGGGCGATCCGGGCCTGGCCGCCCGGTGGCGGGAGCTGTCGGCCGTCTGAGCGACGCGAGCCGCCCGCCGGGTGCGGCGCCCGCTCCGGACACCGACGAGTTACTCACCGGTAATATCACTGCTAGCCTGGCCGCATGGCACGTCGAATCAGTGCGGCCACGCTGCGCCGCGGAATGAACCTGTGGCCGCCCTTCCTCTTCGCGGGCGTCCGGGTGCTGCACATCGCCGACGACTGGAGCAGTGCCCGGGTACGGCTGCGACTCGGCCGCTTCAACCGCAACTACTTCGGCACGCACTTCGGCGGCTCGTTGTTCTCCATGACGGACCCGTTCTGGGCCCTGCTCGTCGTCTCGTCCCTCGGCCGGGACTACATCGTGTGGGACCGGGCGGGCGAGATCGACTTCGTCTCCCCGGGGCGCGGCGACGTCTTCGCCGACTTCAAGCTGACGCCGGACCGCCTGGAGGAGATCACCGCGGCCACGGCCGACGGCTCCAAGGCACTGCCCTGGTTCGCCTGCACCGTCACCGCGGCGGACGGCAGCGTCGTCGCCGAGGTGCGCAAGCAGCTCTACGTCCGCCGCAAGCGGGCCGCGCAGGAGCGCTGAGGGGAGCTCGACCGGGCTCCCCCGCCGCCCCACGGGGCCGACCCGCCGGGCCCGTCAGGAAGCGCCGTCGAGCGAGCGGTTGTCCAGCGCGGTCAGCGCCCGGCGCGCCAGCGGACGGGTGCGGATGAGCTCGGCGAGCGTGGTGGAGCCCCGGGTGATTGCGGCGAACGCGTTCCAGGCGGGCCGGAAGCCGGTGAGGGTCGCGTGCAGCAGACCGGGACGGCGGGAGAAGACCTGGTGCATGCGCCGCCCGACGCCCATCTCCACGCCCAGGCCCGACTTGATGGCGAACGCGTAGTTGAGCGCCTGGCGCCGGGCGTCCACGGCGTCGCCCGCACCGGCGATGCGGACCGCCCACTCCCCCGCCAGCCGCCCCGAACGCAGGGCGTACGAGATGCCCTCGCGCGTCCACGGCTCCAGCAGCCCGGCGGCGTCACCGCACACCAGCACGCGGCCGCGCGTCAGCGGGGAGTCATCGGCACGGCAGCGGGTCAGGTGCCCCGAGGAGACGCTCGGTTCGAATCCCGCCAGTCCGAGCCGGGCCGTGAAGTCCTCCAGGTAGCGCTTGGTCGCCGCCCCCTCGCCACGGGCCGAGATGACGCCGACGGTCAGGGTGTCGCCCTTGGGGAAGACCCAGCCGTACGAGCCCGGAAGCGGCCCCCAGTCGATGAGGACGCGCCCCGCCCAGTCCTCCGCCACGGTGTCGGGGACGGGGATCTCCGCCTCCAGCCCCAGATCGACCTGGTCCATCTTGACTCCGACGTGCGCCCCTATCCGGCTGGCGCTGCCGTCCGCGCCCACGACGGCCCGCGCGAGCACCGTCTCGCCGCCGGAGAGGACGACGGCGACCGTGCGGCGGTCGGGGACCGCAGGACCGTGCTGCTCGACGCGGGAGACGGTCACGCCCGTGCGCAGCTCCGCGCCCGCCTTCTGCGCCGCCTCGACCAGTGCCTGGTCGAACTCCGGCCGGTTCACCAGACCGAAGAGCATCCGCCGCGAGCGGCGGGTGCGGCTGAAACGGCCGTCCAACGAGAACGTCACGGCGTGCACGCGGTCCTGGAGCGGCAGTTCGAACCCGGGCGGCAACGCGTCCCGGGAGGGGCCGATGATGCCGCCGCCGCAGGTCTTGTAGCGCGGCAGCCGGGCCTTCTCCAGTAGCAGTACGCGCCGCCCGGCCACGGCCGCCGCGTGCGCGGCGGAGGCGCCCGCCGGTCCGGCACCGACCACGACCACGTCCCAGACGGCGGCCGACTCCTCCCCCGCGTCCCCGGCGGCGTCGGCTGTACTGGGGGTGTTCTCGCTGCTCACGATCTGCTCTGCTCCCGCTCGACCGACCGGCCAGGAAGGGCCTGGCCCCTGCGGCATCCTACGGCCCGGTGCCCGCGAGAACCGCTGTGGGAGGATCAACACACCGCCGGACGTGCGGCGATCCCGCTCTCCGGTGTCCTGCCCCCGGCATCCAGGAGGACGTTTCCGCATGGCGCACCACCCGGCACTCTCCGCCGACCCCACGCACGGCACGCCCACTCCCCCGGCACCGGACGCCGTCGCCGCGACGGTGGCGGCACTGATGCCGCAGGCCCGCGAGGAGCTGGCCGCGCTGGTGCGCTTCCAGTCGGTCGCCGATCCCGCGCAGTTCCCCGTCGAGGAGTGCGAGGGCGCGGCGCGCTGGATCGCCGACGCCCTGCGCGCCGAGGGCTTCACGGACGTCGCCGAGCTGGAGACGCCCGACGGCACGCGGTCGGTGTACGGGCTGCTCCCCGGCCCCGCCGGAGCGCCCACCGTGCTGCTCTACGCCCACTACGACGTCCAGCCGCCCCTGGAACTCGCGGGCTGGGACTCGCCGCCGTTCGAGCTGACCGAACGGGACGGGCGCTGGTACGGGCGTGGCACGGCGGACTGCAAGGGCGGGTTCATCCTGCACCTGCTCGCCCTGCGGGCCCTGCGGGCGCACGGCGGCGTGCCCGTGACCGTCAAGATGATCGTGGAAGGCTCGGAGGAGCAGGGCACCGGCGGGTTGGAGCGCTACGCGGAGGCCCATCCGGAGCTGCTGGCGGCCGACACGATCGTCATCGGTGACGCGGGCAACTTCCGCACGGGTCTGCCGACGGTGACCAGTGTGCTGCGCGGCATGACCCTGCTGCGCGTTCAGGTGGACACCCTCGAAGGGAACCTGCACTCCGGCCAGTTCGGCGGCGCCGCACCGGACGCCCTGGCGGCGCTGATCCGGCTGCTGGACTCGCTGCGGGCGGAGGACGGCTCGACCACCGTGGACGGGCTCGCGGCACAGGGCGTGTGGGAGGGACTGCCCTACCCCGAGGAGGACTTCCGCCGGGACGCCAAGGTGCTGGAGGGGGTCGAGCTGATCGGCTCGGGCACCGTCGCCGACCGCCTGTGGGCCCGTCCGGCCGTCACGGTGCTGGGCATCGACTGCCCGCCCGTCGTCGGAGCCACCCCCTCCGTGCAGTCCACCGCCCGCGCCCTGGTCAGCCTGCGCGTCCCGCCAGGCACGGACGCCGCCGACGCGGGCCGGCTGCTGGGCGCGCACCTGAGGAGCCGCGCCCCCTGGGGCGCGCGGGTGAGCGTGGAGGAGGTCGGCCAGGGCCAGCCCTTCCGCGCCGACACCGCCAGCCCCGCCTACACCGCGATGGCCGAGGCGATGGCGGAGGCGTACGACGGGGCGCGGATGGCGGTGGCGGGGATGGGCGGCTCCATCCCGCTGTGCAACACCCTGGCCGCTCTCTACCCCGAGGCCGAGATCCTGCTGACCGGCCTCAGTGAGCCCGCCGCGCAGATCCACGCCGTCAACGAGAGCGTCTCGCCCGACGAACTGCACCGCATGTCGGTCGTCGAGGCCCTGTTCCTGCAGCGGTACGCCGACCGCGGCTGAGTGGCTCAGCCGACCGGCCCGGACCCGACCGGGACGCCCGCCTCCAGGTTGAGCGGGCGTCCCCACTCCCGGGCCCGCAGCGCCCAGCGCAGCCGTGCCAGGCGCACCGGCGGCAGCAGCCCGGCGGCCTCCTCCTCGCCGACGAAGCGCCAGCCGCGCAGCTCCGCGCCGGGCAGCAGGAGGCCGTCCACGACGTCCGGGGTGAGCCGTCCGCCGTCGAAGAGGAGCCGCAGACCGCCGTAGGCGGGCGGAGCCGGCGGCTCCCAGTCCACGACGAGCAACCGGGGCTCCTCCGCCAGCCGCAGCCCCAGCTCCTCGGCGACCTCCCGGACACCGGCCCGGGCGGGCGGCTCACCCGCTTCGACGACGCCGCCGGGGAACTCCCAGCCGGGTTTGTAGGTGGGGTCGACGAGCAGCACCCGGTCCTGATCGTCGAAGAGCAGGACGCCGGCCGCCACGGTCTCCGCCGTCGGCTCCGGGGTCTGCACGATGTCGCACGCGCCGGCCCCGTCGTGCACGGCTTTGGCGATCCGCTCGGCCGTCCGGCGGGGGGTGAGCTCGGTGGTGTCCACGGTGTGGGCGTCGGTGGCCAGCCACGCGCGGGCGGCCCGGTAGGCGGCGAGCTCCCCCCGGGCGCGCTCGTCGTCCCCTGGGCCGGTACCCGGCGCCGAGCGGGCCGCGAGGCGTGCGCGGAGGATCGTTTCCTCCGCGTCGAGGAGGAAATGGCGCACGGGCACGCGTCGGGAGGCGAGCGCACCGAAGATCTCGTCCCGGTGCTCCTGGCGCAGCAACGTCATGGGCGTCACCAGCGGCCCCGGCACCTCGCTCAGCAGCACCGCCGCCGTCTCCACCAGCAGACGCCGCCAGGCCGCCAGGTCGCGGCAGTCGGCCACCTCTGCGGCCCGTTCCCTCGGCAGCAGGTCGCGCAACTGGGAGCCGACGAGAGACGGGTCGAAGACCGTGCTTCCGGGCAGCAGTTCCACCAGCTCCCCCGCCACCGCACCCTTGCCGGCGCCCATGGCGCCGTTCAGCCAGACGATCACGTGTCCCCCTCTTCGTCGCCCCCTGTTCCGTGCCCTGCCCGCCCCGTGCGGGAAACGCCTCCGGGCGGACCGGGAGGGGGGAGGAGGCGTCGCCGGGCCGGGCGCGGCACACGGGACACGCGGGGCGGACCGGACACACGGGGGTGCGGTACGCCGTCGGCGCCGGGCCGCACGGCGACGGTGCGGGGACCGCCGGGACGCGGCCGGACGAGGTCGTGGGCCATGGCGGGTATGGTGGCCCGCCCTTCCCCGCGTTGTACAGCCCGCCGCCGCTCGGACGGCGGGGCCGCGCGACGCGGGGAGGCCGGTGAGGTCAGGGGGCGGCGTCAGGGGGCGGAGACGGTCAGGGCGCTCCGGCGCGGCGCCGCGAAGCCCTCCACTTCGGCGCGGGACAGCCCGGTGGCCCCGCCCACCTCGGTGTCGTCCAGGGCGCCGCAGTCCAGGCCGCGCAACAGGTACCCGGCGAGTGCCTTGGCGGTGGCGGGCTCGTCCATGACGTCGCCCCCCGCGTCGGCCGCGTAGGCCGCGAGCCGGGCGGCGGCGGCCTCGTAGCCCTCGCGGTAGAAGGCGTAGACGGCGGCGTACCGGGTCGGCAGGTGGCCGGGGTGCATGTCCCAGCCCTGGTAGTAGGCGCGGGCGAGGGAGCGCCTGACGAGGTCGTGGTGCAGCTTCCAGGCGGCGTGCACCCGGGCCGTCGGGCCGACGGGCAGCACGTTGGTCGAGCCGTCGGAGAGCCGGACGCCGGTGCCCGCCGCGGCCACCTGCATGACGGCCTTCGCGTGGTCCGCGACCGGGTGGTCCAGCGACTGGTGGCCCGCGCTCACGCCGCAGCACGCGCTGTAGTCGAACGTGCCGTAGTGGAGCCCGGTGGCCCGGCCCTCGGCCGCCTCGATCATGCGGGCGACCGTGGCGCGGCCGTCGGCGCCCAGGATCGACTGGCTGGTCTCGATCTGGATCTCGAAGCCGATCCGGCCGGGCGTCAGGCCGCGTGCCTGCTCGAACTCCTCGCAGAGCCGGACCATGGCCGTCACCTGCTCCGCGTACGTCACCTTCGGCAGGGTGAGGACGAGGCCCCGGGGCAGGCCGCCGGCCTCCATGAGGCCGGTGAGGAAGATGTCGAGGGTGCGGATGCCCCGGTCGCGTACGGCGGACTCCATGCACTTGAGGCGGATACCGAGGAACGGCGGTACGCGGGAGGGTGCGCCGTCGGCGAACGCGGCGGCGACGAGGCGGGCGGCGCGGGCCGCGTGCGCGTCCTCCTCGGGGTCCGGCCGGTTGCCGTAGCCGTCCTCGAAGTCGATGCGCAGGTCCTCCACGGGCTCACGGCGGAGCTTGGCCCGCACCCGCTCGTGGACGCCCGCGGCGAGCTCGTCGTCGAGTCCGAGGACGGCGGCGAGCGTGCCCGCGTCGGGGGCGTGGGCGTCGAGCAGCCCGAGGGCCTGATCGCCCCAGGAGCGCGCGGTGTCGGCCGCGAAGACGTCGCCGGGCACGTACACGGTGTGCACGGGCTGCCGCGTGCCCGGATCACCGGGGTAGCGCCGGTCCAGTTCGGCGTCGACGGCGGCCAGTGACGCCCCGATCCGCTCCGTCACGGACCGTGTGAGCGTCAAGGTCACCGACGCCTCCGCCTCGTTCGCCCCCGGCCGACCCTGCGTCATCTGCACTCCCTGCGTCCCCGGGCGGCCCTGGCGGCCACCGCGCATCCTCGAATCATCAACAAAACGTTGAATTTCCTGGACGCTATGCCTCCCGCTCCCCGCACGTCAACACCCGCCCGCCGGCCGGGTGGGACACGCGAACGGCCGGGGCCCGCGCGGCGACTGCTGCGCGGACCCCGGCCGTCGTGTGCCGGAGGCGGTCAGCCCTTGCGGGTCTTGACCTCTTCGGTGAGCTGCGGGACGACCTCGAACAGGTCGCCGACCACGCCGTAGTCGACCAGGTCGAAGATCGGGGCCTCGGCGTCCTTGTTGACGGCGACGATCGTCTTCGAGGTCTGCATACCGGCGCGGTGCTGGATCGCACCGGAGATGCCGGCCGCGACGTACAGCTGCGGCGACACGGTCTTGCCGGTCTGGCCGACCTGGCTGGAGTGCGGGTACCAGCCGGCGTCGACGGCGGCGCGGGAGGCACCCACGGCGGCGCCGAGGGAGTCGGCCAGCGCCTCGACGACGTTGAAGTTCTCCGCGCCGCCGACGCCACGGCCGCCGGAGACCACGATCGCGGCCTCGGTCAGCTCCGGACGCCCGGTCGACTCGCGCTCCTTGCGGGAGACCACCTTGGTGCCGGTGGCCAGCTCGCCGAAGGAGACCGACAGCTGCTCGACGGTTCCGGCCGCCGCGGCGGCCTCGGGAGCGGCGGAGTTGGGCTTGACCGTGATGACCGGGGTGCCCTTGGAGACGCGGGACTTGGTGGTGAAGGCGGCGGCGAACACCGACTGGGTGGCCACCGGACCCTCGTCACCGGCCTCCAGGTCGACGGCGTCGGTGATGATGCCGGAGCCCAGACGCAGCGCCAGGCGGGCCGCGATCTCCTTGCCCTCGGCGGAGGAGGGCAGCAGCACGGCGGCCGGGGAGCCCTCGGCGGACGCCGCCTCGCACGCGGCCTGCAGCGCGTCCACCTTGGGCACGACCAGGTAGTCGGCGAACTCGGGGGCGTCGGCGGCGAGGACCTTCACCGCGCCGTACTCGGCCAGGGTCGCGGCGGCGGTGTCGGCACCGGGGCCGAGGTGGACGGCGACGGGCTCGCCGATACGGCGGGCGAGGGTCAGCAGCTCCAGGGTGGGCTTGCGGACGGCGCCGTCCACGTGGTCGACGTAGACAAGGACTTCAGCCATGGGATTGCTCCTGCGAGGAATGTGCGGGCTTGGGGGCGGGCGGCGGTGCTCAGATGAACTTCTGGCCCGCCAGGAACTCGGCGAGCTGCTTGCCGCCCTCGCCCTCGTCCTTCACGACGGTGCCGGCGGTGCGGGCCGGACGTGCGGTGGCGTCCTCGACCTTCGTCCAGGCACCCTCCAGACCGACCTCCTCGGCCTCGATGTCCAGGTCGTCCAGGTCCAGGGACTCCACCGGCTTCTTCTTGGCCGCCATGATGCCCTTGAAGGACGGGTAGCGGGCCTCGCCGGACTGGTCGGTGACCGAGGCGACGGCCGGCAGCGCGGCCTCCAGGTGCTCGGTGGCGGAGTCGCCGTCCCGGCGGCCGGTGATCTTGCCGTCCTCGACGGAGACCTCGGAGAGCAGGGTCACCTGCGGCACGCCCAGCCGCTCGGCCAGCAGCGCGGGCAGCACGCCCATCGTGCCGTCGGTGGAGGCCATACCGCAGATCACCAGGTCGTAACCGGTCTGCTCGATGGCCTTGGCCATCACCAGGGAGGTACCGATGGCGTCGGTGCCGTGCAGGTCGTCGTCCTCGACGTGCACGCCCTTGTCGGCACCCATGGACAGAGCCTTGCGCAGCGCGTCGCTCGCGTCCTCCGGGCCGACCGTGAGCACGGTGACCTCGGCGTCGTCGGCGTTCTCGGCGATCTGCAGCGCCTGCTCCACCGCGTATTCGTCGAGCTCCGAGAGCAGGCCGTCCACCGCGTCGCGGTCAGTGGTCAGGTCCTCGGCGAAGTGCCGGTCGCCGGTGGCGTCGGGCACGTACTTCACACAGACAACGATCCTCAAGCTCACGCCGGCTCTCCTACTGCATCGTCTTTACGGGCTGCTGCCTTCGCAGGCAGCATAGGCGCCTGCTGGGGCGGGTTCCGGTCGGGTGGACCGGTCCCTCCGACCAGTTTATTACTCGCCAGTACATCCATCACTTTCCCGGGAGGCAAGGCCGGTTAACTGTGACCTTGCCAACGCGGGAAGAGCGAAACGCTGACTCGACTCAATCACGCAACGCCGTGAAGCGCCCCTGGTGATAGAGCAGCGGCCGGCCGGGGCCGGCGGCGTCGCCCGCCACCACCTCGGCGATGACCACACGGTGGTCGCCCGCGGGCACACGGCCCGCCACCCGGCACACCAGCCACACCGGGACGTCCCCCAGGACGGGCACGGAGAAGGGGCCCGGGCGCCACGTGAGGGGAGGCGCGAAGCGGTCCGCGCCGTGCCGGGCGAACGTCTCGGCCACGTCCTGCTGGTGCTCGCCCAGGAAGTGCACCCCCACATGGGTGGCCTCGGCCAGGACCGGCCAGGTGGACGAACCGGTACCGACTCCGAAGGACAGCAGGGGCGGGTCCGCGGCGACCGACGCCACCGACGAGGCCGTGAAGCCGACCGGACGCGCCGCCGCGCCGCCCGCGCCAGGCGCGGCGGGCGCGGCGGCGGTGATCACGGCCACTCCGGCCGGGTGACGGCGGAACGCGGCGCGCAACAGGTCGGGGCCACCGTCGAGCAGCGCGGCGCCCACCGCGCCCGCCGGCTTCACCGGCGGCTCCCGGACCGTCTGACCTCACCCATAACGTCACCCTGACGATTGGCGGTGGGCGGCGTCAAGCGGCGGCGGGAGCCAGGGGGTGCGAGATCCGTCACGCGCGGCTCACAGGACCTCGCCCAGCGCGGCGATCACGTCGACGGTGCGCGGAGGGCCGACGGCCCGGCGCACGATGCGCCCGCCCTCGTCGAGCACCAGAACGGTGGGGGTGGCCTCGATGTGCAGGTCCCGGACGAGCGTCAGCCGGTCCTCGGCGTCGACCTCCACGTGGAGCACGCCGTCGACCATGCCGCTGACCTGCCGCAGGACGCCGCGCGTCGCCCGGCACGGCTGGCAGAACGCCGTCGAGAACTGCACGAGCGTGGCCCGCTCCCCCAGCCGCGCCACGGCGAGGTCCGCCGCGCTCAGGCGCCGTGTCCGGCTCCGCTCGGTCATGCCCGCCTCTCCTCTCCTCCGGTCGCCGGACGGCCCCTCGGCCGTCCGGGCCTTTTCCGCCCCTGCCAGCATCGCATCGGTCCCCTGCGCGCCCGGCGCGCGAGACCGTTCCCCGTCACTCGGTACGGACGCTGTGACGTGCGGACTTCTCGCCTCGCGCGCGGTTCCCCGCAGGGCGGCGGGGCCCGCGACCAACGTGATCGGGATCTCCTCACCCCGGACTGGCCCGGGAAGTTACGGACGCGTAAGTTCACAGGACTGGCCGGGTACCCCGCCCAGCAGCCGCTTTCTCGAAGGACCCCCATGGCAGAGCTCGTCTATCCCCCCGTCATCCGCACGGCGCTCACCTGGTTCAAGGCGATCGACCTGCGCTTCGACATCGAGGGGACCGAGCACGTGCCGCAGCGGGGGGGTGCCGTCCTGGTCAGCAACCACATCAGCTACCTGGACTTCATCTTCGCCGGACGAGCCGCCCTGCCCGCGAAGCGGCTGGTGCGGTTCATGGCGAAGGAGTCCGTCTTCCGCCACAAGGTCTCCGGTCCCCTGATGCGGGCCATGAAGCACATCCCGGTGGACCGCTCGGCGGGCAAGGACGCCTACCGGCACGCGGTGCGGGCACTGCGGTCGGGGGAGATCGTCGGCGTCTTCCCGGAGGCGACCATCTCGCCGTCGTTCACGCTCAAGGAGTTCAAGAGCGGCGCGGCGCGGATGGCGCAGGAGGCCGAGGTTCCGCTCCTCCCGGTGGCCCTGTGGGGCACGCAGCGCCTGTGGACGAAGGGGCGCCCCCGCGACTTCGGGCGCAACCACTTCCCGATCACCATCCGCGTCGGCGCGCCGCTGCTCCCCCGAGCCGGGGAGTCGGTCGGCGCCGTCACCGAGCGGTTGCGCGGCCGGGTGCAGGAGCTGCTGGAGGCCGCTCAGCGCGCCTACCCGGCCCGGCCGAAGAACGCGGACGACGCCTGGTGGCTGCCCGCCCACCTGGGCGGCACCGCGCCGGCGCCCCCGCAGCCGTGAGAGACGGCCGCCGCCGGACCGGGGTCCGGCGGCGGCCGTCTCTCACGGCTGCGGGGGCGCCGGCTCAGGAGCCGGAGTCCAGTTCCGCCCGCAGCGCCGCGAGAAAGCCGTCGACGTCCTCCTCGGTGGTGTCGAAGGCGCACATCCAGCGCACGACGCCCGCGGCCTCGTCCCAGAAGTAGAAGCGGTAGTGCTTCATCAGCCGCTCGCTGACGTCGTGCGGCAGCCGGGCGAAGACGCCGTTGGCCTGTACCGGGTAGAGGATCTCCACGCCCTTGACGGCGCCGGCGCCCTCCGCGAGCCGCTGGGCCATGCTGTTGGCGTGCCGGGCGTTGCGCAGCCACAGGTCCCCCGCCAGGAGGGCCTCCAGCTGCACCGAGACGAAGCGCATCTTCGAGGCCAGCTGCATCGACAGCTTGCGCAGGTGCTTCATCGCCCGGACGGCGCCGGGGTTGAGGACGACCACGGCCTCGCCGAACAGCGCGCCGTTCTTCGTGCCGCCGAGCGAGAGCAGGTCGACACCGGCCACGTTGGTGAACGTCCGCATGGGCACGTCGAGGGCGGCGGCGGCGTTGGCGATCCGTGAACCGTCCAGGTGCACCACCATGCCGCGTTCGTGTGCGTGCTCGCAGATGGCCCTGATCTCCGCGGGCGTGTAGAGGGTGCCCAGCTCCGTGCTCTGGGTGATCGAGACGACCTGCGGCATGGCGCGGTGTTCGTCCTCCCAGCCGTAGGCCTCCCGGTCGATCAGCTCGGGGGTCAGCTTGCCGTCCTCCGTGGGGACGGTGAGCAGCTTGAGCCCGCCCACCCGCTCGGGCGCCCCGCACTCGTCGACGTTGATGTGCGCGCTCTCGGCGCAGATGACCGCGCCCCAGCGGTCGGTGACCGCCTGGAGCGCGACGACGTTGGCACCGGTCCCGTTGAAGACGGGGAACGCCTCCGCGCGGGGGCCGAAGTGCCGGCGCACCACCTGCTGCAGGTGCTCGGTGTACTCGTCCCCGCCGTAGGCCGTCTGGTGCCCGTCGTTGGCCAGCGCGAGGGCCGCCATCACTTCCGGGTGCGCGCCCGCGTAGTTGTCGCTGGCGAACCCGCGCGCCCGGGGGTCGTGGCGCCGTTTGGCGTCGGTCCGCACGGGCGTGGGGTCGTTCAGGGCTTCGGGGTGAGCCACAGGCGGTTTCCGTTCACTTCCTCGGTGGGGGTGGACCAGGTGCCGGTGATCGCGTCCGCCAGGTCGGTGACGTCGGTGAAGCCCGCGAACTTGGCGTTCGGGCGCTCCCTTCGCATGGCGTCGTGCACCAGCGCCTTCACGACGAGGATCGCAGCCGCCGCCTGCGGCCCCTGCTCGCCCCCCGCCTTGCGGAAGGCGTCGGCCATGGCGAGCGTCCACGCCTCGGCGGCGGCCTTGGCTGCGGCGTAGGCGGCGTTGCCGGCCGTGGGCCTGCCCGCTCCGGCGGCGCTGACGAGCAGGAACCGGCCCCGGCCGGAGCGCGCGAGCGCGCCCTCGAAAGCGAGGGAGGTGTGCTGGACGGTGCGGATGAGCAGCTTCTCCAGCAGCTCCCAGTCGGCGAGGTCGGTGTCGGCGAAGGTCGCCGAGCCGCGCCAGCCTCCGACCAGGTGGACCAGCCCGTCGATCCGGCCGAACTCCTTCTCGGTGCGCCGGGCCCACTCCCTCGTCTCGTCGAGGTTCAGCAGGTCCACGGTGTCGCCGATGACGGTGGCACCGCCGTGGGCGAAGCGGGCCGCGTCGACGCCTTCGGCCAGCCGCTGCGGGTCCGCGTCGGCGCCGACGACGACGGCGCCCGCCTCCGCGAGCCGCAGCAGCGTCGCGTGTCCGGCGGGTCCGCCGGCCCCGGCGACGGCCACGACCGCGCCCTCCAGTGATCCCGCTCCGCCGTTGCCCGGGGTGCCGCTCGTCATGCCACTCGCCTCCACTGTGCCCGCCTGTCGCTCTGTTCCGATACCACCGCCGCTGCCGCCGGTGACGCGTGTACTCACGCCGCCACGGGAGCCGTGGCACGGTCCGCGGTGATGCCCTCCGTGGAGGCGATCACACCGCGCAGCTTCTTGGCCAGCGCCTCATAGAACATGCTGAGCGGGAACTCGTCCGGATGCACCTCGTCGACGAGCTTGCGCGGCGGCAGGCTCAGGTCGAGGGCCTCGGGTCCCTTGGCCCAGGTGGAGCCGGGGTGCGGAGCCAGGTACGTCGAGACGAGCTCGTAGGCCTTCAGCCAGTGCACCAGCTTGGGCCGGTCGATACCCCGGCGGTACAGCGTCTCGATCTCCTCGCGGAGCTGGACGGTGACCTCGCGGGCGCGGTCCCAGTCGATGGTGAGCTTGTTGTCGGTCCAGCGCAGGGCGTCGCTCTGGTGGAGGTAGGCGAAGAGCAGCTGGCCGCCGAGCCCGTCGTAGTTGCGGTTGCGCTCCCCGCTGACGGGGAAGCGGAACAGCCGGTCCAGGAGGACGGCGTACTGCACGTCACGGCCCTGCGGGACGCCGTCCGCCTCCAGCTTGACGGCCTCGTGGAAGGCCGTGAGGTCGCAGCGCAGCTCCTCCAGGCCGTACATCCAGAACGGCTGGCGCTGCTTGATCATGAACGGGTCGAACGGCAGGTCCCCGTGGCTGTGCGTGCGGTCGTGCACCATGTCCCACAGCACGAAGGCCTGCTGGGTGCGCTCCTGGTCGTCGAGGAGGGCCAGGGCGTCCTCGGGGAGCCGCAGGCTGGTCACGTCGCAGGCGGACTCGACGACGCGACGGAAGCGGGCCGCCTCGCGGTCGCAGAAGATGCCGCCCCAGGTGAACCGCTCGGGGGCCTCGCGCACCGCGATGGTCTCGGGGAAGAGGACGGCCGAGTGCGTGTCGTAGCCGCTGGTGAAGTCCTCGAAGGTGATGCCGAGGAAGAGCGGGTTGTCGTAGCGGGTGCGCTCCAGGTCGGCCAGCCAGTCGGGCCACACCATGCGCAGGACGACGGCCTCCAGGTTGCGGTTCGGGTTGCCGTTCTGCGTGTACATGGGGAAGACGACGAGGTGCTGACGCCCGTCCACGCGCTGCTCGGCGGGCTGGAAGGCGAGCAGCGAGTCCAGGAAGTCCGGCACCTGGAACCCGCCCTCGGCCCAGCGGCGCAGGTCGGCTACCAGAGCCCGGTGGTAGGAGGCGTTGTGCGGCAGCAGCGGCGCCAGCTGCTCGACGGCGGCGACGACCCGCTCGACCTCGGCCTCGACGGACTCCCGGGTGGGCGCGTCCTCGGCCGCGAAGTCGACGGAGCCGTCCTTCGCCTGCCAGGGGCGGATCCGCTCCACAGCGTCCTTGAGGTCGGCCCAGGCCGGGTGGCCGACCACCCGCTCGGCCGCGTCCACCGGCGCGGATATCGACGAGCCGACAGGACGAACATCTCCCTCGGCAAACGCAGGCGAAAGAATATCCGTCATCGCTGTCCCTCCACGGAAGAAAATCTCGTACGACCTACCGTAGGCACATCCCGTCCCACACCTCAAGCGGAGACGCAGGAAATCTTCCCGAACCACTGGGGAAAATGCAGGATTCTTTCGGTCACACCTCGGAAGCCCAGGACACCCGAGGCAAAAAGCGAGGAAAGCGCTGTTTGACCTGTTTCGGGCCTTCGCTCCTCCGACTCACCCGTTCGGCCCACGCCGCCGGGCGGACGTCCCGCGTTCAGTCCGCGTTGGCCAGGCCGGTTAGGCTGGCGCCCGGTCGACGCCGGACCGGGGAACCCCGCACAACGGAGGAGAGAACCACGTGGGACTGCTGACCGTCGGGCACCGCGGGGTCATGGGAGTCGAGCCGGAGAACACGCTGCGCTCCTTCCGCCGCGCGCAGGCGGAAGGCCTGGACATGATCGAGCTCGACCTGCACCTGAGCAAGGACGGGGAGCTGGTCGTCATGCACGACGCCGAGGTGGACCGCACCACCGACGGGTCCGGGCGCGTCGGTGACATGACCGTGGCGGAACTACGCGGCCTGGACGCCGGGCTCGGGGAACGGGTGCCCCTGTTCGACGAGGTCGTCGACGCCGTCACGGCCCCCCTGCAGGCGGAGATCAAGGACCGGGCCGCGGCACGTGTCCTGGCCGAGGTGGTCGAACGGCGCGGGCTGCACGAGAGGATCTGGGTGATCTCGTTCCACGAGGAAGCACTCGCCGAGACCCGCAGGCGTCTCCCCGACATCCCGATCGCCCTGGTCACCGGCGGCTCGACGCCCACGGCTCCCGAGCGGGCGGCCCGCCTCGGCGCTCGGACGGTCTCCTGCGAGCTGCGGCACCTGCGACCGGAGGTCGTGGAGCGCTGCCACACGGCGGGCATCAAGGTCATCAGCTGGACCGTCAACACACCGCAGGAGCTCGCCCGGGCCCGGGAGCTGGGCCTGGACGGGGTCGTCACGGACCTGCCGGAGGTCCGGCACGCGCTCGCCGGCGGGGCCCCGGACGCCCCGGCGGTCAGCCAAGGGGCTTGACCAGGAGCTCGAAGCACAGGTCCGGCCGGCGCGGGATGCCGAAGCGCTCGTCCCCGTAGGGGAAGGGGCTCGTCCGGCCGGTCCGCGCGTAACCCCGCCGCACGTACCAGGCGATGAGATCCTCGCGCTGGGTGATGACGGTCATCTCCATCATGCGGGCGCCCCACAGCTCGACCGCGGCGCGCTCGGCCTCCGCCAGCACCCGGCGGCCGAGCCCGGCGCCCTGGAGCCCGGGGCGGACCGCGAACATGCCGAAGTAGGCGACCGGTCCTTCCGGCCGGGCCCGCCGCTCCAGGTGGCAGCACGCGACCGGCAGCCCGTCCCGTTCCGCCACCAGGAGCCGACTGCCGCGGTCCTCCACCAGCTCGCGCACGCCCTCGGGGTCGGTGCGGCGGCCGTCCAGCAGGTCGGCCTCCGTCGTCCAGCCGGCGCGGCTCGACTCGCCCCGGTAGGCGGACTCGACGAGCGCGACCAGCGGCTCGACGTCGTCCTCGGTCGCGGTCCGGAACGTGAGGGCGGGCTGTGCGGTGTCCATGGCGTCCGAGCCTATCCGGCGGTCTCCGTGTACGACGCACCCCGGCGCGGACCGCCCGCGGAACCCACCTCACGGGACAACACACCTAGAGTCGCCGCATGGTGCATGTACTGAGCAGCAGGGTGTTGTTGCGACCGACCGACCCGGAGGAGACGCGGGACTTCTACGGCAGGCGCGTGGGGCTCACCGTCCAGCGGGAGTTCGGCACCGGCCCGGAGCGGGGCACCGTCTACTTCCTCGGGGGCGGCTTCCTGGAGGTGTCCGGCCGCTCCGAGCGTCCCAGCGCGCCGGGGTTGCGGCTGTGGCTTCAGGTCGCCGACGCGGCCGAGGCGCACCGCGAGCTCGCCGAGCGGGACGTGGACGTGCTGCGCACGCCGGTGCGGGAGCCGTGGGGGCTGATCGAGATGTGGGTCGCCGCGCCGGACGACGTCCGGCTGTGCGTGGTGCAGATCCCCGATGACCACCCGCTGCGGTACCGGCCGGGCATCTGACGTCGACGCGCCCCCTCTGCCCCGGCGCGCCCCCATGCGCCGCCGCCCTGTGAGGGCAGACTCCCCGTCGAGGGGATGGGGAGGTGGCCATGCACGGCCCCGCACTGGTCGGCTGGTTGCTGGCGGGCGTGTGCGCGCTCGCCGGCGCGGTCTGCCTGGCCCGCGCCCGCCGGGGGGCGGCCGACGGCACGGTCGGCCGCGCGGCGCGGCGGGCGCGGGAGGCGGCCGTCGCCGAGACCGTCATGGCCTGGTCGATGGCGCTCATGTCGGTGCCCGGCGCGCCGCTTCCCGGGCCGTTCTACGCGGCGCTGTTCGCCGCCTCGGCGCTGTGGGCGCTCAGCCTGCGGCTGCGCGGGATGGGGCACCAGCTCCACCACCTCACCGAGGCGGCGGCCATGGGCTACCTGGTCCTGGGCATGGGCACGGGTCACCACGGCGGGCCCGCCGTGGTGACCGGGGGCCTCCTGCTCTACTTCGCCGGGTACGCGGTGGCCGCCGGCGTCCGGCTGCTGCCCGTGCCGGTCGCCTCGGGCGGGCCCGGGCCCCTGCCGTCGGCCGTCCTCGCCTCGCCCGGTGTGACCGACGCCTGCCGGCTGACCCTCGCACTGGCCATGTGCGCGATGCTGCTGGGCTGAGGCGGCACGCCGAGCCCGGTGAGGCGTGCGTCACTTCGGGGCGGTCGGCGTACCGAGGGGTAGTGGGCCGTCCTAGGCTGGCGCCATGACGGTCGCGTTCGCCCTCATCCTGCTGGGTGGCCTGACCGCGGCGACGGCGCCGCGGCTGCTGGCCCGGAGCTCCTGGGCGGACCGGGAACCGATCCTCGCCCTGTGGGTGTGGCAGTGCGTCGTGGCGGCCGTGCTGCTGTGCTGCGTCCTGGCCATGGCCCTGTGCGGCGCGGAGGCGTGGCAGGCCGTCAGGGGTCATGTGTTCGCCCCCGCCCCTCAACAGGTCATCGACGCCTACGCGCTCTCCGGCGAGGGCGACCCGTGGGCCGCCGTGCTCGCCGTCGCGCTCTTCGGCGGCGGAGCCTGGACGGCGGCGATGCTCGGCCGGGAGGTGCTCGGCGCCCGCGCCGCGCGCCGGGCCCGCCGGGCGGAGCTGCGGGAGCGCTCGCCCCGGCTGCCCGGTGAGGAGGAGGCCGACGGGGAGCGGCTGACCGTGCTGGAGGACGAGCGTCCCGGCGCCTGGTGGCTGCCCGGTGCCGACGCCCGGTTGGTGATCACCACAGCGGCCCTGCACCGACTCAGGGGACGCCAGCTCGACGCCGTCCTGGCGCACGAGGAGGGGCACGTGCGCGCCCGGCACGACTGGCTGCTGCACTCGTCCTCGGCCCTCGCCTCGGCCTTCCCCCGGGTGCCCGTCTTCCGGGCGTTCCGGGAGCAGATGCACCGGCTGGTGGAACTGGCCGCCGACGACGTCGCGTCACGCCGCTGCGGCCGGCTGACCACGGCGCTGGCGCTGGTCGGGCTCAACGAGGACCGCGGTGTGTTCGGCCCGGGCGGCGACCACGCTCACGACCACGGGGACCTGCCGCAGCGGGTGAACCGCCTGCTCGGGCCCGCGAACCGGCTGTCGGTCGGGCGGCGGCTGCGCGTGACGGCGCTGGCCTCGCTCATCCCCGTGGTCCCGCTGCTGGTGGCCTTCGTCCCCGGACTGCGCGCGCTCGGCTGAGCCGCGCTGAGCCACGGGGCCAACGGGTGCGACGTGCACGACGAGGCCGGTCTCGGACGATCCCCCGCGTCGCCCGAGACCGGCTGCCGGACTACCCCGAAGGGGCATGCTCCGGCACCTGGCTGAGTATATTGGCTGGGAGCCAGTCAACGCAGGAGTTACAGCATGTCCCCTCGGAGCGCTTCGGTCAACGAAGAATTGCGCCGACGCTCGCGCGAGCGACTGCTGCAGGCGACGGTGGAGCTGGTCGACGAACGCGGCTACGAGGCCACCACGCTCGGGGACATCGCGGGCCGCGCCGGTGCCGCGCGGGGGTTGATCTCGTACTACTTCCCGGGCAAGCGGCAGTTGCTGCAGTCGGCGGTGCACCGCTTGATGCACCGTACGCTCAGTGCCGCGCTGGACGCCGAGCCGCGGCCGGAGGGCCCCGAGGCCGGGAGCGAGATGCTGGCGCGGGCGATCGACGCCGTCCTCGGGCTGGCCCGCACGCATCCCACGCTGATGCGCACCCACATGGCGGGCATCCTCCAGCAGGAGGGTTTCGTGCAGTGCGAGGAGCAGCAGCGGCTCGCGGCGGAGTTGCGCCGGGCGATGACCTGCTACGGCGCTCCGGACGTCGACGCCGACTATCCGCTGCTGCGGGCGCTGTTGATGGGCGCCGTCGTGGCGCTCCTGCTGCCGGGCATTCCCATGCCGCTGCCCCGGCTGCGGGCCGAGCTGTTCAGCCGCTACGGCCTGGACTGGCGGCTCGGGGTGCCGCCGGGCGGCGAACCGCACGGCGGCACCCGTGAGTTGCGGGCCCTGCGCGTGACGTGCCGGTGTGGCGGGGTCAGCGGCGGTAGCGAGGCTGCGTCTGGACGTTGAGCTCGTCCATCCGCACCCGCTTCGCGCCGTCCGTGCGCCGGTCGTCGATCCGCAGGACGTCGAATCCGTTCTGGTCGCTCGAGTAGATGTGGCCGTTGTAGTAATAGGCCGACCAGGTGCCACCGAACGTCAGCCGCTCGGTCGACTCCGGGCCCCGCTCGAAGTAGCCGATCTCCCGCGGACGCCGGGAGTTGGTGAAGTCCCAGATCGAGATGCCGCCCTGGTACCACGACTGCACCATGATGTCGCGGCCGCGCACCGGGATCAGCGAGCCGTTGTGGGCGACGCAGTTCTCGGTGTCCGCCTGGTGCCGGGGGATCTTGTAGTAGTTGACGAAGTCGAGACGCGACTTCGCGCCCTTGCCCCTGATGTGGTAGATGCCGTCGGCACCCTTCTCGTCCCCGGTGCGCTCGTTGCAGGTGGCGCCCACGCCGCCCCCGAGCTCGTCGGTGAAGACCACCTTGCGTCCGTTCTGGCTGAACGTCGCGGAGTGCCAGAAGGCGAAGTTCTCCCGGTCCTGCACCCGGTCGATGACCCGGGGCCGCTCCGGCCTGCTGATGTCGAGCAGCACGCCGTCGCCCATACAGGCCCCGGCCGCGACGCGCAGAGCCGGGTAGGCGGTGATGTCGTGGCAGCCGGTGGTGGGGACGTTGTCGGGGCGGTCCTCCTCGCCGGGGTACCCGCCGTCGGGGAACAGCCGGGCGAAGGAGACGAGCTCGGCCCGCTCGGGCGCCGTGCGGGGCACCTCGACGATCGAGATGCCGTCGTGCGGCGGCTGGCAGTCGGGGAAGACGTCACGGGGGAAGTACGACGAGACGTAGACGTGGATCTTCTTCTTGCCCGGAACGAGGGTGTGGGTGTGCGAACCGCACGGCGTCTCCACGGCGGAGACGTAGCGCGGGTGGCTCTTGTCGCTGATGTCGAAGACGCGGATGCCTTCCCACGAGCTCTTCTCGGTGGCGGGCTGCGAGACGCTGGTGCAGCTGTCGTCGCTGCGGGAGGAGTCCACGGAGAGGAAGAGCAGGTCGCCCGAGACCGAGATGTCGTTCTGCCCGCCCGGGCAGAGCACCTGGCTGACGACGCGCGGCGACGCGGGCGTGCTGATGTCGTAGACGACGAAACCGTCGTAGTTGCCGACGAACGCGTGGTCCCCCTGGAAGGCGATGTCCGTGTTGGTGCCGGTCAGCGCGGTCCTGGGCATCGTGGTCAGGTGGGAGACGTTGTCACTGTGGACGATCTCGCCCGGTTCCGGCAGCTCGCCTCGGGCGACGGCGGCCTCGATGGCCGCTTCCTTCGGCTCCGAGACGACCTCGGGCGAGGACTGCGGGTCCCCCGGGTCGGGAACGGCGACCGCGGGGCCGGCCGTGAGCAGCGAGGCGAACAGGCCGGCGGCCGCCGCGGCCACCGCTATGCGTCTGCGCCGTGCGGGGGGTGAGTGCAACGACGTCACGGACTCCTCCTTCTGCCCTCCCGGTCGGGGAGGCGCTCGGTCAGAAACTTCGTGCAGTATGGCGCTTACATGTACAGATCAATAGGGCAAGGCGCAGTCTTGTCCTCCGGCGCACGTCGAGTGGCCATCCAGCACCGCCCGAGCGTGCGTGGGCCCACCACGCCACAGGAGGAGACGTCGTGATGCACCGTCAGCACCGGCGCGTATCCGGGAGCCTCGCCACCCTGACGGCCGTGCTCGGCCTGGCCGGCCTGACCGTCGGCTGCACCGGCGACACCGAGGGGAGCCCGGCCGCCGGTCCCTCGGTCATCGCGCCGGGCGAGCCGGGCGAACGGGCGCGCACCGTCTCCCCCGAGGAGGCGGAGGTACAGGGGCGCAAGGAGCGCCAGCCCAACACCGCCGACGTCGACTACATGAGCCGCATGGTCGTGCACCACGAGCAGGCCCTGGTGATGGCCGACCTGGCACCCGAGCGGGCGGGCGGCGCGGCGGTGCGGAAACTGGCCGACCGCATCAGGGCCGCGCAGGACCCGGAGATCACGGCCATGCGGGCATGGCTCAAGCAGCACGCACCCGACCGTGCCGAGGAGGACGGCACGGGCGCGTCCGGGCACGGGCACTCCCACGCCGACATGCCGGGCATGGCGACCGAGGAGGAGCTGGCGGAACTGCGGGGCGCGGAGGGCGAGGCGTTCGACGCGCTGTTCCTGGAGCTGATGATCGACCACCACAACGGGGCGGTGACCATGGTCACCGAGGTGCTCAGCGAGGGCAACGACGTCCGGGTGGAGGAGCTGGCGGCGGACACGGCGGCGCAGCAGGCGGCCGAGGTCGAGCGGATGCGGGCGATGAGGGACTGAGCGCCGCCGGAGGACTCCGCCAGAACGGCTCGACGGGCGGCCGTGGCCCGGCCGTCGGCCTCCCGCGCGGCGGGTTCCGGTGCCATGCTGGACGGTACCCGGGCGAAGGGAGAGCCACAGCCGTGAGTGCTCTGGAGCGCGTTGCCGTCGTCGGTTCCGGACCCAGCGGGGTCTACACCGTGCAGGCGCTGCTGGACCAGGCCCCCTCGTCCACGCTGGCGGTCGACGTCCTGGACCGGCTGCCGTGCCCCTACGGCCTCGTCCGCTACGGCGTGGCACCCGACCACGAGAAGATCAAGTCCCTCCAGCACAACCTCCGCAGGGTGCTGGAGGATCCGAGGGTGCGGTTCGTCGGCAACGTGCGCGTCGGCGACGACGGCGTGTCCACCGAGGAGCTCCGTGACCTCTACCAGGCCGTCGTGTACTGCGTCGGAGCGGCCACGGATCGCAGGCTCGGCATCCCCGGTGAGGATCTCGACGGCAGTTGCTCGGCCACCGACTTCGTCTCCTGGTACAGCGGCCACCCCGACGCCCGGGACGGCTTCCCCCTCGCCGCCCGGTCAGCGGTGGTGATCGGCGTCGGCAACGTCGCCGTCGACGTGGCCCGGATGCTCGTCCGGGGCGCCGCGGAGCTGCACGGGACGGACATGCCGCAACGTCCCCTGGAGGACCTGGTGCACGGCGGCATGCGCACCGTGCACATGGTCGGGCGGCGCGGCCCCTCGCAGGCGAAGTTCACCACCAGGGAGCTGCGCGAGCTGGGCACCCTGCCGGGCGTGCGGACGCTCGTCCACGAGGCGGAACTGGCACGCGACCCGGGGTACGTGCGGCCGGAGGGGCTGCCCGGCGCCGTACGGCGCAACCTGGCCGCGCTCGGGGACTGGAGCCGCACCGGGGCGTCGGGGCCGGGCCGCCGCATCGAGCTGCGCTTCTTCCTGCGCCCGGTCGAGATCCTCGGGAGCGACACCGGCACGGTCCGGGCCGTGCGCTTCGAGCGGACGGAGCCGGACGGCCGGGGCGGTGTCCGGGGGACGGGCGCGTTCGAGGACATCGAGGCCCAGTGGGTGCTGCGGTCGGTCGGCTACCGGGGCGTACCGCTGCCCGGGCTGCCGTTCGACCCGGCGCGCGGCACGGTTCCGCACGACCGCGGCAGAGTCCTGCGCGACGGGCGGCCCTCCCCCGGCGAGTACGTGGCCGGCTGGATCAAGCGGGGGCCCACGAGCGTCATCGGCACGAACCGGCCGTGCGCCAAGGAGACGGTGGCGGCGCTGCTGTCGGACGCCGACGCCCTCGCGGCGCGTCCGGTGTCCGATGCCGATCCGCTGACGCGACTGAGTGCCGGGGACCGCACCCCCGTGCCGTGGTCGGGATGGCTGAACGTCGAGGCCGCCGAGGCGCGGCTGGGCGGCAGCCTCGGCCGCACGACGGCGAAGATCCCGGACTGGGACGGTCTGTTCGCGGCGGCACGGGGCGACGGCCGCTGAGTGCCGGGCAGCGGTCAGGCGTGCCGGACGGCCTCCGCCTCCGCGGCGGCGAGCACGCCGTCCAGCAGCCCGGGGAAGAGGGCCTGGAGGTCGTCGCGGCGCAGCCGGTTGAGCTTGGCCGTGCCCCGGTAGGTCTGTCTGATGACTCCGCACTCCCGCAGCACGCGGAAGTGGTGCGTCGTCGTCGACTTGCTGACGGGCAGGTCCAGGGCCGAGCAGCTCTGCTCGGCCGGCCCGGCGGCCAGCCGACGGACCACCGCCAGGCGCATGGGGTCGGCGAGCGCGTGCAGAACGCACTCCAGGCGGATCTCCGAGCGGTCCGGGTGGGGCAGGTCCCGGCCGACGGCGGAAGGGGCGGATGACGTCGTCACGTTCCCCATGGTACGAGAATCCTCGTAGTTTGACGTTCGCCGTACTACGATGAGTATCGTATGACTGCGCGCACCGAGGCGCGCCACCGTTTTCGAGGAGCCTTTCGTGAGCGTCCTGTTCGAGCCCCGCACCCTGCGGTCCCTCACCCTGCCGAACCGGGTCTGGATGGCGCCGATGTGCCAGTACTCGGCCCCCACCCAGGGGTCGCGGACCTCAGTCGCCGGGGACTGGCACCTCGCCCACTACGCCGCACGGGCCACGGGCGGCACGGGACTGATCCTCGTGGAGGCCACCGCCGTCAGCCCCGAGGGGCGCATCAGCCCGGCGGACCTCGGGCTGTGGAACGACGCGCAGACCGCCGGACTGCGCCGCATCACGGACTTCCTCACCGGCCAGGGGACCGTCCCCGGCATCCAGCTCGCACACGCGGGCCGCAAGGCCGCCACCGACCGTCCGTGGCGCGGGGGCGCACCGCTCGGAGCGCACGAGGAGGGGTGGCGGCCGGTGGCACCCAGTCCCGTCCCGTTCGACGAGCGGCACCCCGTGCCCGACGAGCTGACCGTGAATCAGATCCGCGAGATCGTCGGCCAGTTCGCGGAGGCGGCCGGACGCGCGCTGGACGCCGGGTTCAAGGTCGCCGAGATCCACGGGGCCCACGGCTATCTGATCGGTGAGTTCCTCTCCCCGCACAGCAACCACCGCACGGACCACTACGGTGGTTCGTTCGAGAACCGGACCCGCTTCGCCCTGGAGGTCGTGGACGCCGTGCGCGCGGTCTGGCCGGAGGACCTGCCGCTGTTCTTCCGCGTCTCCGCCACCGACTGGCTCGAGCCCGACGGCTGGACCGTGGACGACACCGTCCGCCTCGCGGACGTCCTGCACCGGCACGGCGTCGACCTGCTCGACGTCTCCAGCGGCGGCAACGCGCCCGACGTGACCATCCCGGCCGGCCCCGGCTACCAGGTGCCCTTCGCCGCGCGGGTGAAGGCCGAGACGCGGCTTCCCGTGGCGGCGGTCGGGCTTATCACCGATCCGGCGCAGGCCGAGAAGATCATCGCGGAGGGCCAGGCCGACGCGGTCCTGCTGGGCCGCCAGCTGCTGCGCGAACCGTACTGGGCGCGGCGGGCGGCACGCGAGCTCGGCGCGAGCGGCCCGGCCGTTCCGCTCCCGTACGGACGCGCCGCCTGACCTGCGCGGACACCGTCCGGGACGCCGATGTCAGCGGCCGGGGGCACACTGGCGGCACAGAGCGTCCCGGAGGTGTTCCGCATGACTGACGTGCTGCTCGCGGTCGGCACCCGCAAAGGTCTGTTCCTCTTCCGCGGCCGGGCCGGTTCCGGTCCGGTCACCACCGCCGGGGGCTGGGAGCGGGCGGGGGCGTACTTCACCGACCAGGCCGTCTCCGCCCTCGCGCTCGACACCCGCTCCGGTCGGCCGACGCTGCTGGTCGGGGCGGACAGTTCCCATTGGGGCCCCTCCGTCCTGCGCTCCACGGACCTGGGCGCCGGCTGGCAGGAGCCCGCGCGGCCCGCGATCCGCTTCCCCGCCGACACCGGGGCGTCACTGGAACGGCTGTGGCAACTGGCGCCCGGCGGCGCCGAGGAACCCGACGTCGTCTACGCGGGCACGGAACCGGCCGCGCTCTACCGCTCGGAGGACGGCGGGCGGTCCTTCGCCCTGGTGCGCTCCCTGTGGGAGCACCCCCACCGGGAGCGGTGGGAACCCGGCGGTGGCGGCCTGGGTCTGCACACGATCCTCGTCGACCCGCGCGACACCGGCAGGGTGACGGTCGCCGTCTCGACGGGCGGGGTCTACCGCACCGAGGACGGCGGCGAGAGCTGGACGCCGTCGAACGCCGGCGTGTCGGCCGTCTTCCTTCCCGACCCGCAGCCCGAGTTCGGCCAGTGCGTCCACAAGGTCGCCCGCGACGCCGTGGACCCGGACCGCCTCTACCTGCAGAACCACTGGGGTGTGTACCGCAGCGACGACGGCGGACGGCGGTGGAGCGCGATCGAGTCGGGGCTGCCGTCGACGTTCGGCTTCCCCGTCCTCGCCCACCCCCACCGCGCGGACACCGCCTACCTCTTCCCGCTGAACGCCGACTCCGACCGGGTGCCCGCCGGTCGCCGCTGCCGCGTCTACCGGACGGAGGACGGCGGCCGTTCGTGGACCGGTTCGGCCGACGGCCTGCCCACGACGGACCACCACGGCCCGGTCCTGCGGGACGCCCTGTGCACCGACGGCGACGACCCGGCGGGGGTGTACTTCGGCAACCGCAACGGTGAGGTCTACGCCGGCGCGGACGACGGCACGTCGTGGCGTCAGGTCGTGGCCCATCTCCCCGACGTGCTCTGCGTACGGGCCGCACGCGTGTGAGGCCCGTACGCAGAGCACGCCGCCACGGGCGGACGCGTGAGCCAGTAGGGTGAGGACCGTGGCTGCACGACCGCTGAACGAGATCGTCGAAGCCGGCTGGGCCAAGGCCCTGGACCCGGTCGCCGGACGCATCGCCGCGATGGGCGACTTCCTGCGCGCCGAGGTCGCCTCGGGCCGGACCTACCTACCCGCCGGGGCGAACGTCCTCCGCGCGTTCCAGCAACCCTTCGACGAGGTCAGGGTGCTGATCGTGGGTCAGGATCCGTATCCCACACCGGGCCACGCGGTGGGGCTGTCGTTCTCCGTGGCCCCCGAGGTCCGCCCGCTGCCGGGAAGTCTGGAGAACATCTTCCGCGAGCTGCACACCGACCTCGGGCTCCCACGCCCCTCCACCGGCGACCTCACTCCATGGACCCGGCAGGGCGTCCTGCTGCTGAACCGGGCCCTGACCACCGCCCCCCGGCGGCCCGCCGCCCACCGGGGCAAGGGCTGGGAGGAGGTCACCGAGCAGGCGATCCGGGCCCTGGCCGCACGCGGCACCCCACTCGTCGCCGTCCTGTGGGGCCGCGACGCCCGCAACCTGCGTCCCCTGCTGCAGGGGGTTCCGGCGGTCGAGTCCGCCCACCCCTCCCCCATGTCCGCCGACCGCGGGTTCTTCGGTTCGCGGCCCTTCAGCCGCACCAACGAACTGCTGGCCGAACAGGGGGCGGAGCCGGTCGACTGGCGTCTGCCGTGAGCCGCTGGGTGCTGGGCGTCGACTCGGGCGGATCGGGGCTGCGCGTCGCGCTCGCCGACGCCGTCCGGGACAGCCCGGCGCCGACGGGGCCGGTCCTTCCCGCGCCCCCCGTTCGAACCGGGCCCGGCGGGATCGACGCCGAAGAGCTGGGGAACCGGGTCGTGTCCGCGGCCCGGAGACTGCTGACCGAGGCGGGAGCCTCCGGCGAGCCCGTCCCGACCGTGTGCGTCGGCGCCGCCGGCATGGCGTCCCTGGGCGACGCCCTGCGGTCGCGGCTGCCCGGCGTGCTCCGCGCGGCGCTCGGCACCGACCGGCTCGCCCTCGCCGCCGACGCGGTCACGGCCTACGCCGGAGCGCTCGGGGTACGGCCCGGAGCGGTGGCCGCCATGGGCACGGGCATGGTGGCGCTGGGCACCGACCTCAGCGGCTGGCGCCGCGCCGACGGCTGGGGGCACCTGCTGGGCGACTGCGGCGGCGGCGCCTGGATCGGCAGAGCGGCGCTGGAGGCGGCGCTCCGCGCGCACGACGGCAGGGTCTCGGGCTCGGCGGTCCTGCTCGATCGCGCGGAGTCGCACTTCGGTCCGGTCGCCGGGCTCCCCGGGCGGCTCTACCCGCGCGCCGACCGCCCCGCCGTGCTGGCGTCCTTCGCTCCCGAGGTGGCGGCCTGCGCCGCGACGGACCCGGTCGCCGCGGAGATTCTGCGGGCCGCGGCCGGACACGTCGCCGACGCGCTGGCCGCGGTGTGCCCTCCGGAGGGCACACCGGCCGTGGCCCTCACCGGTGGGCTGGTGCGCCTGGGTGAGCCGCTGCTCGGTCCCCTGCGCCGGGAACTCGCCGACCGGCTGCCCCGGGCCCGGCTCACCGAGCCGGCCGGCGATCCGCTCGCCGGTGCGCTCCTCGTCGCCGCCCGGCTGGCCGGGGACGCCGTCGCGCTGCCCGCCGATCCGGTGCTGCTGCGCACCGTGTGACCGGCGGGGAGGCCGGTGCCGGGTGCGCCGTCGCACAAAACGCCCGGCGTGCGGGCCGCTCGACGCGCGGGGCGAAACGCCCATCAACGGACCAATCACCCCCGGCACAGCTGTGCATAGTGCCAAGGCATTAGCATGCCGGGCCATGAGCTCCTCCACTGGTCCCGAAGGCGGCCTGCCCGTACGAATGCCGCGTCCCCGCAAGCCCGGCAGGCATCGCCGGCCGGAGCCCGTCGTCGCGCCCGAAGGCGCTCCCGCGCTGGTTCTGGCCGTCCCCGGCGAGCCCTCGGCCCCGGTGCGCTCCCTGGCCGAGGAGATCATCAGCATCGCCCGGTCCGAGCTTCCCGGCATGGACGCGCGCGTCGCCTTCGTCGACGGGGCGGACGACGCGTTCCCCGGAGTGGAGGCGGTCCTCACGCAGGTCGTGGCCGAACGCACCGCCCGCGCCGCCCGCCGCCTGGAGGACGCGGACGCGGCCGAGCGCGGCGAACCGTCCGCAGCGGGCGCCGAGCAGCTCAGCGCCGTCGTCGTGCCGCTCCTCGCGGGGCCGGACGCGGCCGTGCTCCGCCGCATACGCCAGGCGGTCCTGAACAGCGGCTCGGGCGCCGAACTGACGGACGTCCTCGGTCCGCACCCGCTGCTGGCCGAGGCCGTCCACGTGCGGCTGTCCGAGGCGGGCCTCGCGCGCGCCGACCGTGCCCGGCTGTTCACCGTGGCCACCGCCGCCGACGGCATCGTTCTGGCCACCGTGGGCGGCGAGGAGGCCGTGCAGGTCGCGGGCATCACCGGCATGCTGCTCGCGGCCCGGCTGGCCGTGCCCGTGCTGGCGGCGCCGCTGGACGAGGAGGGCGCGGTCGCCCGCGCCGCCGCGGAACTGACGGCGGCGGGATCGCAGCAGCTGGCCGTGGCCCCCTGTCTGATCGGGCCCGAGGTGCCGGGTGGCCTGGTGACGGCGGCCGCCGAGGAGGCCGGCTGCCACGCGGCCGAGCCGCTGGGCGCCTACCCGGCGATCGGGAAGCTGGTGGCGTCCGCGTACGGGGCGAAGGCGGGCATCGGTGCCACCGGCGCACCGCAGGGCAGCGTGGCCCACTGACGGGTGCCGGGAAGGTTCCGTCGGACTGACGGCGCGCGGTGGGGGCGGGAGCTCGGGGCCCGCCCCCACCGCGCGTCGCGCTCCTCGGCCGTCTGTTGAGGCGGGTCCGGAGCGACGCCGGGGCGCTGGGCGTCCTCGGTCGAACCGGGCGTCCTCAGTCGAAGACGACGCAGCTCGCGGCGGTCACGGGCAGGGTGCCCCCGTAGGCCGGCACTCCGGTCGCGGGATCGACGTCGAACCAGGTGACGCCCCCGGAGCGTTCGTTGGCCGCGTACAGCCGCCGTCCGGTCGGGTCCGCCGCGAGGTCCCGGGGCCAGTGTCCGCCGCACGGCACGGTGGTGACCAACCGGGGCTCGCGGCCGTCGTCACCGAGGGCCAGGACCGTGATCGAGTCGTCCCCCCGGTTGGCCACCCACGCGTACCGGCCGTCCTCGGACACGACGAGAGCCGACGGCGCGTTGGCGCCCCCCGCTCCCGGCGGCCGGACGCCCACCTGGTGCAGGGGCTCCAGGTCGCCCGTCTCCCCGTCCCAGCGGCAGACGGTGACCGTCGACTCCAACTCGTTGATCACGTAGACCCAGGCGCCGCAGGGGTGGAAGGTCAGGTGCCGGGGGCCGGTGCCCGGCGGCATGGGGACCTCCCGCTGCGGAGCGGCACCGGAGTGGTCGAGGCGGGAGACCCAGACGGAGTCGGTGCCGAGGTCCACGGCGAGCAGCCAGTTCCAGCCCGCGTCGGCGACGACGCAGTGGGCGTGCGGGCCCGCCTGGCGGTCCGCGTCCGGCCCCGCTCCCCGGTGCTGCCGCACGGTCCGCAGCTCGCCCTGGGGTACGCCGCTCGCGCCTAGGGGCAGCGCGCTGACGCTGCCCGATCCGTAGTTGGCCGTGAAGACGTACCCGGCGGCGACGGTGAGGTGCGTGGGCGCGTCGCCGCCCACCGGCACCGGGTCGGCCAGGAGCACGGGACGGTCGGTGTCCCGCAGGGAGAACGCGGCGACGGCCCCGTCCGGCGTCTCCTGGACCGTGTAGAGCGTGCCCGAGCCGGGCGCGAGCGCCAGGAAGGAGGGATCGGCGACGTCGGCGGTGCGACTGAGCACGGTGAGCGCTCCGTCGGCCGGGTCGACCGCCGCGACGGTCAGCCCCGCACCGCCCTCCGAGGTGAACGATCCGATGTACGCCCGCTGCCCACTGCCCGAACCGGCCACGGCCTGCCCCTTTCCCCGCCCGTCACGACGTTCCCGGTCTGTGCGGGGCACCGTAGCAGTTGGTCTGGACCAGCGGGCACGGGATGGGCGCGGCAGGCAGGTGGCGCGACGTCTCAGGCCGTCCGGAGCGGACCGCGCGGGGCGCTGTGCAGCGGTCCCGCCAAGCCCGTGAGCGCGGCCTCCAGCGCGTGGAGGTGGGCCAGCGCGCGGTCGCCGTCGGGCTGCCGGGGAGAGGGCTCCGCCCCGGCGCGGCGCTCCCCCGCCGTTCCGGGGGCCTGCTGACGCAGCAGCCGCTGGACGGCCTCCTCCACCCGCTGGCACCCCTCGGTGAGCCGGACGTCGTGCGAGGCTTCCGGGTCGGCCGCGATGCCCGCGAGGGCGTGGGCGCGCGCGGCGCACTCGTCGAGCAGGCCGAGCACGAGCCGGGCGCGCGCCTTGCGCTCCCGGTAGGGGTTGAGCGGGTGAACGAGCGGCGCGAGCGCGAGGCGGGCCCGACCCAGGAGCAGCTCCAGTTCGGCCACCCGTCCCGCCGGATCGGCGGCCGCGTCACCGGCGAGCCGCCGGGCGGCCTCCTCGGTGCCGCGCTGCAGGGCCACCAGAGCGCGCCGGATCCAGGCGTTCGTCGTCGCGTGCGTGGTGACCGGGAGGACGAACACGACGGCCGCCGCCGCGCCCAGGGCCCCGACGAGCGTCTCGGCCACGCGCAGCGCCAGCAGCCCGGCGTCCAGCACGCCCAGCAGGCCGTACAGGAGGCCCACCATGACCGTCACGAAGAACATCATCCAGCTGTAGGACACCGCCGCGGTGTAGAAGATGCCGAAGACGCACACGGCGACGAGCCCGGCCGTCGCAGCGGGGTGGCCGTCCACGGGCAATGCGACGAGCAGGCCGGCGGCGATGCCGACGACCGTGCCGAGCACCCGGCGGAATCCCCGCACGAGGGTCTCACCGCGCGAAGCCGTGTTGACGAAGATCCACCAGGCGGCGCCCACGGCCCAGTACCAGCGTTCGTGGGACAGGGCCTGCCCCGCCAGCAGGGCCAGGCCGCAGGCGACGGTCGCCTGCACGGCCTGCCGCGTGGTGGGGCGGCGCAGACCGCGCTCGTCGCCGGGGGGCGGTGCGGCCGGAGGCGGGGTGCGCCGTTCGATCGGCCACAGCCCGAACCGGACGAGGGCCGCCGCGGCCAGGGCCAGCAGCACGGCTCCGGCCAGCGGCACGAGATCGTGTGGCGCGGGCCGTAGGAACTGCGCCACGAAGAAGGTCATGAACGCGAAGATGCCCAGCGCGTTGCCCCGGGGCCCGTACCGGCGGGCGTACACGCCGGCGAAGACGATGCCGAGGAAGGCCGCGTCCCTCAGCGGTGGGGCGTCGTGCAGCACGGCCGCCGCCGCGAGGACGGGGAGCCCGACCAGCGGCAGGAGTGCGGTGGTGCGGGCTTGAGCGCGCACGTCGGCGTCGGTGACGGTGAAGAGGGCGAGTAGCGCCGCGAGGCCTCCGGTGATGGCGGCGCGGACGTCGAGGCCGGTGGCCGCCACGGCGAGCACCGCGAGTCCGACGCCGATGACGGCGCGGGACGCCTGCCGTAGCCTCAGTCGCTCCGGGTCCGGAGCTGCGAACATCCTCTTCACGGCGGTCGGCCGCCCCCTTTTCCCACGTTCTCGCCGCGCGTGGGACGTCCGGGGGTGGTGGACGGCCGGGCACGACGAGGGCGCCGCGGGCCGAGAACGGCTTCGTTGCCGTCCGGCACTGCGCGGCGCCCTGTGCATGTATACGACACCGATTCGATGGAAGCACGGGCTCGCGTGCGCCGCCAAATCAGCGCGGACGACCGTGAGGAGCCTCACCCGGCCCTCGGCCCAAGGGGTGGCGGCCGGGACGGGCCGCGTGGACGGTCTGCGGTACTCCACGCTGCTACCCGAGGAAGGACAGCCGGACCTGGCGGTGGGGGTTGTCGCGGTTGGTGTCCACCAGGCACACGGACTGCCAGGTGCCGAGGGCGAGCCGTCCGCCGATGACGGGCAGCGTCGCGTGCGGCGGCACCAGCGCGGGCAGGACGTGGTCGCGCCCGTGGCCGGGGCTGCCGTGCCGGTGCCGCCAGCGGTCGTCGGCGGGCAGCAGCTCGCGCAGGGCGGCCAGCAGGTCGTCGTCACTGCCCGCGCCGGTCTCGAGGACCGCGACACCGGCCGTCGCGTGCGGCACGAACACGTTGAGGAGCCCGTCGCCGTTCCCCGCCACGTCCGCCAGGTAGCGCTCGCACTCGGCGGTGAGATCGGTCACGGTCTCCGTGGAGCCGGTCGTGACGTCGAGGATGCGGGTGCTGAAGCGTTCACTCATGGCCCCATTTTCCCTTGCGGCCACAGCCGGCCGGGAAGGCGCAGGGCCCGGCGGTGGTTGGTGGGGGCATGGACAACGTGGAGGTCGTCGTGATCGGCGGCGGGCAGGCCGGGCTGTCGAGCGCCTACCACCTGCGCCGGCGCGGCTTCGCTCCGGGCCCGGGGTTCGTCGTGCTGGATCACGCGCCGAACCCCGGCGGCGCCTGGCAGTTCCGCTGGCCGACGCTGCGCTACGGAGCGGTCCACGGCCTGCATCCGCTGCCGGGCACGGCCCTGCCCGACGCCGAGGCCCAGCGCCCTTCGTCCGAGGTGCTCCGCGCGTACTTCGCCCGCTACGAGGAGACGTTCGACCTCCCGGTGCGCCGACCGGTCGATGTCCGTGCGGTGCGTCCGGCCGCGGACGGACGGCTGCTGGTGGAGAGCGACGCCGGGACCTGGCGGACGCGCGCGGTCGTCAACGCGACGGGCACGTGGGAGCGTCCGTTCTGGCCCCGGGTGCCGGGGCAGGCCGATTTCGCCGGACAGCAGGTGCACACGCGGCACTACCCGGGGCCCGGAGCGTTCAGCGGTCGCAGGGTCGTGGTGGTGGGCGGCGGCACCTCGGCGGTGCAGCACCTGCTGGAGATCGCCGGAACGGCGGCGGAGACGACCTGGGTCACCCGCCGTCCGCCCCGGTTCCGGGAGGAGGCGTTCGACGCGGCGGCCGGGCGCCGCGCCGTGGCGCTGGTGGCCGACCGGGTCCGGCGGGGCCTGCCACCACAGTCCGTCGTCTCCGTCACCGGGCTGCCGTTGAACGAGGAGATGCGGCGGGCCCGGGAGCACGGCGTCCTGGACCGGCTGCCGATGTTCGACCGCATGACGGCGGACGGTGTCGTCTGGGACGACGGCCGCTCCGTGGAAGCGGACGCCGTGGTGTGGGCGACGGGCTTCCGCCCCGTCCTCGACCACCTGGCGCCCCTGCGCCTGCGCGAGCCCGGGGGCGGCGTCCGGCTGGAGGGCACGCGGGCGGCTCGGGACGCCCGCGTGCACCTCGTCGGCTACGGCCCCTCGGCCAGCACGATCGGGGCCGACCGGGCCGGGCGGCAGGCCGCGGCGGAGCTCGCCGGGGAGCTGGCGCCGCGTGGCCATGCCCGGAGGAGCGACGCACGGATGTGCGGTTCTTCCCCCGTACGAGGGGGTTCGGCCGAACGGGCTGCCGCGTGACGGTGGGACGCACGATGCTGACGGTACGCAAGCGGCGGGCTGCAGACCGCGATTGCGTCCCCGCCCGGAGGTCCCACGACGCGGCGGGGCAGTCCCACCGACCACGCAAGGAGAACGCTTCACCATGGATCTGCTCACCAACCTGCTCGCCGGTGTCATCCACTTCGTGGGCTGGCTGATCTGACAGACCCCGACCACGGCGCGGCGCCGTCCCTCCCCGTCCCAGGGAGGGGCGGCGCCGTCCGCTCAGGTGAAGCGGTCCGCGACGAGAGGGGGCGGACGCACGGCAAACGGTTCGCCCATCCGGGTGGAGACGTCTAGGGTCCGGATGATGCATATGACATACGGGCGCCTCTGCGACGAGGTGCTGACCCAGGCTCGGGCGCTGTGCGCCGTCGTCGACGAGGCCGACCTCACCCGGCAGGTGCCCACCTGCCCCGACTGGACCCTCGGCGAGCTCGCCGAACACGTGGGCCAGGCCCACCGTTGGGCCGCCCAGATCGTGCACACCCGGGCCACGGCCGAGGTGGAGGACGACGACGTCCCCGCGATGCGGGCTCCCAGCACCACGGACGCCGAGCCGCTCACCGCCTGGCTCGGCGAGGGCGCCGAACTGCTCCACGGCGCACTCCTCTCCGCCGGTCCGGGCACCGGCGTGTGGTCGTGGCACGCCGACCGCACCACCGACTTCTGGGCACGCCGCATGACGCACGAGACGGTGGTCCACCGGGCCGACGCCTGTCTGGCGGCCGGCATTCCCTTCACCGTCACGCCCGACGTCGCGGTGGACACCATCGACGAGTGGCTGGAGCTGCTGAGCAGTCCGGCGCTGCAGGAGGAGGACGAGGAACTGCAGGAGCTGCGCACCCGAGCAGGCAGCAGTCTCCACCTGCACGCCACGGACACCCCCGCCGAGCTGAACGCCGAATGGCTGATCGAACTGTCGGAGACCGGCATCGACTGGCGGCGTGCCCACGCCAAGGCGTCGGTGGCGCTGCGCGGTGAACTGACCGACGTCCTGCTGGCCTTCTACCGAAGGCTGCCGCTGGACAGCGACCGTGTCGAGGTGCTCGGCGACGGGGACCTGCTCGCGTTCTGGCTGGAGCGCGCCAACTTCGCGTGAGACGGCGGAGACGTCGCCGCCGGGCGACGTGGTTGTGAGCGCGGTGACAAATCCTCGGGAGCCCTGAACGTCATCGCGCTCCGGGGGCGTACGGGAGGCCACAGAGACAGAGGCATCCCGACGCCGCTGGAGGTCAGTCCGTGAGCCACCGACGAGTGAACAGGCGTGCCGGTGCGGCAGCCGCCGCCGCGAGCACCGCGCTCCTGGCAGCCGCCATCCTGCTGCCCGGTGCCAACGCCACCCCCTAGGAGCCGTCCCCCGCCGGCGACGCGGACGGGCGCGTCTTCTCACCGGTCGAGGCGGGACGGGTCGGTCCGCTGCTCGCGGAGCGGCTCGGTGCCAAGGCGGCGGGCTGGTACCACGACGGATCCGGCAGGCTCGTGGTGAACGTGCTGGACGACCGGGGCGCCGGGCGGGTCGGGGAAGCGGGCGCCGTACCGAGGCTGGTGGACCACAGCACGGCGGCCCTGCGGAGGAGTGCCCGGGCGCTCACCGAGGACGCCTCGGTGCCGGGCACGGCGTGGTCGGTCGACCCGCGCAGCAACCGGGTCGCGGTCGTGGCCGACAGCACCGTCACCGGCGCGAGGTGGGACCGTCTCGTCCGGGTGACCGAGCGGCTGGGCGACACCGTGAGCGTCCGCCGCTCCACGGGCGCGTTCGGGCCCTTCGCCGGACCCGTCGACGGCGGGGACGCCGTGTTCGGCGGCGGAGCGCGCTGCTCACTGGGCTTCAACGTCGACGCGGGCGGCGCCAGGGCGTTCCTGACCGCCGGTCACTGCGGCACCGCCGCCGCCACCTGGAGCGCGGACCCGGCCGGGGCCGAACCGCTCGGCACCGTGACGGCCTCGGTGTTCCCCGGCGACGGCGACTTCGCCCTCGTCGCCTACGACGGCCCGGAGGCCGAGGCCCCGAGCACCGTCGACCTCCAGGACGGCAGGGTGCGGGAGATCACGCGCGCCGTCCCGGCCGCCGTCGGCATGCGGGTGCAGCGCAGCGGCAGCACGACGGGACTCCGTTCCGGCACGGTGACCGGACTCGACGCCACGGTGAACTACGGCAACGGGGACATCGTCACCGGGCTCGTGCAGAGCGACGTGTGCGCCGAACCGGGCGACAGCGGCGGCCCCGTGTTCTCCGGCGACGCGGCCGTGGGCCTGACCTCCGGTGGCAGCGGTGACTGCACGCGCGGCGGTGTGACGTTCTTCCAGCCCGTCACGACGGCCCTGGAGGCGGTCGGCGCCGAGATCGACCCCGGCGGGGACACCGTCGGCACTCCCGGTGGGGGCGTCTCCGGCCGTCCGGGCGGAATCAGCGGGCGGCTCGGCGTCGTCCGCGACGTTCTGGAATGACCCCCCCGGGCCGGCCCTTCCCGTGGCCGGTCCCGCCGCCGACCGGCCCGACGGACGCGGAACGTCCGCGGGCGGTCGGCCCCCGCACGGCGCCGGGCCGCACCTGCCCCCGTACCCGGCGCCGGGTCTGCCCGTCACTCGCCGGGGACGGGCAGACCCTCCCCCACCGGGCCCCGGACCACGAGGAACACCACGGTCCGGGGCCCGAACGGCTGGCAGCCGCACGTGCCCACGCCCGGCGTGCCGCAGTACGATCCGGTCATGTCCGCACGCTTCAAGGACCTGGTCCTGGACGCAGGCGACCATCAGGCGCTCGCCGACTGGTGGTGCACCGCGTTGGGCTACTCCCGGCGCGTGCCACCGGGCGGCGAGGAACCGCCGCCGCGCGAATGGCCCGTCCCCATCCACGACCCGCGCGGTGAGGGACCACTCATCTGGGTCAGCCCCGTACCGGAAGCCAAGAGCGTGAAGAACCGCATGCATCTCGATGTCTGGGGTGACACGCGGGAACTCCTCGGGCTCGGAGCCACCCTCGTACGGCGTCGTGCGGGCGAGCGGAACTGGGACGTGCTGGCCGACCCCGAGGGCAACGAGTTCTGCGTCTTCTCGCCCGATCCCCGTGCCGTTCCCGGCGTCCGCCTCGCGCGCCGCTGAACGCTCCGTCGGCGCGGCCCCTTCGCGGACCGGCTCCGGACGACCGCCGGGGAACGGCAGGCCCGCACCACGTCAGGAGGCGACCTCGGCGGAGGCCGGCTCGTCCCGGGCGTCGCGGCGCACGAGCGCGGCGTAGCGCCCGTCGCGGGCCATCAGCTCCTCGTGCGTCCCGCGCTCGGCGACGCGGCCGCCGTCCAGCACCACGATCTGGTCCGCGTTGCGGACGGTCGACAGGCGGTGGGCGATCGTGACCGTCGTCCGCCCCGTGGCGAGTTCGTCGATCGCGGCCTGCACCGACCGCTCGGTGCGGGCGTCCAGCGCGGAGGTCGCCTCGTCGAGGATGAGCACCGGAGGGTTGCGCAGAATGGTGCGGGCTATGGCCAGCCGCTGCTTCTCCCCGCCGGAGAACCGGTAGCCACGCTCCCCGACCAGGGTGTCGTAGCCGTCGGGCAGGGCCGCGATGTGATCATGGATCTGGGCCGCCTCCGCTGCGGCCCGCAGCTCCTCATCCGTGGCACCGGGCTTGGCGAAGCGCAGATTCTCGGCCACGGAGGCGTGGAAGAGGTACGTCTCCTGGGAGACGACGCCGACGGTCCGGGCCAGGGAGGCGAAGTCGAGATCCCGCACGTCGACCCCGTCCAGCAGGACCCGGCCGCCGGTGACGTCGTAGAGCCGGGCGATCAGGTAGCCGAGCGTCGTCTTGCCCGAACCCGTCTCCCCCACCAGCGCGACGCGGCCGCCCGCCGGTACGGCGAGGTCGATGCCCTTGAGCGTCGGCGCGGCGCCGGGGGCGTAACGGAAGGAGACGTTCTCGAACCGGACCTCGCCCCTCGGTGCGGTGAGGCGTACCGGGTCCGGGCGTTCGGCCAGGTTCACGGGCAGGTCGAGGTACTCGAAGATGCGCTGGAAGAGCGCGAGGGACGCCTGGATGTCGACACCGGTGTTGAGAAGCGAGGTGGCCGGGCGCAGCAGGCCCTGCTGCAACGTCACGAAGGCGACGAGCGTGCCGATGGACAGCGCCGGACCGCCGAACTGGAGCATCAGCCCCGCCGACCAGTACAGCAGGGCGGGGATCGCGGCCATGATGACGCCGATGGTGGCCAGGCGCCAGCGGCCCGCCATACTGGATCGGATCTCCAGCCCCGCCAGGCGCCTGGACTCGGCGGCGAAGCCGTCGACGAGTGAGTCGGCCCGGCCCATGGTGCGGCCGAGGAGGATACCGCTGACCGACAGCGATTCCGTCACCATGGCCGCCATGGCCGCCATCTGCTGCTGCCGGGCGGTCGTGATCCGCTTGCGCTCGCGTCCGACGCGGCGGCTGATCCACACGAAGAGCGGCAGCAGCGCCAGCGAGACGAGTGTCAGCCGCCAGTCCAGGGCCAGCATCGCCGCCAGGGTGGCCACCACGGACGTCACGTTGGAGACGAGCGAGGTGGCCGTGGACGTGACGGTGGCCTGCATACCGCCGATGTCGTTCGCGATCCGCGACTGCACCTCGCCGGTGCGGGTGGCCGTGAAGAACGCCAGCGGCATCTGCTGCAGCTTGCCGTAGACCCCGGTCCGCAGGTCGTGCATCACCCGCTGCCCGACGGTGGTCGAGATCAGGGTCTGGAGCACCCCGAACACGCTGTTGAGGACGGCGATCGTGATCATGCCGAGGGCCAGCAGGGACAGCAGCCCCGTACGGCCCTCGGGGATGGCCACATCGAGGATCTCCCGCAGGAGGAAGGGGGAGGCGACCGTGACGAGGGACGCGGCACACACCAGTAGCCCGACCAGGGCAAGCCTGCCGCGATAGGGCCGGAACAGCCGCACGATGCGCCCGAGCTGAGCGGGCGGCGGGGGGTCCGCGGGCTCCCTGGACGGGGGTGTCCACCGGGGCGGTTCGGGGTGCATGAGCTCCTCAGGCCGGTCCTCGGCACGGCCGGACGGCGACCGTGTCGCACCGACCCTAACCTATGGTTACCTTTGCTCATAATGAGTTGAATCCTGTTAGTCTCCCGGCCATGGTTCCCTCCGGCCCCTCCGACCCCTCCGGCCCCACCGACAGCCCGCTCGCCGACCAGCTCATCCGGCTCTCCAGGCGGCTGCACCGGGCCCAGCGGCGGCACCTGGAACCTCTGGGAGTCACGCCCGCCCAGGCCCGGCTGCTGGGGGTCGTCGCCCACTGCGCGGAGCCGCCCCGGATGGCCGACCTCGCACACCGCCTCGACGTGGTGCCGCGCGCCGTCACGACCCTCGTCGACGGGCTGGAGAACGTTCAGGCGGTACGCCGCGTGCCCGACCCCGCAAACCGGCGGGTCACCCGCATCGAGCTGACGACGTCCGGCCGCGACCTCGTGGACCTGCTGCGCAGGGCCCGCAGGGAGGCGGCCGAGGACCTGCTGGCACCTCTGGGTGACGCCCAGCGCGAGCAACTCAGTGCCCTCCTGGCGGTGCTGGACACCGGCCGGAACACCGCCGGCCGCGGCTGAGGCGCGCGGAAAAACCCTTTGCCTCCCAGCGGCATTCCGGCAAGCCTTGGCACGCCGCGGTCCGGTTGACCACCACGCCGCGCGTCGCCCCGTGCCCATGCCCTCAGCAGACCCTGGGACGCCATGCAGATCCGAGACCTTCCGTATGCCGACCCCGGCGTGCCCGACGTGCGCAGCGGGCTGCGATTCCTTCTCTGGCTGGGGCGGGGGCAACTGGGCGGCCAGCTCAAGTCCCTCGCCTGGGGGACGCTCCACATGGCCGCGGTGGCCTCGCTGCCGGTGGTGATGGGGCTGGCCGTCGAGGCGGCGGTCGCCCGCTCTGCGGACCGCCTCACCGTCGCCGCCTGCCTCCTGTTTCTGACGGGCATCGCGGTGACCGTGGGGGACACCATGCTGCACCGCACAGCGGTCACGAACTGGATCACCGCCGCCGCCCGGACGCAGCAGCTCCTCGCCCGGCGGACCGCCGAACTCGGCGCCGGCCTGACCCGCAAAGTGGCGGCCGGTGAGGTCGTGGCGGTCTCCACGGGGGACATCGAGAAGATCGGCTGGTGCGTGGAGTCCACCTCCCGCTTCTCCGCGGCCCTCCTGGGCGCTCTCGGCGTCTGTGCGGCCCTCGTCTGGTACGAACCCCGGCTCGGACTGCTGGTGGTGCTCGGCGTGCTGCTCCTCGCCCTGACCGTTCTTCCTCTCCTACCGGTGGCCACCCGCCGTGCGGACGCCCAGCGGGACAAGGCCGGGCGGGCGACCGAACTGGCCGCCGACACCGTCGCCGGGCTGCGGGTGCTGCGCGGCATCGGCGGTGAGGAGCTCTTCCTCGGGCGGTACCGGCGGGCCTCTCAGGAGGTGCGGCGCGCGTCCGTGCACACCGCCCGCATGTGGGCACTCATCGAAGCGGTGCAAGTGGCGCTGCCGGGCCTGCTGCTCGTCGTCGTGGTGTGGCGGGGCGCGACCCTGGCCGCCGCGGGGCAGATGGCCGTAGGCGAACTCGTGACGGTGTACGGAGCCGTGCTCTTCCTCATGTTCCCGCTGCGGCTCTTCCAGGAGTTCGCCATGGCCTGGTCGTTCTCCCGGCCGTCGGCACAGCGCGCGGCCCGCGTCCTCGCCCTGCGGCGGACGGCCAAGGCCGCCACCCACCCCCCGGACACCCTCCTGGCGGGCGATCTCTACGACCCCGAGACCGGACTGCTGGCCCGGGCCGGGGAGTGCACCGCCGTGGTGAGCGGCGACCCGGACGCGGCCGGACGTCTGGCCGACCGTCTGGGCGGCCACGCTCCGGACACCGCCGGTGAGGCGTCCGCGCTGTTGGGCGGCGTCGCGCTGGACGAGGTACCGCTCGCTGCGGCCCGCGCGGCCGTCCTCGTCCAGGACAAGGACCCCGTCCTGCTCTCCGGGACCCTGCGTGACCTCCTGGACGTGCCCGGCTCCGGTGCCGTACCGCACCAGCGGGCTCTGGACGCCGCACAGTGCGCGGACGTGCTCCGCGCTCTCGGCAGGTCCGCCGGCCCGGACGCCGACCCGATGGCGGTGGGCATCACCGAACGCGGCCGGTCGCTCTCCGGTGGCCAGCGTCAGCGACTGGCGCTGGCCCGCTCCCTGATCGCCGACCCTCCCGTCCTCGTGCTGGACGAGCCGACCTCCGCGGTGGACGCCCACACCGAGGCGCGGATCGCCGAGTCGATGATCCGGCTGCGCGCGGACCGGACGACGGTCGTCCTCACCTCCTCGCCGCTGGTCCTGGACCGGGCCGACCGCGTGGTCCTGCTGTCCGGAGGCACCGTGACCGCCAGCGGCACGCACCGGGAGCTCCTGCGGACGGAGGCGACCTACCGCGCGGTCGTCAGCAGGGAACCGCTGCACGACGAGACCACCCCGCACGGTTCCGACGCCACACCCGGCAGCCGGGAGTCCGGCGGCCACCGCACGCTCCCCGGCGAAGTGGACACCGCACACGAGGAGAGGGAGACCGCATGATCGGCGTCGAAGCCCCGGCCTACGACCCGGCGGGGCCCGAGGAGGTCACCACGCTTCCCGTGGGCTCGCCGGCCACCGTCCGGCACTATGTACGGGAACTCGTCAGGCGGCACCGCAGGGCGTTCTCCGTACTGGTCACGGCGCAGGCGGTGGCGGTCCTCGCCTCGATGGCCGGGCCCTTCCTGCTCGGTGGCGTCGTGGAGAACCTCTCCGAAGGGGCGCGGGACGTCGGTCTCCCCCGGGTGCTGGCGCTGTTCGCCGTCGCACTCGCCGTTCAGACCGTGTTCGTGCGGGAGGTCCGGCTGCGCGGTGCCGTCCTGGGCGAGCGGATGCTGGCCGACCTGCGCGAGGACTTCCTGGTGCGCTCCGTCCGCCTGCCGACCGGCGTACTCGAACGCGCGGGCACCGGTGACCTGTTGTCGCGGATCACCACCGACGTCGACCGGCTGACGAACGCCATGCGGGAAGCGGTACCGCAGCTGCTCATCGGTGTGGTGTGGGCCGTGCTGCTCCTGGGCGGGCTGGTGGTCACGGCGCCCCCGCTGGCCGCGGCCGCCCTCATCGCCGCACCCCTGCTGTACGTGGGCTGCCGCTGGTACTTCCGGAGAGCGCCTGCCGCCTACCGCTCCGAAGCCGCCGGATACGCCGCCGTGGCCGCCGCCCTGAGCGAGACCGTCGACGCGGGCCGTACCGTGGAGGCACACCGGTTGGGCGCACGCCGGGTCGCGCTGTCGGACCGGCGGATCCGGGAGTGGACCGCCTGGGAGCGATACACCCAATGGCTGCGCACGATCCTCTTCCCCGTCGTGAACCTCACCCACCTCCTGATCCTGGCCGGCGTCCTCGTACTCGGCGGCGTCTTCGTGCTGGAAGGCTGGCTGAGCGTGGGGCAGTTGACCACAGGCGCCCTGCTGGCCCAGATGCTGGTCGAACCGATCGGCCTGATCCTGCGGTGGTACGACGAGCTTCAGGAGGCCCAGGTCTCGTTGGCGCGGTTGGTCGGCGTGCGGGAGATCGAGCCCGAGCCGGGCGACGCGGCGGCCGACCCGCGCGGACGGGATCTGCGGGCCGACACCGTACGGTTCGGATACGGCGAGGGCGCCGCCGACGTCCTGCACGACATCACCCTGTCCGTCGAACCCGGCGCGCGGGTGGCCCTGGTCGGGCCGTCCGGCGCGGGCAAGTCCACACTCGGGCGGCTGCTCGCCGGCGTGTACGCCCCTCGGCAGGGCTCGGTGACGCTCGGCGAGGCCGAACTGGGAGCGATGACGGCGGAACGGGTGCGCGAGCACGTCGCGCTCGTCAACCAGGAGCACCACGTCTTCGTCGGTTCGCTGCGCGACAACCTGCTGCTCGCCCGGGCGGAAGCGGCCGACGAGCAACTGTGGGCCGCGCTCGCCGCCGTGGACGCCGACGGCTGGGCGGGAAAGCTCCCCGACGGACTGGACAGCGAGGTCGGCTCCGGCGGTCTGACCATCACACCCGCGCAGGCCCAGCAGATCGCCCTGGCCCGTCTCGTGCTGGCCGACCCGCACACGCTGGTGCTGGACGAGGCGACCTCGCTGCTCGACCCGCGCGCGGCCCGGCACCTGGAGCGCTCGCTCGCCCGGGTACTGGAGGGGCGCACGGTGGTGGCCATCGCCCACCGGCTGAACACCGCACACGACGCGGACGTGATCGCCGTCGTCGAGGACGGGCGGATCAGCGAGCTGGGCAGCCACGAGGAGCTGGTGGCCGCCCAAGGCGCGTACGCCGCGCTGTGGCGGTCGTGGCACGGCTGACGTCGCGGCGCCCGCCCCAGGGCCCCGGGACGGGCGCCACCACCGGTCGGTCAGCCGAGGAGCCCCAGAGCGTAGACGGCGCCGCCCGCACCGGCCAGACCGAAGGCCGGCATGAGCACCTTGTTCTCGACCCAGTGGCCGGCTCGGAAGCGCATGAAGCGCGGTGTGCCCACGGGGTACCAGCGCCGGCCGCGGATGGACAGCGGCCACAGGACGGGACACCCCGAGATGGTCAGCGCGTCCCCCACCGTGTGCACGACGGCTCCCAGCACGATCGGCAGACCGAGCCACCAGTACTCCTGGCCGGCTCCGCTGAACAGCCAGTCGGAGCCGTTGCCCGGCTTGTTGAGGACGTTCGCCAGGATCCAGGCCACGGCCGCGCCCAGCAACCACACCAGGATGTCGCTGGAGACCCTGGCCGCCCGCCACAGGAGCCCTTCGACGGCCAGGACCATGTGCACGAACAGGATCGCCAGGACCGCCCAGCGCCCGCCGAGCGCGGCAGCGGCAGAGAAGCCGACGCCGAGCAGTACGGCCCACACCCAGGTGTGGGTCAGTGTGCGGTGGCCACCGGAGCGGCGCCGCTCGCCCTTGCCCCGCGTGGCGTTGAACACCACCGTCGAGACCTGGTCGATGAGGATGGCCAGTCCTCGGGAGAAGGGGCCGAAGGCACGGGATATCGTCGCCGACTTCTGATCCAGGTCCGGGGCCAGGGCCGCGCCCGAACAGATGAGCATGCCGGCCACCAGGACCGGCCAGGGCATCGGCCGGTCGACCGCGTGGGCGACGGCACCCGCGCCCAGCCAGGCGGCCGCCCCCGACAGAGAGTGCGCCGGTCCCATCATGTCTGCCCCACCCCATCGCTGTACTGAGCACCACCGCCGTGGAACGGGCCGTGCCCGGCCGGTCGCGGTGCGGGACAGCGTAGCCCCCGTTGATCTTGCGGCTACCGCCGGTTCCCCGGTTGGAGGTGCGGGAAGGCAGTATGGGGGTGTGACCCTCATCGATCAGCTGCCCAAGGACGCCGACCCCGATTCCCTCTTCGAGGCTTTCTCCACCTGGAGCGAGGAGCGGGGTATCACCCTCTACCCGGCGCAGGAAGAAGCGCTGATCGAAGTGGTCTCGGGGGCGAACGTCATCCTCTCGACACCGACCGGGTCCGGTAAGTCGCTGGTGGCGGCCGGCGCGCACTTCGCGGCACTGGCCCGGGACGAGGTCACCTTCTACACCGCACCGATCAAGGCGCTGGTGTCGGAGAAGTTCTTCGACCTGTGCAAGCTGTTCGGCACGGAGAACGTCGGCATGCTCACCGGTGACGCCTCCGTGAACGCGGACGCCCCCGTCATCTGCTGCACGGCCGAGGTGCTCGCGTCGATCGCGCTGCGGGACGGCAGGGAAGCGGACATCGGCCAGGTGGTGATGGACGAGTTCCACTTCTACGCCGAGCCGGACCGCGGGTGGGCGTGGCAGATTCCCTTGCTGGAGCTTCCGCAGGCTCAGTTCGTCCTGATGTCGGCGACGCTGGGAGACGTCTCCCGTTTCGAGGACGACCTCACCCGTCGCACCGGACGGCCCACCGCGGTGGTCCGCTCGGCCACCCGGCCCGTGCCGCTCAGCTACGAGTACCGCACGACCGGCCTGACGGAGACGCTCACCGAGCTGTTGGAGACCCGTCAGGCCCCGGTGTACATCGTGCACTTCACCCAGGCACAGGCGGTCGAACGGGCGCAGGCGCTGATGAGCATCAACATGTGCACCCGGGCGGAGAAGGACGAGATCGCCTCCGTCATCGGCAACTTCCGGTTCACGACGAAGTTCGGCCGTAACCTCTCGCGGTACGTGCGCCACGGCATCGGCGTCCACCACGCGGGCATGCTGCCCAAGTACCGCAGGCTGGTGGAGCGGCTGGCACAGGCCGGACTCCTGAAGGTCATCTGCGGAACCGACACGCTCGGCGTGGGGGTCAACGTCCCGATCCGTACGGTGCTGTTCACCGCGCTGACCAAGTACGACGGAAACCGCGTACGCACCCTGCGGGCACGGGAGTTCCACCAGATCGCCGGACGCGCCGGGCGGGCGGGCTTCGACACCTCCGGATTCGTGGTGGCCCAGGCCCCCGAGCACGTCATCGAGAACGAGAAGGCCCTCGCCAAGGCCGGGGACGACCCGAAGAAGCGGCGCAAGGTCGTACGGAAGAAGGCGCCGGAGGGCTTCGTCAGCTGGGGCCAGAACACCTTCGAGAAGCTGATCGCCTCCGAACCGGAGCCGCTGACCTCCCGGTTCCGCGTGACGCACGCGATGCTGCTGGCCGTCATCGCCAGGCCGGGTGACGCCTTCACCGCCATGCGCAGGCTGCTGGAGGACAACCACGAGGACCGGAAGGCGCAACTGCGCCACATCAGGCGGACGATCGCCATCTTCCGCTCGCTGCTGGACGCCGGCGTCGTCGAACGGCTTCCGCAGCCGGACGCGCAGGGCCGTACCGTCCGGCTGACCGTCGACCTCCAGGAGAACTTCGCTCTCAATCAGCCCCTGTCCACCTTCGCGTTGGCCGCCTTCGACCTGTTGGAGCCGGAGTCCCCCTCCTACGCGCTCGACATGGTCTCGGTCGTGGAGTCGACCCTGGACGATCCCCGGCAGATCCTCGCCGCCCAGCAGAACAAGGCCAAGGGGGAGGCCGTCGCGGCCATGAAGGCCGAGGGCGTGGAGTACGAGGAGCGGATGGAGCGGCTGATGGACGTCAGCTACCCCCGCCCGCTGGAGGAGCTGCTGCTCCACGCCTACGGCCTCTACCGCGCGTCGCACCCGTGGGTGGGCGACCACCCGCTGTCCCCGAAGTCGGTGATTCGGGACATGTACGAACGCGCCATGACGTTCAGCGAGTTCGTCTCCTTCTACGAGCTGGCCCGCACCGAGGGCATCGTGCTCCGCTACGTGGCAGGCGCCTACAAGGCGCTCCAGCACACGGTGCCGGACGACCTCAAGTCGGAGGACTTCCAGGACATCGTGGAGTGGCTCGGCGAGATGGTGCGGCAGGTGGACTCCAGCCTCCTCGACGAGTGGGAGCAGTTGGCGAACCCGGCCGACGAGACCCCCGAGGAGGCGCAGGAACGGGCAGACCACGTCCGCCCCGTCACGGCGAACGGGCGGGCCTTCCGCGTGCTCGTACGCAACGCCATGTTCCGCCGCGTGGAACTGGCCGCGCTCGACCGGGTGGACGAGCTCGGCGAGCTGGACGCCGAAGCGGGCTGGGACGCGGCGGCCTGGGCGGACGCTCTCGACGCCTACTTCGAGGAGTACGAGGAGCTCGGGACGGGCCCGGACGCCCGAGGGCCGCGGCTTCTGCGGGTGGAGGAGGTGCCCGAGGACGGCTTGTGGCGCGTCCGCCAGACGTTCGCGGATCCGCGGGGCGACCATGACTGGGGCATCTCGGCCGAAGTGGACCTGACGGCCTCCGACGCGGAGGGCCGCGCGGTCGTCAAGGTGACCGCGGTCGGTGCGCTGTGACGCCGGTGCCGGCCCCGTGGCCGTGGGTGCGCCTGCCGGTGCGTCGGCCGGCGGGACAGTGGCAGGGCGTGTGAGCGGAAGGGAAGCACCATGAGCGAGAGCCCGGCGGAACGGCTGGTCGATCTCCTCGATCTGGAGCGGATCGAGGCCGACATCTTCCGCGGTTCCAGCCCCCAGGAGCATCTCCAGAGGGTCTTCGGCGGGCAGGTGGCCGGGCAGGCCCTCGTGGCTGCGGGCCGCACGACGGACGGCGAGCGCCCGGTGCACTCCCTGCACGCCTACTTCCTGCGCCCGGGCGTACCAGGCGTGCCCATCGTGTACCAGGTCGAGCGGGTACGGGACGGACGCTCGTTCACCACGCGGAGAGTGGTGGCGGTGCAGCAGGGCAGGACGATCTTTCATCTGACGGCTTCCTTCCATGCGCCTGAACCGGGCATCGAGCACCAGCTGCCGCTTCGCGAGCTTCCCCGGCCGGAGAAGCTGCCGAAGCTGGCCGACGAGATCAGGGAGCACCTCGGGGAGCTGCCCGAGGCACTGGAGCGAATGGCCCGTCGGCAGCCGTTCGACATCCGGTACGTCGACCGGCTGCGCTGGACCGAGGACGAGGTACGCGGCGCCGAACCGCGCAGCGCGGTGTGGATGCGCGCGGTGGGCCCGCTGGGCGACGACCCTCTCGTGCACACCTGCGCACTGGCCTACGCCAGCGACATGATGTTGCTGGACGCGGTGCGGGTGCCCGTGGAGCCGCTCTGGGGCCCACGCGGCTTCGACATGGCCTCACTCGACCACGCCATGTGGTTCCACCGGCCGTTCCGGACCGATGAGTGGTTCCTCTACGACCAGGAGTCACCCATCGCGACCGGCGGGCGCGGGCTGGCCAGGGGGCGGATCTACGACCGTGCGGGCCGGCTGCTGGTCTCGGTGGTCCAGGAAGGGCTCTTCCGTCCCCACGGGGGCTGACGGGCGGCCGCTCTCGGCGGCACGTGCCCGGGCCAGCTCCAGCGCCAGATGCAACCGGTGCCAGCGCACCTCCTCCGGCGACCGGGCCGTGAACATCTCCCCGGCCACGGCCCGCAGCGAGGGTGAGGCGGAGCGTCCCGGCACCAGCGGGGGCCGGAGCGCCGAAAGGAGAAGCCGTTCGGCCGGGTCCGGCACCGTCTCCTCCAACACCTCGGTGGTGAGAACGGCGCCGTGGACGGCTGCGGCGCTCCAGGGCCCCTCCGCCTGACGCAGGAGCTGCCCTACGCGGCGGCCCCGCCACCAGCGCGGGCGCCAGTCAGCGCCCTCGGCCACCAGCTCCCGTACCGTGCGTGGAAGGGCGCCGTGCAGGAGACCTGGCTGCCGGGCGGCGAACTGCTCCAGCTCGACGGCCCGATACAGCCAGACCAGCCTGCGGTAGCGGTTGACCGTGAATCGCACAGGACCGACGCACCCCGCACGGGCGAGCCGGGCGAAGCGAGCTGCGGTGACGCCCAGCCGAGCGGCCCCTTCGCCGGCGCCCACCAGCAGGAGCCGGGACTGCAACGCCTCAGGGAAGCCTGGCTGAGCGCGCAGCCGCAGCACCTCGCTCCGCGACACCCGACGCCGACCCCCGGCACGGGCGGGCGGCACCGTACGCACCTCCCCCAACTCCACGGCGAGCTCGAACTCACGGGGCGCGAGACGCAGTTCCCGTGCGGCCTCCTCGCGGGTCACGCTCCTGGCCGCCTCCCGGCCCCCGCACGGGGCCACCCCGCGCACCAGGCGCCGGGAGGGAACGTCGAGCCGGTCGACACACACTGACATGGCGGTCCTCCGCTGTTGTCCGATCACTGTGTGTCACCACCGTAGGTCGTTGCGCACGGCTCCGTGTCACCTGTGGAAACCCAGGAAAAAGTCCTGTTCAGGATGGGACAGGCTCGCCCGTCACGGCCGAGCGAACCGTCGGCTGCCCCGCCACGACCGCACCGGCTTTGCCTGCCGCCTCACTGGCGGCCACGCGCGGCGACCGCAAGATGCTCCCCGACGCGGTTGACCAACAGGGTCATCTCGTAGGCGACCAGCCCGACATCGGCCTGAGCGGTGGTCAGTACGCACAGGCAGCTACCGTGCCCCGCCGGGGTCACGAACAGGATCCCGTCGTCGAACTCGATCATCGTCTGCCGCACCTGACCTGCGGCGAAGTGGTGGCCGGCCCCCTTGGCCAGACTGTGCAGTCCCGACGCCACGGCCGCGAGCCGGTCGGCGTCCTGTACCGGAATCGCCTGGCTGGCCCCCGTCACCAGCCCGTCAGTGGACAGGACCAGTGCGTGCCGCACCGTGGGAACCCGCTTGGTCACGTCCTCAAGCAGCCAGTCGAGCTGCGCGCGCAGAGCCATCCCTACCCCCTTCGTCGTGGCACCCCTACCCATGCCACCGCCACCCCAACACGGTCACGCGGCCCTGCGATGAGTGACGATGGACGCATGACGCAGTACGACGCGGCGGACGTTCGCGCCTTCTTCACCGAACGAGCGGCGGGATGGGACGCCCGCTTCCCGGACGACGGCCCGGCCTGTTCCGGCGCCGTGGACGCCCTACTGCTCCGCAGTGGCGACCGGGTGCTCGACGCCGGGTGCGGAACCGGACGAGCACTGCCGTATCTGCGCGCCGCCGTGGGCCCCCGCGGCACGGTCCTGGGCGTGGACGTCACCCCGGCCATGCTCGCCGAGGCGTCGGCCGCCGGCCGGCACCGGTCGGGCGGCCTGCTGCTGGCCGACGCCGAGCGGCTGCCGCTGCGCAACGGCACGCTGGACGCGGTGTTCGCGGCAGGGCTCCTGACACACCTGTCCGACCCGGCAGCGGGCTTGGCGGAGCTGGCACGCGTCACGACCACGGGAGGGCGGCTCGCCCTGTTCCATCCCGTAGGCAGAGCGGCACTGGCCGCCCGCCACGGCAGAGTCCTGACGCCGGACGACCTGCGGGCCGAGCCCCGGCTGCGTCCGCTGCTTCGAGCCGCCGGCTGGCGCCTGGTGTCCTACGTCGACGAGGACGCCCGCTTCCTCGCCCTCGCCGAACGGTCCTGAACCCGCGCGCCGCAAGCGCCATCGGGGCCGTGCGAGCCGTCCGCGCACGCACGGGCCCGCCCGCACCGCCGAAGGACGGGCGGGAGCAGCCGCTACCTGCCCAGCTCCCTGCGGTTGACGCGACGCAGCCGCCGACGCTGGGAGGGGTCCAGTGCCAGGTAGGCGACTGCCGGGACTCCCACCACGATCAGCAGCACGGCCCACAGGGGCAGCCCGACCAGCAGCAGCAGGAGGCCGATGGCGACCCCGCCTACCGCGACCTTCGCTCGTGTGCTCATGTCTCTTCGCCTCCTCGACGCAGGCGGACGGTCCGGCCGCCTGCCTACTAGAACGCGGTCGCGGCGTATCGCGTTCCCTCGCCCGCCCCGGTGCCGTGGAGGGACGGCGGACCGCGCGGCCGCTCCTACCGCTCGTGTTGTAGCGTCTACCACCCGAACGTACTCGTGTCGGAGGCGAGAATGGGTTTCGCCGCCTCCGTCGCCCGCACCCGGGCCACCTCCCTGAGCGGCTGCGCGGTCTCCTTCCTCCCCGCCGATCCCCCGCTGACGTCGACCGTCGCCTTCTGGCACCCGGACGGCTCCGTCCCGGGCGGGTCGGAGCCGAAGGATCTGGCTGAGCTGACGGTCGCCCTCCCCGAGGCGGACGGCACCCTCGCCCTCCGATCCGTACCCGCCCTCCGGCTCACCGCTGCCGAGGCCCTGCCCGTCCTCACCCGCGCGCGTGCGGCGGCTGCGGCTCCCCGGGAGGCGGAGGACCCGGCCCGGTCCTCGGCCGCCTTCTGGGGAGCCGCGGCGCTGCTGGCGCTTCAGCTCGCCGCCCGGGGGCGGCTGCTGTCCGGCGTCGACGCGCAGCCGCACGACACCGGGCCGGCCGGGCCGCTCCATGACGCCGACGCCCACAGGCTGCGGGAACTGGCCGACACGATGCCGTCATCCGCCCGTGCCGCCCCACGCTCGCCCACCGGACACCCACCGCTCCTTCCCGAGCCGCTGCCCTTGCTGCGGGCGTTCCTGGGCGCCGTCGCCGAGGGCCTGGGAGCTCCACCCGCCGCGGCGCCGTCCGCGCGTGGCCCGTCCGTTTCCGCGCGCGCTTCACAGCGGGCCCGCGAACGTCGGGCGCGGGCCACCGACGTGGCCGCCGAGCACGAGCCCGGGGTGCGGCTGTCCCTTCGCGTCGAGGTGCCCACGGCGGACGACGGAGAGGGCGGCGCCCGCTGCCGCGCGGTACTCCAGGTGCACAGCCATGACGGGCCCACGGTCGTCGCCGACGCCGCAGACGTGTGGGCAGGCACGCGGGCCGTGCACGGCTTCGGCCCACGTGCCCGTACGGACATCCGGCCGGCCCTGCGCCGGGCGGTCGCCGCCTGGGAGCCGCTGGCGCCCCTGCTCCACAGCGCGGTCCCAGGCGCCGTCGAACTGACCGATGGGGACGTCACCGGACTGCTCTCCCCCGCCGTCGGGCGGTCTCTCGCAGCCGCCGGGGTCGACGTGCACTGGCCGCGTGACCTGGTCCGTCCGGTCACGGCCCGGGGCGTCATCGAGCCCCGGGCGGCGTCGGCGGCCGCCGGGACCGGCGGTCCCCTCCTCTCCTCCGGCTCGTGGTACGCGTTCCGCTGGCGTGTCGCCGTCGGTGACCAGGAGCTGACCCGGGCGGAGCTGGACGCGCTGGCGGAGTCCCGCCGACCACTGGTGCGGCTGCGCGACCGGTGGGTGCTGTTGGACCTCGACGAGATCCGGCGCCGCGCCGGTCACCAGGGCCGTGCCATGGGGGCCGTCGAAGCACTCGGACATGTGCTGGCGGGTTCCGTGGAGGAGCGCGGCGAGCGGGTGGAGGTCCGGGCCGACGGGGCTCTGGAGGACCTGCGGGCATGCCTCGCCGCCCCGGAGAGCATGCCGTCCACAACCGCAGAACCGTCCCGGCCTCCGGGCCTGGCCGCTACGCTGCGCGACTACCAGCTGCACGGGTTCCGCTGGCTGCACCGCATGACGGCGCTCGGTCTCGGGGTGTGCCTCGCCGACGACATGGGCCTCGGCAAGACCGTGACGCTGATCGCCCTCCATCTCCACCGGCACACGCTGCCGGGCACGGCCGGGGCGACGCTCGTGGTGTGCCCGGCCTCCGTGCTCGGCACCTGGCGGCGAGAGATCGAGAGGTTCGCGCCGCAGACCCCGGTCCGCCGCTACCACGGGCGTGACCGGCGTCTGGACGGAGTGCGCGACGGCGAGTTCGTCCTGACGACATACGGCACGATGCGGCGGGACGCGGAGCGGCTGACGGCCGCCGGCCCCTGGTCACTCATCGTCGCCGACGAGGCCCAGCACGTGAAGAACCCCTTCTCCGTCACGGCCCGGGCGCTGCGAACGGTGCCGTCGGCCGCCCGCGTCGCGCTGACCGGTACCCCGGTGGAGAACAACCTCTCGGAGCTGTGGGCCATCCTCGACTGGACGACCCCGGGCCTGCTCGGTCCGCTGCCCGCCTTCCGGCAGCGCTACGCGGACGCCGTGGAGGGGCGTCGCGACCCCGCGACGACCGCCGCGCTGGCGCGGACGGTGCGGCCGTTCCTGCTGCGTCGCCGAAAATCTGACCCGGGCATCGCCCCGGAACTGCCGCGCAGGACGGAGACGGATCACGCGGTGCCTCTGACGACCGAGCAGGCGGGCTTGTACGAGGCCGCCGTGCGGGAGGGGTTGGCGTCCGTCTCCGGCACAGGTGGGATGGCGCGGCGCGGGCTCGTGGTGAAGCTGTTGACATCCCTCAAGCAGATCTGCAACCACCCCGCGCAGTACCTCAAGGAGGAGCCCGGCCCCACGGTCGGCGAACGGGGGCGGCTCTCCGGCCGGTCGGGGAAGCTGGAGTTCTTCGACGAACTCCTCGACACGGTCCTCGCCGAAGGGGCTGCGACCCTGGTCTTCACCCAGTACGTGCGGATGGCCCGGCTGCTCCGGGCCCACCTGGCGGCCCGGGGCGTGCCCGTACTGCTCCTGCACGGCGGCACCCCGGTGGCCCGGCGGGAGGAGATGGTCCGTCGCTTCCAGGACGGTGAGGTGCCCGTCTTCCTGCTCTCGCTCAAGGCCGCGGGTACCGGACTGAACCTCACGCGCGCCGAGCACGTGGTGCACTTCGACCGCTGGTGGAACCCGGCGGTCGAGGCCCAGGCCACCGATCGGGCGTACCGGATCGGTCAGACGCGGCCCGTCCAGGTGCACCGGCTGGTCGCCGAGGGCACCGTCGAGGACCGTGTCGCGGAGCTGCTCGCGCGCAAGCGGGGCCTTGCCGACGCCGTGCTCGGGGGAGGTGAGGGGGCGCTGACCGAACTCACCGACGCCGAACTGGCGGGCCTCGTCGAGCTGCGTGAGCGCGGTGCGTGACGCGCGACCGCGGTGCGGCCCCGATGCTGTCGGGGCCGCACCGCGACGACGGGCGTTCCGCGGTGCGCCGGTGTCAGGCCAGGCTTTCCATCACCGGGTAGTAGCCGCCGGACTGGCCGGCCGCGGTCGGGTGGTAGGAGTCGCCGACCGGCCAGGTCACGCTGTGCAGCCAGGGCGCGGAGGAGCAGATCTCGTGGCCGGTGAAGGCGCCACGGACGTCGCCGTACGTGAAGCCGTGGTCGGCGGCGCGCTTGCCGGTGACCTCGCTCAGGTCGTCGGAGGCGGCGTTGATGGCCGCGCGCGACCGCTCGCTGATGCCGAACCAGCAACTTCCGTTGAGCTGGTACATGCGCGGGTAACCGAGCACGACGACGTGCGCGTTGGGGGCCTTGGCCCGGATGGCGTCGTACGCCGCGTCGAGGCGGGACGGGAGGGTGTTGTTGATGTAGGCGCGGGCCTGCTCGACGCGTGCGACGCAGGCGCTCTCACTTTCCAGTACGCAGGTGGTCATGGCGTCGGCGAAACCCGCGTCGTTGCCGCCGATCGAGATGCTGACGAGGGTCGTCGAGGAGTTGAGGGGACCGAGCTGGTTGTTGATCACGTCCGGGGTGCGCGCACCCGAACAGGCGGTGAAGGAGAAGGACGTCGGGGCGTTGGCGTTGCGCCACAGGTGCGGATAGGCGCGGGTGCTGCGCTTGCAGTCGCCCGCCTCGTAGCTGCCGGCACCGACGCCGGAGGAGTAGGAATCGCCGAGGGCGACGTAGTTGACGGATGCTTCCTGGGCGGTGGCGGTGGCTCCGCTCAAGCCGGTGAGAGCGAGGAGCGCTGCCACGGTGGCCGAAACGGACGCGAATCTGGACAGTCTCACAAAACCTCCCGTGGTGGGGGACATGGAGGAACGCCTGTGGCATCTGTCGTAGCAGCGCCCGACCCGTTCGAGAAGTGTCCATGCCAAAAGTCATGTGCTCTTTCCTTGCGTGAACGACAGAAGATCCCGCATGTACCGGCACACACGAGGGAAATGACGGCCAATCACTCAATGGAGCGACAGAACCACGCATCGGTGGACTACTTGCCTGCGGGAGACTCGATCAACCGGGGAAGGGTCCGGCCCGAGGCAGGCCCGAACCCCCTCCCTCGCCCACCGCCACCACCGCCCACCGCTCTCACAAGGAGCAACAGGGAGTCACCGAGTGTCGCGACCTGCCCCATCGGAGACCTCGGGAATGATTCGCGTCCCTTGGGCGTTGTAGAGGGACTGGGAGGCGATCCGTCGGACGGGAGGCTGCCGTGGAGCCCGAGCCGCAGGACAGAGACGAGAGCCGCGGGGACGAGTGGGACGATCTGGAGCTCGATGAGCGCTTCATCCGTGACGCTCAGGTGCGCGAGCCCGCCGCCCGCACGCGGATGCTGAGGGAGCGGTGGAAGAACAGCCCTCCCGAGCCACAGCCCTGGCGAGCGGACGACCCGCCGGCGGGATGGCTCTTCAGCCGTGGGCGGCGGCAGCAGCGCAAGCGGCGTAAGCGCGGGGAGGAGTAGGAGCCTCGCGTCCGGCCCCCCAGGTGCGTGGCAGGTAACCCTTCTCTGCTGATTTTCATCAGAACCGGGGATTTAGCCCGCTTGGAGCAGTGCGCCGGTTCGGCAGCGCGCACGATCGCCCCATGGGAGATCTTCGGGACCGCACCGGCGTGGCCGCATTCGTGATCGGGCTGCTGCTGTGGAGCGGCGCCTCATCGGCCTCGGCTGTGTCCCCCTTCGACTCCTGCGCCTTCGCGGGGGGCGACGGCTCGGTGCGCGACCTCATGGAGCGAGCGCGGGCCGGTGAGTCCATCGAGAGCCTGTGCCGCTCGGTGAGGCCCCCCGCCCCACCGGCTCCCGAACCCCCGCCGCCCCTGCCCGCTCCGGAACCGCCGCCCGCGCCACCACCTCTGGAACCGCCTCCGCCACCAGCGCCGCCGGAGCCCCCGCCCGCCCCGCCGCCCGCGCCCGAACCCGAGCCGGAGCCGGAGCCGGAGCCGGAGCCGACCCCTCCCGCCGCTCCGGAGCCCGAACAGCGACTCGTCGGGCCCCCCTACGCCTCGGCGGCCCGTGAACTCCCCGAGCCCAGCCTGTCCACGACGAGCCGGATGCTGCTGATCGTCGCGCCCGCCGTCCTGGCCGCAGCCGCCCTGCGCCCCCGCTCCGGCGCCCCGACCTCCCGCTCCGAGTAGTCCCGCCCCGCCCGCCCCGCCGGTCCCGCCCGCCCCACCTGGAGGTTCCTTGTCCGCTTGGCTCATGCTCGCGCTGGCCATGACCTCGTCCTGTGCCCTCGTCCTCGCCGGTGTCGTGATCTGGCAGCGCGGGCGCGAACGCCGGGCCGGCCCGGAGGAGCAATCGGAGGACATCTCCCAGACCCCCGATGTGATCGAGTACCTGATCATGATGATCGGAGTCGTGTACGCCATCGTGCTGGGTCTGGCCATCGCGGGCGTCTGGGAGGCACGCGACGGGGCCACGGAGTGGGTGCGGCTGGAGGCACAGGCCCTGCACGAGATCGACGAACGCGTCGAGGCGTACCCGGATCCGGTCCGCGACCAGGTGCGCTCCGACGTGGACGCCTACGTCGCGTACACCGTCGGCAAGGAGTGGCCGCAGATGAACGCCCAGGGCGAACTCACCGCGAGGGGCGACACCTTGTTCCACCGCGTGCGCACCGGTGTCACCGGATTCGAACCCGGCACGACGCTGGAGTCGCACGCCTACCCCGGCCTCGTCGACCAGGTGGCGGCCGCCGACGAGGCACGTACCGCGCGTGGCCAAAGCGCGGGTTCGACGATGCCGGGCGTGGTGTGGTTCGGCCTCATCGCCGGAGCTCTGGTGGTCGTCGGCATGGTCTTCGCCCTCCAGATCGGCCGTACGGCGCGCGAGCTGCTCCTGGCGGGCCTCTTCAGCGCCCTGATCGCCTTCCTGCTCTTCCTGATCTGGCACTTCGACGCGCCGTACGCGCGCGGCGTCGCCGACGCCACCGAACCCTTCACCACACTTCTCCCCCAGGCCTTCGCGGGCTGATCACACCGGGCACCTCCCGCCCTTGCCGCACGACGGCTTCGCTGATGAGATCGTGAGCCAGGAGATCACCCAGCGAAGGAGCCCGCGTGTCTGCCCTCTTTCCCGCGCTCGGCAAGGAAGCGGCCGCACCGGCCCTGTGCTTCGGCGACGAGGTCATCGGCTATCCGAGGCTGCGCGAGGCCACGGGCGCGCTCGCCGCGGAGCTGGCCGGACGCGACCGGGTGGCCGTGTGGGCGACGCCGACGCCCGCCACGGTGGTCGGCGTCGTGGCGGCCGTGTTGGCGGGCGTCCCCGTGGTGCCTCTCAATCCGCGCAGCGGCGAGCGCGAGCTGGCCCACGTTCTGGCGGACTGCGCCCCGGACCTCCTCCTCACCGGGCCCGAGGACGAGCTACCGGAGGTGGCGGCGGGACAGGAGCGGCTGACGGTCGTCACCGAGCGGCCCGAGGGCGGTGCCCCGGTGCCCGCCGCTTTGGAGCCCGGCCGGGACGACCGCGCCGCTCTCATCGTCTACACCTCGGGGACCACCGGTGCTCCGAAGGGCGTGGTGCTGTCCCGTCGCGCGATCGCGGCCACGCTGGACGACGTGGCCGAGGCCTGGCGGTGGACGGACGAGGACGTCCTGGTGCACGCCCTGCCGCTGTTCCACGTCCACGGCTTGATCCTCGGTGCGCTCGGCCCGCTGCGCCGGGGCGGGACCGTCCGCCACCTGGGCCGGTTCTCCGTCGACGGGGTCGCCCGGGGCTTGACCGAGCAGGGCGGCACCATGTTCTTCGGCGTTCCCACGATGTACCACCGGCTCGCCGAGGCGGCCGGCCAGGACGCCGCGGTGGCCTCGGCGCTGCGGAGCGCCCGGCTGCTGGTGTCCGGTTCGGCCGCGCTCCCGCTGCGCGACCATGAGCGGATCCGGGCCGCCGCCGGGGCCCGGGTGATCGAGCGCTACGGCATGACGGAGACGCTCATGAACACGAGCACCCGCGTGGACGGGCCGTCCCGGCCCGGCACGGTCGGAGTGCCGCTGCCCGGGGTGGACGTGCGGCTCGTGGACGAGAAGGGGGAGCGGATCGAGGGCGGTGACGGCGAGACCGTCGGAGAGCTGCAGGTGCGCGGCCCCAGCCTGTTCACCGAGTACCTGAACCGTCCCGACGCGACGGCCGAGGCCTTCGACGGCGGCTGGTTCCGCACCGGCGACATGGCGACGCGTGACGCCGAGGGCTACTACCGCATCGTCGGCCGTAGCTCGACGGACCTCATCAAGAGCGGCGGCTACAAGATCGGCGCCGGGGAGATCGAGAACGTCCTGCTCGAGTGTCCGGGCGTGCGCGAAACGGCGGTGACGGGTGAGCCCGACCCCGATCTCGGGGAGCGTGTCGTCGCCTGGGTCGTCCCGGTGGACGAGGCCTCCCCGCCGGACGGGGAGCAGCTCGCCGAGCAGGTCGCCGCGCAACTGTCACCCCACAAGCGGCCACGCGTCGTCCGGTTCGTCGCGGCCCTGCCGCGCAACGACATGGGGAAGGTCATGAAGCGGGAGCTCGGGTGAGCCGCCGGGAGGATCCCGCGTCCGCACGGGCCGCGCTCGCCCTGGTCACGGACGACTTCCACGCGTTCGACGCCCCGCCGGACGGCCCCGGGGGCCTGTCCGGCGCACCGTCCACGGGTGCGGCGGCCCCCCGGGACGACGGGCCGCTGGGCTGGGCCGGTTACGGCGAGGCGCTGGCCCGCGCCCGGGACCGGACCGGGGAACGGGAGGCGGTCGTCTGCGGAACCGGCCGCGTGGGCGAGGTCGAGGCGGTGCTGATCTCCTTCGATTTCGGGTTCCTGGGGGGTTCGCTCGGGCAGCGGACCGGCGATCTCCTGGAGCTCGCCCACGTCCGGGCGCGCGCGCTGCGGCTGCCCGTCGTCTCCCTCATCGCCACCGGCGGCAGCCGGATGCAGGAGGGCATGCGCGCTCTGAGCCAACTCCACCGCGTGGCACGGCAGTCGGCGCTCACCCGTGCGGACGGGCTGGCCCAGGTGGCGGTCGTCCGGGATCCGGCGACGGGCGGTGGCTGGGCGACGCTGGGCGCGGGGGCCGACGTCGTCCTGGCCCTTCCCGGCGCGCAGGTGGGGTTCGCCGGCTCCCGGGTACGTCCCGCCGACGCGGACCCGGCGGCGTACAGCGCGGAGGGCCAGCTCGGCACCGGGCACGTGGACGGGATCGTGGCACCGGGGGAGCTGCGGACGGCCGTGGGCCGCTGGCTGGGTCTGTTGACCCGGCCCGCGGCGGGGCCCGCCCGGCCCCCGGCGGCGCTCGGTGACGCCCGTCTCCCGGACAGCGGCTGGGCCGCGGTGCGCGGGGCGCGCGCAGCCCGTCGTCCCCGGGCGGACGCCTATCTCGACGTCCACTTCGGCGTGCGGGAGGAGCTGAGCGGGGACCGTTGCGGCGGGGTGGACGCAGGCGTGCGCTGCGGGTTCGGGGAGCGGTTCGGACGGACGGTGGCGTACGCCGCGCAGCTGGGCACGCCCACGCGTCCGGCGGGCTTCCGGACGGTGGCCCGGCTCGTCCGGCTCGCGGGACGGCTGGGGACGCCGGTGCTGACGCTCGTCGACACGCCGGGGGCCGCCAACGACGCGGCGGCGGAGCGGGCGGGGGCGGGGGCGGCGATCGCCGAGTGCTTCGCCGCCGTGGCCGAGTCCCCCGTGCCGGTGACGACCCTGGTCATCGGCCAGGGCGGCTCGGGCGGCGCACTGGCGCTGGCGGCGCCCGGCCGGACCTGGGTCACGCCGAACAGCTACTTCTCGGTGATCGGGCCCGAGTGGGCGGCGGCCATCCTCAAGCGGGCCCCGCAGGAGGTGCCCAGGACGGCGGACGAGCTGCGGGTTCGGCCGCAGGACCTGGTGGCCCTGGGCGTCGTGGAGGGCATCGTCGGCCTCGCGCGGACCCCGGGCGGGGCGAGCTGAGCGGGGCGGACGGGGGCGCAGCCGGACACCGCCCGTTCAGCATTTCGTCCCGTCAGCTTGACCTGCCCCTTGGTCTATGCCAATCCTTGCGTCTGCCTCCCCCCACGGAGAACTGTTCACGCATCGCCCCGGCACGGGGAACAAGGGGTGAGGTATGCCCGAAGGCACATGGGAACGTCTGGTCCGCGGCGCGTCCGCCGCGCTGCTGGCCTGCACGATGGCCGCCTGCGGCGGTCCCTCGGACTCCGCGGAGGCCGACGAGCCGCTGCGGGTGTGGCTGATGCGCAACAGCCTCAACGAGGAGCTGACCCAGCGCATCGTGGCGGACTTCGAGGAGAACCATCCGGGCCGTGAGGTCGAGGTCACGGTGCAGGAGTGGGCGGGGATCGGCGAGAAGGTCTCCCAGGCACTGGCCTCCGACGACGCCCCCGACCTCATCGAGGTGGGCAACACCCAGGTCGCCCGGTACGTCGCGAGCGGCGGCGTCTCCAACCTCACCCTGAAGGTGCCCGAACTGGGCGGTGACGACTGGATCGCGGGTCTGGAGGAGCCCGGGAAGATCAACGGCTACCAGTACGGCATCCCCTACTACGGAGCCAACCGGGTCGTCATCTACCGCAAGGACCTCTTCGAAGCGGCCGGGATCACCGAGCCGCCCGCCGACCGCGAGGAATGGCTGGAGATCACCGAGCGGCTGAACCGGCCGGAGATCGGCCAGCAGGGCATCTACCTGCCCGGGCAGAACTGGTACGTGCTGGCGGGCTTCATCTGGGACGAGGGCGGCGATCTCGCCGTGGAGCTCAGTGGCCGCTGGGAGGGTGCCCTGGACACGCCCGAGGCGGTGCGCGGCATGGAGTTCTACGAGGAACTGCACGCGCTCGGCGACGCACCGGCCGACCGCGACGAGGCCGAGCCCGAGCACGGCGAGGTCTTCGCCGAGAACGAGGTCGCCCAGCTCATCGCCCCGCCGGGACACAGCCGCCTCATCACCGAGCTCAACCCCGAGCTCGAGGGCGAACTGGGCTACTTCCCGGTGCCCGGGCCCGAGGCCGGCACGCCCGGCGCCGTCTTCACCGGCGGTTCGGTGCTGATCCTTCCCGAGAACGCCCGCGACCCCGAAGGGGGTTACGCGTTCCTGGAGACCCTCACCAGTGACACGTGGCAGCGGGAGATCGCCCGCACGATGAGCTACGTCCCCAGCAAGACGACGCTGATGGACGCCCTGGACGGGGACCCGGGGGCGAAGGCCATGGCCGAGGGCGCCGAGGGCGGTCGGGCGACGCCCAACTCACCGTCCTGGGCGGACCTGGAGGCGGACAACCCGATCAAGGCGTACCAGACGGAGGTCCTGACCGGCGCGGACCCGCAGACGGCCGCCGAGCGGGCCTCGGAGGCCATCACCGCACTCCTGAGGTCGGGGGGCGGCGGCTGATCGGCCGCAGCCGTCAGGACGCGGGAGCCGGCGACCGGACGATCCGGAGCCCCGTCCGACCGGTGACGACGGGCGAGCCAGCGCGGTTACCACGGCCCTCCGTCCTACGGTGAGCACGTGGAACCGTGCCCCTCACCTCGCAAGGACCTGTACGCGGCCGGGGCGGCCGTCCTGCTGTTCGCCGTCGCGGCGCTCGTCGGCCACCACGTCCAGGAACGGACGGAGGCGCTGCGGCTCCGCTGGCCCCCGCTGTACGCGTACTGGGAACCGCACGTGGGGCCGGGCACCCCGGCCGCGCTGGCGGTCGCCGTCCTCGTCATCGCCTACGGCCCCCGGATCGCTGCGCGGCTGGGCGGTCCGGCGCTGGCCTGGGCGGCGTTCGCGGGTTCGCTCGCGTGGATCTGGTCGCTGGCGCTCGTCGACGGCTGGGAACGCGGCATCGCCGGGCGGCTGACCACCAAGTACGAGTACCTGCGGTCGGTCGACGGGGTCGAGGACGTCGGAGCCATGCTGCGCGGATTCACCGGCCGCATCCTCTACGAGTCCCCCGACAACTGGCCGGCGCACGTGGCCGGGCATCCACCGGGCGCGCTCCTCACCTTCGTCGGGCTCGACCGGATCGGCTTGTCCGGCGGCGGCTGGGCCGGCGCCTTCTGCATCGTCACCGCCGCCTCGGCGGCGGCCGCGGCCGTGGTGGCCGTGCGCGCCCTGGCCGGGCTGGAGACGGCACGGCGTGCGGCGCCCTTCCTCGTCCTGGCACCGGCGGCCGTGTGGATGGGCACCTCCGCCGACGGCTACTTCACCGGGGTCAGCGCGTGGGCCGTGGCCCTGCTGGCGCTCGCGGCGACCGGTGCCGTCCGGCGACCGTGGCTCGCCGGGCTGGGTTCGGGTGTGCTGTTCGGATGGACCCTGTACCTGTCGTACGGGCTCACGCTGATGGCCGTCATCGGGCTGGCCGTCCTCGTGGCCGCGCGCACGGTGCGGCCACTGCCGTGGGTGCTGCTGGGTGCGGCACCGTGGGTGGGGGTGTTCACCCTGGCCGGGTTCTGGTGGCTGGAGGGGTACCTGACCCTGCGGGTGCGCTACTACGCCGGAGCGGCGGGCATCCGGCCCTACTGGTACTACGTGTGGGGGAACCTGGCGGCCCAGGTCGTCTCGGTCGGCCTCGCCGGTGTCGCCGGTCTGCGGCGGGCCGCCTCCCGGCTGCGCGCGCCGTCGCCGCTGGCCGTGCTCGTCCTCGGAGCGGCACTCGCCATGCTCATCGCCGACCTGTCGGGCATGAGCAAGGCGGAGACGGAGCGCATCTGGCTGCCGTTCGCCCTGTGGCTGCTGCCGGGAGCGGCCCTGCTGCCCGGGCGCCACCACCGGTGGTGGCTGGCGGCCCAGGCAGCGGTGGCGCTGTCCGTCAACCATCTGCTGCTGACGGGCTGGTGAGCTAGCGGCGGAGCCGGACCACCGCTCCGCGCGGGCCGGTGGCCGGCTTCCCGCCGCGGACCGGACGCAGACTCAGGAATCGCCGGTCTCCGCACGTCCACTCCTCGAGCACGTGCCAGCCCGCCGCGCGGGCCCGGCGGCGCAGGGCGGCCACTCCGAGGCGGGCCCACCAGAACGGGGGCCCGAAGACGCCGTCGGAGTCCTGCAGCCGGACCTCGATCTGCTCGTCGACCTCGCAGGCGGCCGCTTCGGCGAGCAGCGTCCCGCCCGGGCCGAGCAGCGCGCCCACCCGGTCGAGCAGGGCGGCGACGTCTCCGCCGATCCCGATGTTCCCGTCCATCAGGAGCGCGCTGCCCCACCGTCCTTCGTCCGGCAGCTCGTCGAACACCGAACGGCACACGGCCGCCCCGCCCAGGGCCCGCGCCCGGTGCACGGCGGCGGGCGCGGAGTCGACCCCGAGGGCGGTCCGGCCGAGCCGGGCGAGCGCGGCGACCAGCCGGCCCGGGCCGCAGCCGAGGTCGATGACGCTGTCGGCGCACCGCCGCAGCACGGAGAGGTCCGCCTCGTCGGCGCCGGCACACCACCGTTCCACCTCCAGCGGCAGGAGCCAGCCGTCCGCGCGGCGCAGGAACAGCGGCCCGCGACCCGACTCCAGGGCCCGGGCGTAGGGGTCGGCGTGCCAGGGGAGCTGCTGATCCCCCCTCAGCGGTACGGTCGTCGTCATCGCACCCCCGCCCGGCGCACGGCGGCGTGCGTCGCGGAGAACCGGCGCCCGCCGAGGGCCGCCGACCGGACCGCGACCGCGGCGGCGTCCTCGGCCACGTCCACGTCCCGCAGCACGGGCAGAGCTCCGACGCGCAGGCCCGCCGCGCGGAGCCGGGCGCGCTGCTCCGCGCCGGTGCGCGGCGTCGACATCGGCACGCCGCGGACGAGACCCGGGTCGGGCTGTTCGAGCGCCAGGCACCAGAAGCCGCCGTCGGCGGCGGCGCCGAGCCAGGCGTCGTGCGACGCCCAGCCGTCCGCCGCGAGGACGGGGGCGAGGTGCTGCGGCGTCACCTGCGGGGTGTCCATCCCGAGCAGCAGCGTGGGGCCGTCGCAGCCGGCGAAGGCATCGGCGATCCGTTCGTCGAGCGTGCCGGGCGCCTGCGGCCGGACGTCGAACCCCTCGGGGACCCAGGGGCCGGGCCGTCCGTCCAGGACGAGTACCCGGCGTCGCACCGGCAGGGCCGCGACGACGTCCAGCGTGTCGGCGAGCGCCGCCGCGGCCAGGTCGGCCGCCTCCTGCGGCGTGAAGGGTGGGGTGAGGCGGGTCTTGACCCGTCCGGGGACCGGTTCCTTGGCGATCACGAGCACCGTGGGGCCGGACGGCGGCGACTGCGCGGGCACGGTCGTCATCGCAGCACCGCCCGCATGTCCCGCACGGCACGGGCGGTCCCCAGCCAGGTCCCGGTGACCTTGGAGCGGCCGGTGCGGGGCTGGTAGGCCACCGACGTCTCCTGGATGCGCCAGCCCGCCCGGACGGCGCGCATCACCATCTCCAGGGGGTAGCCGCTGCGTCGGTCGCTGATGCCCAGACGCAGCAGGCCCTCGCGGCGGGCGGCCCGCAGGGGGCCGAGGTCGTGCAGCGGCACGCCGGTCCGGCGTCGGACCATGCGGGCCAGCGCGCGGTTTCCCATCCGCGCGTGCAGGGGCCAGGCGCCCCGCGCGGTGGGCTCCCGGCGGGCCAGCACGAGGTCCGCCTCGCCCGCGCGCACCGACCCGGCGACAGCTTCGACCGCCGCCGGGTCCAAGGAGCCGTCGCAGTCGCAGAACGCGACGATGTCCGTCTCGGCCTCGCGCAGACCCGCGTCACAGGCGGCGCCGAAACCGCGTTTCGGCTCGCGCACCACGCGGGCCCCCAGCTCCCGGGCGATCTCCGCGGACCCGTCGGTGGAGCCGTTGTCCACGACGATCGCCGTCCAGCCCTGCGGCACCCGTCCCAGGACCCACGGCAGGGCCGCCGCTTCGTCCAGACACGGCAGCACCAGACTTCCTCGCTGCGTTGGGGTGGTGTTCATCCGCCTCACCCTAAGAGGACAAAGGCCCTGATTCGGACTGCATCACCGCGCGAAACGCGGATGTTTCCCTCGCGCCGGGGCCGGGCGGGACGGTTCGCCGACCGCCGGACGGGTGCCCGGGCCGTCATCGCTCCGCGGGACCCAGCGGCGCGCGGGCGAAGTGCTCCATTCCCCTGCTGAAGGGCGTCCGGGGCCGCCACCCGAGCTCCTCCCGCAGCCGCCTTGAGGAGGCGGTGATGTGCCGGACGTCGCCCAGCCGGTACTCACCGGTGACCTGCGGCGCGGGCCCGCCGAACGCGGCGGCCAGGGCCCGGGCCATCTCGCCCACCGTGTGCGGCTCGCCGCTGCCGGTGTTGTAGGCCCGCAGTTCGCCCTCCGGCCGCTCCCCCACCGCCTCCAGCGCCGTGACGTTGGCCGCCGCCACGTCGGTCACCTCGACGAAGTCCCGGCGCTGGCCGCCGTCCTCGAAGACCTGCGGGGGCAGCCCCCGCTCCAGGGCGGAGCGGAAGAAGGACGCGACGCCCGCGTACGGCGTGTCCCGCGGCATCCCCGCGCCGTAGACGTTGTGGTAGCGCAGGCTGATGGCCCGGCCGCCGGTCGCCCGCGCCCAGGCGGCCGCGAGGTGCTCCTGCGCGAGCTTGGTGCCGGCGTACACGTTGCGCGGGTCGACCGGCGCGTCCTCCTCGACGAGCCCCGGCCGCAGCTCGGCCCCGCACTCCGGGCACGGCGGCTCGAAGAGGCCCGACGCCAGTGCCGCCGCCGACCGCGGGCCCGGCCGGACGAGGCCGTGGTCCGGGCAGACGTAGCGACCCTCCCCGTACACCACCATGGAGCCCGCGAGGACCAGGCGGCCCACTCCCGCCCGCGCCATCTGCTCCAGCAGGACGGCCGTCCCGAGGTCGTTGACGCCCACGTACGCGGCGGCGTCCGCGAAGCCCTTGCCGAGCCCCACCATCGCCGCCTGGTGGCTGACGGCATCCACTCCGGTGAGTGCGCGGGCGACGGCGTCGGGGTCCCGTACGTCGCCCCGGAGCTCGCCCTCCTCCCCGTCCTTCGGTGCGGCGACGTCGAAGACGACCGCCTCATGACCCGCGGCGCGCAGCGCCGCAACGATGTGGGAGCCGATGAACCCGGCTCCGCCGGTGACCAGGACACGCATGCGGCCACGCTACGGCCGCCGGGCACACATCGGGCGGACCCCGCCGGAGTGTCACCCCGCACCGGCAACGATGTGCACCGGCACTGGCCAAGCCGCGCGGACCCCTGACACGATCGCCGACATGACCAACGATCGCCTGCGTGATGTGTACATCGTCGACGCCGTGCGCACCCCGGTGGGCAAGTACGGGGGCGCGCTCGCCGGCGTGCGGCCCGACGACCTGGCCGCGCACGTCGTCCGCGCCCTGGTGGACCGCTCCCCCGCCCTGGATCCGGCGCGGATCGACGACGTCGTCCTCGGCAACGCCAACGGCGCCGGCGAGGAGAACCGGGACGTGGCCCGCATGGCCGTCCTGCTGGCCGGGCTGCCCGTGTCCGTTCCCGGCACCACGGTCAACCGGCTCTGCGGCTCCGGGCTGGAGGCCGTGGTCCAGGCGGCGCGCGCGGTCGCGACGGGCGACGCGTCCGTGATCCTCGCCGGCGGGGTGGAGTCGATGAGCCGCGCCCCCTGGGTGATGCCCAAACCGGAACGGGCCTTCCCCGCAGGGGCCCCGGACATGTTCTCGACCACGCTGGGCTGGCGCATGGTCAACCCGCGGATGCCGGCCGAGTGGACCGTCTCCCTCGGCGAGGGCGCCGAACTCGTCGCCGAACGGCACGGCATCACCCGGGCGCAGCAGGACGCCTTCGCCCTGGCCAGCCACGAGAAGGCGGCGCGGGCGTGGAAGGACGGCTCGTACGACGCCGAGGTCGTGCCGTACGAGGGCGTCGACCTCCAGCGGGACGAAACCGTCCGGGACGCCACCTCCGTCGAGGCGCTGGCCAGGCTCCGGCCCGTCTTCCGCGCGGAGGGCGGCACCGTGACCGCCGGGAACTCCTCCCCGCTCAACGACGGCGCGGCCGCCCTCCTGCTCACCGACGAGGCCGGTCTGCGCGCCGTCGGCCGGGAACCGCTCGCCCGTGTGCGGGCCTCCGCCGTCACCGGTATCGAGCCGCAACTGTTCGGGCTGGGCCCGGTCGACGCCGTCCGTCGGGCGCTGCACAAGGCGGGGCGGGGCTTTGCGGACCTGCACACCGTGGAGCTCAACGAGGCGTTCGCGGCCCAGGCCCTCGGCTGCCTGGCCGAGTGGCCGGAGCTGGATCCGGCGAAGGTCAACCCGCGCGGCGGCGCCATCGCCGTCGGGCACCCGCTCGGCGCCTCCGGTGCGCGCATCGCCGGGGCGGTCGCCCACCAGCTCGCCGAAGCGGGCTCGGGCACCGGCCTGGCGGCGCTGTGCATCGGAGTGGGGCAGGGGCAGGCCCTGGTACTGGAGCGCTGACCGCGGGGCCCGCGGCCGTGCCCGCACGGCCGCTCACGCGCGTACGGCACACGTCCGACCCGCGCACGTCCGGCCAGCCGAGTGGTACTCATGTCCGCTATGGAGTGGTTCGCGGCGCCCGAGTACTGGCTGGCACGAAGCGTCTTCCAGCGCGGGCTGGCGCTGGTGTACCTGGTCGCGTTCGTCTCGGCGGCGACGCAGTTCCGCGCGCTGATCGGGGCGCACGGCATGACGCCCGTCCCCGCCTACGTCGCACGCGTGCCCTTCCGTGCCGCCCCCGGCCTCTTCCAGTGGCACTACTCGGACCGGCTGTTCGCCGGTGTGGCCTGGGGCGGTGCGGCACTGTCCGCCGCGCTGCTCGCGGGCCTCGGTGACCTCGTGCCGTTGTGGGCGACCGTCCCGTTGTGGCTGCTGCCCTGGGCGCTCTACCTGTCGATCGTCAACGTGGGGCAGACGTGGTACGCGTTCGGGTGGGAGTCGCTGCTGCTGGAAGCCGGCTTCCTCGCGGCGTTCCTCGGCAACGACACCGTAGCGCCCCCGCTGCTCACGCTGCTGCTCCTGCGCTGGCTGCTGTTCCGGGTGGAGTTCGGCGCGGGGCTGATCAAGTGGCGTGGCGACCGCTGCTGGCGGGACCTGACCTGTCTGTACTACCACCACGAGACCCAGCCGATGCCCGGCCCGCTGAGCTGGTACTTCCACCACCTGCCCAAGCCGCTGCACCGCGTGGAGGTGGCGGCCAGCCACGGGGCCCAGTTGGTCCTGCCGGTGCTCGTCCTCGCGCCGCAGCCCGTCGCGGGCCTGGCGGCGGCGGGCATCGTCATCACGCAGCTGTGGCTCGTGGCGTCCGGCAACTTCGCCTGGCTGAACTGGCTGACGATCCTGCTCGCCGTCCCCGCCGTCGACACCGCGTTCCTCTCCCCCGCCCCCGCGCACGGCGCGACCCCGGTGTGGTTCGCCGTGCTCGTCGTCGCGGTGACCGGGTGCGTGGCGATCCTCAGCTACCAGCCGGTACGCAATCTGCTCTCCCACCGCCAGGAGATGAACCGCTCGTTCAACGCCTACCACCTGGTGAACACCTACGGCGCCTTCGGCAGCGTGACGCGGACGCGGTACGAGGTCGTCATCGAGGGCACGGACGCCGAGCGCCTCACCGAAGGGGCGGTGTGGCGCGAGTACGGCTTCCGGGGGAAACCCGGCGACGTCCGGCGGCTGCCCCGCCAGTTCGCCCCCTACCACCTGCGGCTCGACTGGCTGATGTGGTTCGCCGCCCTCTCGCCCGGCTACGCCCGCCCCTGGTTCACGCAGCTGCTCACCCGGCTGGTCGCCAACGATCCGGACACCGTGCGGCTCCTGCGTCACAACCCGTTCCCCGACACGCCGCCCGCGCACGTCCGGGCGCGGCTCTACCGCTACCGCTTCACCACGCCCCGGGAGCGGCGCGCCGCCGGTGCCTGGTGGCACCGGGAGGTGGTCGGCCCCTACGGGCCGACCGTCTCCGGGCGGTGATCACTGCGGAAGACGTGCCGTCTCCGGGGAGGCCGTGTCCAGTGGCACGGCGACCTTCGGCACCAGCCCGAGCTGCACCGACTGGCGGGGCAGCACCGCGTTGAGCACCCAGTCCGTGAGCACCCGCACCCGGTTTCCCGGCAGCGAGGCGAGGTGGTAGCCGCGCGTGACCAGGCCCGCGGCGGGCCCGGACAGGGGGATCTTGAGCGGGTTCGCCGCCGCCTGCATCCCGCCGAGGTCCACGGCGAAGCCCAGGTCGTTGTGCTTGTACTCGCGTCGCGCACCGACTCCGCAGGAGGCCGCGATGTTGTGTGCGGCGACCTTCCCCTGCCGCACCGCGTGCTGCGCCGTCATGGGCGTCGTCTCGCCCGGCCGCGTCAGATCGGGCACGGCCGCCGCGTCACCGCAGGCGAACACCTCCGGATGCCCGGGCACCGTCAGGTACTCGTCCACACACAGCCGCCCCTTCTCCGTGGGCAACCCCAGGTCCTCCACCAGCGGGTCGGGGCGCACCCCCACGCACCAGACCAGGGACCGGGTGCCGACGAACGACCCGTCGTCCAGCAGGACCCCGTCGGCCGTCGCCTCCTTGACCGACGCCCCGGTGCGGACCTCCACGCCACGCTCCCGGAGCACCCGGTCCGCGGTCTCGGACAGCCGCTCGTCCAGCGACGGCAGCACCCGGGGCGCCATGTCGAGCAGCATCCAGCGGGGCCGGGGCACGCCGTACTGGCGTGCCAGCACGTCGGTGTACCGCACACCCTGCGCGGCCACCTCGGTACCCGTGTACCCGGCCCCGACCACGACGAAGGTGCACCGCGCCTCTCGCTCCTCCTCGTCCTCGGTCTCCGCCGCGAGCGCGATCTGCCGGTTGACGTGATCACGCAGGAACAACGCTTCCGGCATGCCCCGGAACCCGTGCGCGTGCTCCGCCACCCCGGGGATGGGCAGCAGCTTGTTCACACTGCCCACGGTCAGCAGCAGCCGGTCGTAGTCCAGCGTTCCGGTGCGGCCGTCGGGGTCGGCGTAGGTGACCCGCTTCCCGGCCATGTCCACGCCGTGGACCTCGCCCAGCACCACCCGCACCCTCGGCAGCGTGCCGGCGAGCGAGACCGTCACCCTCCGGGGCTCCAGCGTGCCGGCGGCCACCTCGGGGAGCAGGGGCAGGTAGAGGAAGTAGTCGTTCGGGTTGACCAACACCACCTCGGCGGCACCCCGCGCCTTCCGCGACAGCTCCCGAGCCGCCTGATACCCGGCGAAACCGGCTCCTACGATGACGATCCGGGGACGCCTCACACCGCACTCCCACCACTCGTGATCAAAGTCAGTACCGGCTCCGGGTATCCCGCCCCAGGACCGCGAAACCTGCCCGTCAGAAGGGGTGCGCGAGCACCGCGACGAGTGCGGTACAGTTTTCCTGCACGAACGGCGCGGGGCCGAAAGCCCCAGGCCGCGAGAGCACCGGGACGTGGCGCAGCTTGGTAGCGCACTTGACTGGGGGTCAAGGGGTCGCAGGTTCAAATCCTGTCGTCCCGACGGTGAACTAGCAGGTCAGGGGCATCCTACGGGGTGCCCCTTCCTCGCATTGCCTCCCTACCGTGCGGTATGTAGCCCCACGAGAGGGTCAGCCGAGCAGTTCGGCCAGCTTCTCCGAACCCGCCTTGAGCGACTACGGATCGGAGTGCACGTAGGTGCGCTGGGTGAAGCTCAGGTCCGAGTGTCCGGCCCACGCCGGGACCACCGTGTCCAGGACACTGTTGTTCGCCATCCACGAAAGACAGGCGTGCCACGCGTCGTACAGGCGCACCTTCCGCACCCCCGTGGCTTCCATCAGCTTGTACGCCTCGCGGCGCAACTTGTCCGTCTTGAAGGGGCGGCCGAGTGCGTCCACCAGGACGTACCGGACTCCTCGTAGCCCTCCCCCGCCGCCAGCCTCTCGGCCGCCTGCGTGGCCTTGAACGCCTTCAGGGCCTTCAGCACCGGCACGGGCTGTGGCAGCGTGCGCATCCCCGCATCGGTCTTGGCGTCCTTCTCCACCACCGAGTTGCGCTGCCCCTCTCCTCGGTCGTCACTCGGCCTGAGCCTCGCCCTTCGGATTGGCCTGCCCTGCCTCGATGCCTTCGGTGGCCGCAGCCCAATCCTGGGGATGAGAGATGGGAAGCAGACGCAACTGCTGGTCGTGCGTGCTGTCGTACGGTGTGTGGGCATCCAGCTGCATGCGGCTGTGGTCACGGATGAGCAGCATCTCGACAACCTGGGCGGCGGTCTGGAGGTCCGCGGCAGTCGTCCCGGCTTCGACTCGTGTTGGGCGGTGCAAGGTACCGCTCTCGTCTCGGTCGACGTAGAAGCCTCGCTGCTTGGCCAAGTTCGCCTGAAAGGCGGCAGCCTGGACCTGCTCCTGCTGTCGCGCGTAGGTGTCCTCCCACGACTCACTGTCAGGCGGGTAGTCGCGCATCGCGCTGTAGTCGCCCCAGAAGAAGGCGAGTTCGTCGCCGAATAGCGTCGCTTCCAGATACTTCTTCGTGTGGTCACGGCCATGCCTGCGGAGAGCATCCACTGTGCGCGGCGTAGCGCTGCCCTCGTTCCAGGCGCTCTCGAAGGCGTCGTAGATCCAGAGCGCCTTCCCCAGTTCCTCTTGTGCCAGAACTGGCAGTGACCGTGCGCGACCGTAAGACTCGGCGGCGAGGACCTAGCGTCAGCCCGGGGCCAGTTCCAGCGAGCAGCACGCACCCGGGGCTGTCAGCATCACCCCCCGTACGCGCCGCTTGCTGGGTACCGTGGCAGCGTGGCCAACGAACACCTCGGGAAGACCCTGTGGCGCCTGCGACGCCTGGCCGCCCTGACGCAAGAGGAACTGGCCGAACGCTCAGGTGTCTCCGTCGATGTGATCCGCCAACTCGAACAGCAGCGGAAGCACTCCGCCCGCCTCCCCACGCTGCACGCCCTCGCGAACGGGCTGGGGGTGGAGCTGACCACGCTGCTCGGTGACCCCCCGGCGGTCGCCGCCACCGGTGAGAGCGACGGCCCGCACTTCGTCGCCGTGCGGCGGGCCATCATGCCCGCGCTCTGGGGGGCTGAGCCCGAGCAGGCCGCCCCGGACTTCTCTATCACCGCGCTGCGCGAACAGATCGCCGACGGGTGGTCCCAGTACCACGCGGCCGCATTCGACCCCCTGATGAAGACGCTTCCCGACCTGATCACCGAAGCGCGCTCCGCCACCGTCTCCGGTGGCGACGACGACCGGGCGGCCGGATACGGGGCGCTGGCGAAGGTGCTGCAACTCGGCGGCCACCTCGCGGTGCGCATGAGGAAGACGGACCTGGCCCTGATCAGCCTGGAGCGTGCCATAGAGGCGGCCGGGCAGTCCTCCGATCCCCTGCTGGTGCCGATGGTCGTCAACTCGACCGCCTGGACCTACCAGCGGCAAGGACGGCTCGATGACGCCTTGAGCATCGCCCTGCACGCCGCGCAGGACATGAAGGACGCGGGGCGGACCGAGACCGCCGACGGGCTGAAGGTGTGGGGCGCCCTCACCATGAGCGCCGCCACGTCGGCGGCCCGCAGCGGCGACTACGAGCGCGCGGCGGCCATGATGGGGACGGCGGAGAAGGAAGCCGCCCGGGTCTCGAAGCTGCCGGAGAGCGGCGACAACCGGATGGTGAGCGTCTTCAGCCCGTCGTCCGTACGGATCGAGCGGGTGCGCCTGGCCGTGCAGTACGGGCACCCGCACGACGCGCTGGCGCTGGCCAAGGGGATGCGGCTGAGCAAGGACACCCCGCCGTCGTGGCGTACGTGGCTGCTGCTAGACGTGGCACGGGCGCACACCGACGTGGGGGACACTGCGGGGGCGGTGAAGACGCTGGAGTCGCTGCGCCGGGTGGCGCCGACGTGGATGCAGCATCACACGTTGGCCGTGGCGATCGTGCGAGACCTGTGGTCGCTCCCCAACCATCCGCCGGGGCTGGCCGCCTTGGCGGAGTTCCTCGGTGTGGCCGAATAGCGTCTCAAAAGTGGGACGTTGCGTCCCTGGTTACGCTCTGCCATTGCTCGCTTACATGGACGGCAAGCGCCCCGGCGACCGCGCGAACGGCCCCGGGGCTTGGCCGACCCGAGAGAGCAGACCGACATGCCGCAACCTACAACGCGCGTCTTGCCCCGCACCGTCGGGCATCCCGGTTACACCGAGTCCCTGCCCCGAGAGCCCGAGAGCGCAGCCGCCGCGCGCCGCCTGGTCCACATCTCCCTTGCCTGCTGGGGCCTGGAGGCCCTGGCCGAAGACGCCGCCCTGGTTGTCTCCGAGCTGGTGACCAACACCGTGCTGCACGCCCGCCGGGAGTCCATCCGGGTGACCGTGATTCGGCCCGGTCCCGTCTCCGTGCGCATCGCGGTGGTGGACTTCTCGAAGGTGCCGCCGCAGCGTCGGGGCGCCACCGACGACGCCGAGGACGGCCGAGGGCTGGCCATCGTGCAGCACCTGGCCGCCGCCTGGGGCTGCGATCCGCTGCCGTGGGGCAAGCGGGTGTGGGCGGAGCTGCGGGGCGGCCAGTGACCGCTACGTGGACGCAAGGGACGTGCTGGCGCTGCTCCGCGACCGATCGCCCGGTGATGTGGGTCGGCGCGGCCAAGACGCCTTCTGGGCACGGTCAGGTCTTCGCCTGCGAGCCGTGCATGCGGGCGCTGGACTACCTGGTGTACGCACAGGCTCGGTCGCGGGACGGCCTGGGCAGCGCACACCAGATCCGAAGGGACGCGAGATGAGCGAGCGACGGAGCCCCGACCGGGGCAGCATCGGGCCGAGCCGGGAGAGCAAGGGTTCGCCGTGATGTGCGGGTCTTGGTGTCGCCGATGCCCGGACCGATCGCCACACGGCGATGAACGGCTCTGGACCGGAGGTTCGCCCTTCGGGCCGCCCTCAAGGTCCACGTGGTCCCACGTGAGGGGCCGCAGCTCCTCGCTTCGCGCCCCGGTGAGGAGTGCTACCACGATGTAGGCGTGTAGCGGCGACTTCTTCGCAGCACGGAGCACGTCTTCGGCCTGCCGCAACGTCAGCGACTTCGAGTGCCGTCGCCGGGCGTCCCGTCGGGATGTCACACAGTTCCATGCAGTTGTCAAGGACCAGGCGCTGCGTTTCGACCCGTTTCACGGAGCCGTCCGGGCATACCGAGCGACCCACGGCCTGCGGAGCGGGTCCGGGGTCAGGCCTCCGGGGCGGTGGGGCCTTCGTGGGCCTGCAGCGTCCCTCCGGGGAGCCGGTCGTTGCCCCAGCTGCGCTCGATGTAGCCGATGATGCGGGCGACGTCCTCGGCGGGCACCCGCTCCGGTTCGCCGCGCTCGAGCGGGTCGGTGTGGAAGATGTAGAGCCGCGAGGCGAACTGGTCGAACGGCAGGGAGGCCTCGCCGAACCGCTCGCCGTTGCCGGCGGTGGAGACGACGACGCCGTCGCCCCAGTCCTGGCCGCTGTCGTTGTTCGGGTTGAAGAAGTACACCCGCATGACGTCCTGGGGGTCCGGCACGACCCGCAGGATCGAGATCGCGTGCCAGCCGACGTACCGGGCCGCGCTGTCCGTGACGGCGACGCCGGCCGGCTGCGGATGGATCAGCGGCTGCTCGCCGTTGTAGGACGGGTGGTAGCTGGCGTGGAACTGCCGCAGGAACTCGTCGAGGTCGACCAGGTTGCCGGTCGCGACGTCGACGTTGATGTGGAACTCGCGGGCCGCCCACCAGCCGTGGAACTCGGGGTTGACCCACCGGTGCGGGTCCCCGGGGCGGGTGGCGCAGCGCCGCCCCATCTCGGCGTAGATGCGGTCCAGGTGGGGTACGACGAGGAGCGACACGGGGTCCAGGTCCATGGGGAGCGTGCTCGCGACCCCGGCCCCGCTGTCCCTGGACGAGATCGGCTGGCCCTCGAAGTGCATGAGGACCTCGTCGTCGCGGGCCGCCCAGACGACCATCTGCAGCAGGTAGTCCGGGTCGTTGTACGACCACATCGACAGGGCTCGGGCCGACTGGCAGGTCGGGTTGTCCCCCTGGCCGACGCCGAGCGGCTGCCCCAGCATCGAGAGCACTCCCGCGACCAGCCGGGCCTGTGGTCCCGGTTCCGCGCCGAAGACCGTCGTCAGCCGCTCCCGCGCGACCGGGGAGAGCTCCAGGGCCAGCTGGCGCCACAGGGAGGGCACCACAGGCGGCTCGTACAGGATGCCCCGGTCGAGCAGCAGTGCCAGCCCGTAGACGCTCTGTGCGGTCTGCGGGTGGATGGCCACCTCGATCAGCCGGTGCACCAGTTGGCTGTAGCGCAGCAGGCAGTTCCGGCCGGTGTCGGACAGTCCCAGGGCCTCGGCCAGCAGGTAGTCGCTCTCGCGCAGGAGGTACCGGAGCAGTTCCGCGTGGTACGGCGACACCAGGCCGGTGTCGTGCATCGCCCGGGCGAACCCCGTGGCCTCGTACTGGAGTCCTCCGGTGTCCATCGCCTCGAGTCGGGAGCGGAAGACGTCGATGCCGGGGTCCTCCCGGCACGCCTCGGTGGTCCCGAAAAGGCTCGTGATGAGCCGGTCTATGCCCTGCCCGGACGAGGCGCCCAGGTCGATGTCCGGGTCGTCGCGGTAGACCGCGATCCGGGTGATCAGGGACTGCGCCGCCTCGACCTGGATCGGGCGCTGGCGCAGGATCCGCCAGATCTCGTCGACCAGGTCGTCCAGGACGCTGTCGTAACCGATCTCCTCGGCGAGGTGGCGGAACAGCTCCCGGACGAGCCGTGCCGTCCGGCCCCGCTGGACGCGCTCCGCCTCGCTGGGTGCGGTGAACAGCAGTTCCACGTTCATCGCCAGCACCTGGGAGAGGAACTGCCGGGCGTCCTCGGCGGGGAACGTGGGATGGGTGAAGTCGCCACGGGCGATGGCGAGCATCCGCAGCTCGCTCGTGGCCTCCATGACGACGGTGTCGGCGTCGCCGCTGTGCAGACCCGCGCCGACCAGCGCGGGGATGAGGATCTCCGGCGACGCCCAGTCCGTCCCCAGGAAGAGCCCGGCCTCTTCGAGGGCCTGTGCCCTGGCCTGGACCGCTGCCGCGCCGCCCGGCTGCAGGAGCACCCGGCGCAGTGCCTCCAGGAGCCGCCGCAGCTTGGTGTGCTTGCCGAACTCGCGGGTTTCGGCCATGGCCAGGATGGCGTCGTCGAGTGAGGTCACGCGCTTGTCGAGCGTCGTGGCCTCACCGTGGACGTCGGCGGTCGGTTTCACAGGTCTTCCTCGGGTAGTTCCCCTACGTCCGCCATGTCGTCAGACGTAGAAGTCGAGCTCTTCCTGCCTCTTCAGCAGGTCCCGCATCCGGTACGGATCCTCACCGAAGAAGTACACCAGACCCCAGTGAGTACCGAACGCGGTCCTCTTGGTGACCGTCTCCTCCAGCGGAGTCGAGAGGTCGTGTGACTCGTAGTAGTCGTCGTCCTCGGTCTCCTCCGGGATCTCCAGCTCGCTGACGACGCGGCGGCGCGGGTAGACGCCGAAGCAACCGGCGACCCCGGAGGCGTCGACGACCTCGCGCGGGAAGAAGGCGTCGATCTCCTCCTCGGTCGTCTTCGGGTCGAAGGCCAGCACCAGCCCATGGTAGGCATTGAAGCCGTAAGCCCGTTCCAGGAGCTCGAACACCTTGAAACCGGGCGGGCGGTAGGCGACCTCGCCGAAATACATCTCTCCGTCACTGGTGACGAAGTATTCCGGGTGCACGAAGCCGAACTCGATGTCGAACGTCTTGATGAGCTTCTCGATCTGGGCCGTGATCTGCGGGCGATACCGCTCCAGCTCCGGAGTGGCCGGCACGAAGACCGAGTATCCCAGCGTCACATATTCGGAGATGTTGAGGAACTTGATCTTCCCGTTGTGCACCCACGCCTCGACGGCGAACTCCCAACCGTCGAGGTGGGATTCCATGAGGATCGGAAACTCCTCGTCCGGAATCGTGTCGACCTCGTCGGGGGTCCGGATGACGCGGTGCCCCAGGCAGCCCGCCTTGTCGAAGGCCTTGAGGTGGATCGGGTCGTTCGGGTCGCCGTCGAGCTTGAGCAGGGTCTGGTTCACCCGCTTGAGGAAGCGGGTGACGTCGTCCCGGTCGTGGGCCTCCTCGAAGATTCCGACCCGGATGCCGCCGAGCTGCGCGCGGCGCTTCATCAGGGCCTTGTCCCTCAGCAGCATGGCCTGACCGTACAGACGCGGGTTGTCCAGCAGGACGGAGTTGATCGCTCCCGCCCATTCGACGGTTTCCTCGAAGAGCGGGATCGCGACGTCGACACCCTCGTTCTGCAGGGTTTCGGCGATCTCCATGGAGCGGTCGTTGAGCCGCTCGAAGTTCCACGGCACATAGGGGATGTCATGTTCGACGCAGTACTCCTCGGCCCATTCCGGCGCGACGACGACGTAGCGCCGGTCGAACCGGTCAAGGGCCTCCACCGCGTTGAGACTCCAGCCCAGCAGTGCTACGTAGCCCTTGTCGGGGTTTCTGATGGTCGGCTCCCGCTGTGCCATGGAACGTTTCTCCTTCGTCGTGTGCGCGCATCGACGGCGTGAAATGCGGCGTCTACCCCCTAAGTTGCCATACAAACACGACGCGTGGACCCGCTCACGGCACTCTTACCACGCGGCCCGACCCCCGGCGCGCGGGGGATGTCAACGCGAGGCGACGGTCAGGCCGACGCGGCCCGGTCGTCCTCCTCGGCGTCGTCGGCGCAGGCGGCGGCCAGGTCGTCCAGGGACAGGTGCAGGGCGTGGGCGAGAGCCGCAACGGTGAAGAAGGCCGGGGTCGGGGCCCGCCCGGTTTCGATCTTGCGGAGTGTCTCGGCCGAGACTCCGGCCGCCGCCGCCACCTCGACCATGCTGCGGTCACCGCGTGCTGTGCGGAGCAGGACACCGAAGCGCTCTCCGCGTCGCCGCTCCTGCGGACTCAGGGGAACTCTCACCATGCCTGTGATACTAATACCGGTATAAGTATTGGAAAGCATCGCGTCGCGAGGAGACCCGACCCATGGTGGAGATCAAGACCGACACGGCCCTGCAGGCCATGCGGGAAGCCGGACGCGTCGTCGCGCACGCACTGGCCGCCGCGCGGGCCGTCGCGTCCGTCGGGGTGCGCCTGCGCGAGCTCGACGAGGCCGCCCGCAGCGTGCTGTCAGAGGCTCGCGCGCGTTCCCCGTTCCTGGGATACCGCCCCGCCTTCGCACCGTCCCCCTTCCCCGCGGTGCTCTGCGCCTCGGTGAACGACGCGGTCGCCCACGGCATACCCGGCGACTACCGTCTGCGCGACGGCGACCTGGTCAGCCTCGACTGCGGAGCCCAGCTCGACGGGTGGACCGGGGACGCGGCGATCAGCTTCACCGTCGGGACGCCGCGCCCCGCCGACCTGGAACTGATCGCCGCCACCCAGCAAGCCCTGGACGCCGGGATCGCCGCCGCCACCGTCGGCCATCGCATCGGCGACATCTCCCATGCCATCAGCACGGTGGCCGGCAGGGCCCGATGCGGCATGCCGAGCGACTTCGGCGGTCACGGCATCGGCCGCAGCATGCACGAGGACCCCCACGTCCCCAACCACGGACGGCCCGGCCGGGGCTTCCCGCTGCGCCACGGCCTCACCCTCGCCATCGAGCCCATGCTCATGGCCGGAGGACGCAACAGCTACCGCACCGACCTCGACGGGTGGACGCTGCGCACCATCGACGGCAGCAGGGCCGCGCACATCGAGCACACCGTCGCCATCACCGAGGACGGTCCGCGCGTCCTCACCCTGCCCTGACCTCGAACTCCGAACGCCCCGGCGCGCATGACCGGTCCACCCGAGACCGCGAAGCGGCTTCGCCGTCAGAAGACCGAGCCCGCCGCGGATGACTCCGCGTCGGTCTGATGGGCGAGGAACCGCACGACGGCTGCGGGGCCGCCGCTCCGGTGGGCGTCGCGCTGGCGGGTGGCTCCGGTGCCCTCGCGCGTCGGGATGTCGAGGAGCGTGCGCACGCGCTCGGTGTCGCCCGCCGCGTCGAGCGCCGGCGCCACGTGGCTCAGGAAGTCGAGCAGGCGGGCCTTCGCGGACATCCGGCGGCCGGTCACCGGGTCGACGGCCGGGCCGCTGAGGCCGTACCGGGCGGCGGACCACACGGCGGCGGCCGACAGCTGACCGTCCAGGGGCGGTTCGGGGAGGCCGGCGGCGATGTCGGTGAGGGCCCGGTCGACCAGCGCCCGGCACAGCAACGCCTGCAGCAGCGCTTCGGCCGCCGTTGCGGCGGTGTCGGCGACGCGGAACTCGACCGTGGGCAGCCGGCCGGAGGGGCGGGCCAGCCAGAAACTCATGTGCTCGTCGGCGAGCACGCCGCACTCGACGAGGGCGCGGACGCGGGCGTCGTGGTCGGCGGCCCCCGCGCAGCGGGGTGCGACGCCGGAGCCGGGGAAGCGTGACTGCTCGACCATGCGCCAGCTCGCGTGGCCCCGGTCGCGCCCACCGGCGTAGGGGGAGTTCACGGAGAGAGCCAGCAGCACGGGCAGCCAGGGATGGAGTCGGTTCACCACCGCGACGGCGGTGTCGCGGTCGGGAACACCGATGTGCACGTGACAGCCGCAGACCTGGTAGTCGGCGACGACGTCCGCGTAGGTGTGGGCGATGTGGGCGAAGCGCTCGCCCTCGGCGAGCGGCGGAGGGCCGTCGGCGAGGACGGCGGTGCCGGTGGCGAGCAGGCGCAGGCCCTCGGCCCGGGCCGCGGCCCCCAGGCGGGCGCGGGCCCCGGTCAACGCGGTCAGCAGGTCGCCCGCCGTGGCACACACCGGGCTGGCGGCCTCGACCTGCGTACGGAACAGCTCGCCCTTGAGGCCGACGCCCTGCGCGGTCGGTTCCCGCGCGCCGCAGCGGCGGAGCACGGCCGTCGCCCCCGGTGCCGGGCGGGCGGTCCGCGCGTCGACGAGGAGGAACTCCTCCTCCACTCCCATGGTCCGGCCCTGTGCGCCGGTGAAGCCGCTCACGTCGGCCGGGTACCCCTGCGCCACGCCGCGAACCCGGGGCCCGCCGGTCGACCGCCCGGGCCGGTGTCCGCCGCGCCGCGCCCGGAGGGCACCCTCCCCCCGCGCCGTGCGACGTGGCGCACGCCCTCACACCCTCACGCCCCCACGTGACCGGGCCAGATGAGGCCGCGTCAGGCCGCTCGGGGGCCGGGTTCGGCTCGCTTGCCAGGGATCGACTCAGGTGGTTAGGTTAGCCTTACTTTGCCTAACGGGAGGAGAGAGCGCACGCTGGCCCGGGATTCGGGGGTCGCGGGCTCGGTGGCGCTGGTCACCGGCGCGGCCCGAGGGATCGGCGCCGCCGTGGTGGACGCGCTGGTGCGCGAAGGCGCACGGGGACCCACCGGATGGTGCCGCGTGGTCGCGGCGCGCTGGTGACCGTGGCCTCCAACGCGGCGGGCGTGCCCCGGGCGGGCATGAGCGCGTACGCGGCGTCCAAGGCCGCCGCCGCCATGCTCACGCGCTGCCTCGGCCTGGAGGTGGCCCGCCACGGCATCCGGTGCAACGTGGTCTCCCCCGGTTCGACGGACACCCCGATGCAGCGTCAGTTGTGGACCGGTGACGGGTCGAAGGCCCTGGCCGCCGCCGAGGCGCTGGACGCCGCCAGGACGGCGGGGCTGCCGGAACCGGTGGTCGCCGGAGCGGTCGGATTCCGGCCGGACGCGGCGTCCTCGCTGGTCGTGCCGTCCGTGGTGCGGCGCGCGGACGCCGCGTCGGAGGTCTCCGCCCCCGGCGCGGGGTCGGGAGCCGCGTGGGCGGCCGTCCCGCGCCCCGAACCCGAGCGGTACGCCGACGCCGTCCGCCGCGCGCTGCGGCTGATCGGCGACGGTGACCTGCGCAAGGTCGTCCTCGCACGGTGTCTGGAGCTGACCTCCGACGCGCCGGTGTGGGTCCCCGCGCTGCTGGCCCGGCTGGTGCGGGCGGATCCGGCCGCCTACGCCTTCGCCGTGGACGTCACGGCACCCGGGGACCCCGCGCCGCGCACCCTGGTCGGGGCCAGCCCGGAGCTGCTGGTCTCCCGTCGGGGGACGACCATGGTGGCCAACCCGCTGGCGGGGTCCGCACCGCGTTCCGGTGACGAGGCGGTCGATCGGGAGCGGATCGCGCGGTTGCGCGCGTCGGCCAAGGACCTCGGCGAACACGCCCACACCGCCGCGCCGGTGGCCGAGGTGCTGGGCCGGTTCCGTGTCGGCCTGGAGGTGCCGGACCACCCCGCGGCGATCGGCAACCCCACCATGTGGCACCTGCACCCGGATCATCGGGCGGCTGGCCGACCCGGGCGACCCCGCCCGCTCGGCGCTCGGGCTGGCCGAGGCACTGCATCCGACACCGGCCGTGTGCGGTGTGCCCGGGACCGGTGCGCTCTCGGCCATCGCGGCACTGGAGCCGGAGGACCGCGGCTACCCCGCGGGGATGGTCGGCCGGACGGGCCTGGGCGGTGACGGCGAGTGGGCCGTGACGATCCGCAGCGCCGAGGTGTGCGCCAAGACCGTCGACCTCATCGCCCCCGTGACGATCGGGGCCCTCGACCTCATCGCCTCCGGGCAGACGGAGTTCACGCCGCAGGACCGTTCACAGGCCACCTTCTTCCACAAGCGCGCGGAGGAGGACATCCCGATCGGCTGGGACTGGCCCGCGCAGGACCTCGCTCGTCTGGTCCGGGCGCAGTCCCCCCCCTATCCGGCCGCGTTCACCTTCCACCGGGGCAGGCGGCTCGACATCCTCTCCGCCGTGGTGTCGCAGGGCCGGTACGGCGGCACACCCGGCCGCATCTTCTACCGCGAGGGCGAGGGCGTGGTGGTCGTCGCCGGGGCCGACGCCCGGACGGGCCGCAACCACGGCCTCGCCCTCACCCGGGTCCGGACCGAGGACGGCCGTGAACTGCCCGCGACCGAGTACTTCACCTCCATGGGCGGCTACCTCACGTCCCACGCCTAGGGTGTGACGCGGCGGTATCCTCCTCTCACCCGATCGGGCCCCACCGGTTGTAGGCGGGCGGGTCGTTCGGCGCGTGGAGCGGACGCGGTCGGCGGGCGTCCGGCTCTGCACACCCGGGCGCCCACACCGCCGAAGCCGACCTCAATCGGCCGACGACGAGCGGCGGCCGGGGGCCGCCCCAGGCCCCGACACTCCGCCGAGGGGCGGAGTACCCGCCGCGTCCGCCGCGTCGGTCTCCGACGCACTCGGGAGGAAGCGGGCCATGGCTTCGGCCCTACCGCTGACTCCGAGTTTGCGGTAGACGGCGTGCAGGTTGTTCTTGACCGTGCGCTCGGTGATGCCCAGCCGCCGGGCGATGGCCCGATTGGACGCACCCGTCAGCAACAGTGCGTGGATCTCACCCTCGCGCGGCGTCAGGCTACGGTGCTGCCCGGTCCCGCGCGGCGGAGGGGTTCGGGGCGGGGACTCTCCCGGGACGCCGGCCCCGGGGGACGCGGACGGCACGGGGCGCCGGTCACCACTCTTCTCCAGCAGGTGCAGCATCGCGTCGAGTAGGCGCTCGATCTCCCGTAATACCGCGAGGATTTCCCGCAGGGAATCCAGCGGCGCATGGTCACCGGGACCGAATTGCTCGTCGGGCACGAATGCCTCCTTTTCCGCGCTCGCCGAAAGGCGGCGCAGGTGGTGGGCCCTTCCGTGATCACAGGTGTGGCCGCGCCCGGAAGTCGACTGACGTAAGTGTGTCCGTGTCCTACCCGAAAGTCCCGGCGCCGAAAGCACCGGCGATGCCCCGGCCTCTCGACGGCGTCCCCACGGCCGGATAGCACCTCAACACGCCTGCACCCGCACGACTCAAACGCCCCACCGACCCGTTCTCCGCAGCCCGTACAGAGCGATGTTCGGTCGGTTCGGCGAACTTCTTCCCCTCCCCCTGTGCCGCCGCGGCGCCGGCGGACGGGAAGTGGACGGAGCACCGGTACTTCGGGACCCACCCCAAGGTACCGGCATTCTCGCCGTGTGCGGCCGATGGGCCCGGGAACCCGGTCACGCATGCTCGAATTCATGCCCCGGACATCGTTGGGAAGGTGACCTTTGGTGGAGCACGGTTCAGCGCGCCGCGCCGATCTTCTCATACAGGCTCAACGCCAAAAGCTCGTGCAGCGGCCGAATATTCTGATCGCACTCGCCCGGCAAGGGCCGGTCGACACCGATGTGCTGCGTCGCCTCGTCCAGGCCGATCTCCTGTGCCTGCGGGCGGAGACCGTCGCGTACGCGACCCTGCTGGCACGTTTCCCGGACGGCCCGAGCGCCGAGTTGTTCATCCGGCTCAACGACGCTCTGCGCTCACGGCTGCCCCAACTGGAGCGGTGCGCCCATGCGTTGGGCGCGAGTCGGGCCGGTCCTCCGTACCAGCACGGCACGTTCGACGCCTTCGCCTTCCCCGGCACCGTCTCGTGGGTGGCCCTGCACGCCGAGCGGGCAGCCGCCGCCCTGGCGATACACACCGACTTCGCCGCCTACTTCCCGCTCTGCCAGGAGCTGGTACGACTCCTCGACTCGACGGGGACCGAGGTTCCGGAGGAGTTCCGCAGGTGCTACGACACCCCGCCGCCCTCGGAACTCCTCGATCTGGCGGCTGACGTGGTCGAGGACGGACTGCGGCACGGCGACGCGGCGGACACGGCGACAGCAGTGGCCGACCTGCTGCGGACCGGCCTGGACGGGTTCTGGCAGTTCGCGGCCCACGGGCCGCCGGCAGTGCGCAGCGGGAGCGGATCACCCGCTCCGGCGGCCGGGTAGGGGGCGCGCGATGCGGATCGGAATCGCCGGAGGCGGGCTCGCCGGCCTGACACTGGCCTGGCTGCTGGACGGCTACCACGACATCGTGCTCCTGGAAGCTCGGCCACGGTTGGGGGGCAGCGCCGAGTCGCTGTCCGCCCGCAGCGGCGGAGGCACCCACGCGGTGGACCTCGGTGTGCGGGAGACCGCGCCCGACGCCTTCCCCGTCTGGCGCCACGTCGCCGCCGAACTCGGCTTCACCGCAGACGACCTGGTGACCTCCCGCGCCACCCGCACACTCCTGCGACCCGGAGAGGCGGCGCCGGTGTGGGTGTCCCCGGCCGGGCCCGCCCCCGGCGGCCGTCCGGTGACCGGGCACGGGCCGTCACGACGGGCGCTGGACCACTTCTCTGCTGAGGCCGCCCGCTGGCAGACGGAGGAGATGAGCTGGGACGTCACCCTGGGAGAACTGGCACAGCGGTGGCCCCCGCCCGTCCGTGCCCAGGCGGATCTACTGTTCGCTCTGCCCGCGTCCCTGCACGGCTGCAGGGTGGAGGAGGCGCGCGGCCTGTCCGCGCGTGCCGCCGGTGCGCCGTTCGCGCACGCGGAGCGAGAGGGGACGCCGCAGGTCACCTATCTGCGCGACGGCGCGGCGGCCCTGCCCGCGGCGCTCGCCGGGGCGACACAAGGGGCCACCATGCGGGTCGGAGCACCACTGCGTGCCGTCAGCGCCGACGGTGCGGGCTTCGCCTTGATCGACATGGTCGGCGGTGTGCACCCCGTGGACGCCGTGGTTCTGGCACTGCCGGCGGACCGGGCGCGCGAGGTTCTCGTCCCGCTGGCCGACACGGAGGACGTGCGCGCCACGCTGGGCGCGATCCCCTACCGGACCCTCACCTACGCGCTGCACGGCGACCCGTTCGGTATGCCCGACGACCGGGCGGCGTGGTCCACGACCAACACCTCCGTACACGAGGGCTGGAGCGAGACGACGACGTGGTACGGGCCGTCGTTCGGCACGGACCTGTTCGTCAGCCAGCTCACGCACCGTCCCCACCGGCCGCGACGGGAGCTCGCCCGTGCCACCTACCGGACCGCGCTGCCCACGCCGGGGGCGACACGGGCCCGGCGTCGGCTGGCCACAGGCGGCGGCAGCCGGCGTCTCTTCTTCGCGGGCCACTGCACCACACCGATCGACACCCAGGAGGCCGCCATGGCCTCCGCCGTCACCGTAGCCACACAACTGGCGCCCGACGCCGACCGGCTGCGGCGCCTCCACAACGACGTGAAGGGCAAATCGAACGATGACTCGTGAGCACATGACACCCCGCGCCCGCTCCCGGTGGTACGAGGCGGTGATCCCGTGCGTCGACGTCGCCGGGGGGATGGCCACCGAACCGGCCGGCCATCCCGGCCTCTCCGACCGCCGGGACGTCGTCGAGATCGCCGGTGGCTACACGCGCGACGGGGCGACCACGCTCTTCCTGGACGTCGTCGACCCGTGGGACGACGTCGGCTACCTGCCGGACCTGCTGCGTGCTCTGGACAGGACCGGGCTCGCCCTGCTCGTCTCCGTACAACAGGGCGTACTGACCTCCCCGGCGGCGTGCCGAGCGCTGCTCGCGGCCGGCGCGGCGAAGGTCGCGGTGAGCACCAGCATGGCCGAGGAACCCGACCTCGTCGCCGCGACCGCCGCCGAGTTGGGCGGTCACCGACTCCTGGGCGTCCTCAACTGTGCGTCCGACGGAGAGGGCGGCTGGCACGTGCTCGTCCACGGCGGGGCCACGTCCACCGGCCTGCGCGCCACGGAGGTGGCACGGCGGTACGGCGACCTGGGACTCGCGGCGGTCCTCGCCAACAGCGTTGACCGGGAGGGCACCTCGGCCGGGTACGACCTGGCCCTGACCGAGGCCGTGGCCCGGGCGTCCGGCCTCCCGGTGGTCGCCTCCGGTGGCGCGGGTGAGGCTGGGCACCTGGCCGCCGCGCTGGCGGCGGGAAGCGCCTCCAGCGTACTGGTCAACAAGCTCGTCCACTCCGGGCGTGCCTCGCTCGCCTCCCTCGGCGCGGAGCTGGCCGCGACCGGGCCCGTCGAGGAGGACTGACGTGAGGGCGCTCGTCTTCGCCCAACACGGTGATCCCGCCCGGGTGCTTCAGCAGGTCGACATCGCGGTGCCGGAGCCGGGGCCCGGAGAAGTGCGCGTGCGGTTGTCCGCCCGCCCGGTCAACCCCTCCGACCTGTTGTCCATCGCGGGCCGCTACGGCCGCCCCGCCCGGTTCGCGCCCCGTGGGAGCACCTCGGCGCGTCCGAAGGAGGGCCCCGCCCTCGCGATCGCGGGCTTCGAGGGCGCCGGGCTGGTCAATGCTCTGGGTCCGGAGACGGTGGGCCCGCCGCCCGGAGCACGCGTGGCCGTCGCCGCCGACGGTACCTGGCAGGAATACGTCTGTGTACCGGCGACGGACGTACTGCCCGTCGGCGAGCGCGTGTCACTGGACACCGGCTGCCAACTGACGATCAACCCGCCCACGGCCCACCTCCTGCTGGACGGCCTCGCGCTGTGGGAGGGCGGGACGGTGCTTCTCACGGCCGGCTCGTCCGCCGTCAGCCGCATGATCGTCTGGCTCGCCGCCCGTCGGGGCCTGCGCTGCCTTGCCGCCGTTCGGCGGACGGAGGCGTGCCCCGGGCTGAGGGACAGCGGTGCGCTCCCGCTGCACGCCCGCACGGCCGCCGAACTGACAGCACGCGTAGGGGAGGCCACCGGAGGCCGCGGGGTGGACGCCGCGCTGGACGCGGTGGGCGGAGCCGTGGGCGGGGCCGCGCTGCGCTGCGTTCGCGCCGGTGGACGGTTCGTCTCCTACGGCCTGCTCTCCGGCGACCCACTACCGGTCCCGCCCGCGGAGCTGATCTTCCGCGGGGTACGCGTGTCCGGATTCTGGCTGCCGGAACGGCTGGAAGAGCTGGGGCCTCCCGCGAGGGATGCGGTCGGCCGCCTGATGGACGACGTCCACACCGCGGTGGCCGCGGGCCTGCCGGGCTTCGAGGTTGCCGCCCGCTACGACCTGGGGGACCACCCACGGGCGCTGGACCACGCGCTGCGGCGCGGCAGTGCCGGGAAGGTCCTGCTGACCGGCTGACCGGCTGACCGGCTGACCGGCTGACCGGACGCCGCCTACCCCGATCCTCCTCTCCGAAGGGTTTCCCTCATGTGTCCTGCCGACTCCCCGACCCGACCCGTCCCCGAGCACGTCCGGCGGTGGAACGCCACGGCCAGCGACTACCCGCGCGACGCGCTCCTGCCGGGGCTCTTCGCCGAGCGGGCCGAACGCGCCCCGGACGCTCTCGCCCTGCTGTGGCCGGGCGGACGTTGGACCTACCACGAGCTCCAGGAACGTGTACGCCGGACGGCTGCGTACCTGCGCCACCGGGGCGTGGGCGACGGCGACACCGTCGCGATGCTCCTCAACCGGTCCCCGGACGCCGTCGTTGCGGCGCTCGGCATCCTTGAGGCCGGGGGCGTGTACCTTCCGCTCGACCCGGACCCCCCGGAGGCACGGCTCTCCTCGATCCTGGAGGACTCCGGGGCCGGTCACGTGGTGGCCGCACCGGACACCGGTCTTCCCGGGGCCACCACCGCGACCCTCGTCACGGCCGAGGAGGCGGCCGCCCACCCACTTCCCTCGCGCCGGACCCGGTGGACCGACGGGCGCCGGGCGACCGATGCCGCCTACGTCGTCTACACCTCCGGTTCGACCGGCACCCCGAAGGGCGTGGTCTGCACCCACCGGGGGCTGGTTCGATTCGCCGCGGCCGACCATCCGGCGATTCCGGGCCCCGGCGAACGACTGCTCGCCACGACCAACCCGGCGTTCGACGTCTCCTGCTACGAGTTCTTCTGCCCCCTGCTCAACGGTGCCTGCCTGGTCCTGCCGGATCCGGACGCCCCGCTGGACACCGAGTCCCTGAGGACCACGTTGCGGGAGGAGGGGATCACGGTGGCCTGGCTGAGCGCGGGCTTGTTCCACCAGCACGCGCAGACGGCACCCGGCATGTTCTCCGGTCTGCGTTGCCTCATGGCGGGCGGGGACACGCTGAGCCCGTCGGCCGTCCGGGCGGTGCTCCGCCGGGGCGGGCCGCGGTTCCTGGTCAACGGGTACGGGCCGTCGGAGAACGCCGTGATCAGCACGAGCCACATCATCGACACGCTCTCCCCACACGCCGAGCACGTGCCCATCGGCACCCCGTTGCCCAACACCACCGCCTACGTCGTACGCCGAGACGGGCAACCCGCCGCCGTGGGCGAGGAGGGCGAGCTGTGGCTCGGCGGCGACGGTGTGGCGCTGGGGTACCTCAACGCCCCCGAGAGGACGGCCGAACACTTCGTACCCGACCGCTTCGGCGAGGATCCGGAAGGACGTCTCTACCGGACCGGCGACATGGCGCGTTGGCGCGCCGACGGCGTCCTGGAGTTCCTCGGCCGACGGGACCGCCAGGTGCAGCTACGCGGTTTCCGCGTGGAGCTCGACGAGATCGAAAACGTGCTGAGCACCCACGCCGACGTACGGGAGGCGGTCGTCGACGTCCTCGGTGAAGGCGGCGGCGAACAGCTGGGCGCCGCCGTGGCCTGTGCTCCGGGGATCGACGCCGAAGCGCTGGTACGACAGCTCCAGTCCCATGCGCGCGACCGGCTCCCGACGTACATGGTGCCCACCCGGATCGTCGCAACGGCGGGGTTGCCGCTGACCACGAGCGGCAAAGCCGACCGCGACCGTCTGCTGGCACTCGTCGCGGAACGGCGGACGACCGCGTCCGGTGGCCCGCCTCCCCGGGGCGAGGACGAGGAGGCCGTCGCCCGCGTCTGGCACGACCGGCTCGGCGTCGGGACGGTGGCACGAGGCGACGATCTCTTCGCCCTCGGCGGCACCTCACTGCTGGCCACCCAGGTCGCCGCCGCCACTCGGCGACACTTCGGCATCCCCGCGCGGCGCAGCACGGAGCTGATCCGCAGCCTGCTGGACGGGGCCACGCTCGCCACCTTCACCACCCGGGCCCGCGAACTGGCCGCTCCGGGCGCACGGCCGACCGACCACGGCGGGCGGCCGGACTTTCGGGCCGAGGCACGACTGGACCCGGCACTGCGTTTCACCGCACCTGCGGCGTCCGACCGAACACCGGGCCGAGTACTCCTGACGGGCGGAACCGGCTTCCTCGGTGTCCACCTGATCGACCGGCTCGTACGGGCAGGGGCCGAGCGGGTGTACTGCCTGACCCGGGCGCGGGACGCCGAGGAGGGTGCTCGCCGCATCGCCGCACGCATGCGCCGCTACGGTCTGGACGCCTCGACGTGCGAGGACCGCGTCATACCCGTCCCCGGCGAGTTGTCCGAACCACGCTTCGGTCTGGACGAGTCGGCCTGGGACGAGCTGGCGCGCGCCTGCGACCTCATCGTGCACTCCGGCACCCGTGTCAACTTCGCTTATCCGTACCACACCTTGGCCCCCGCCAACGTCGGCGGCACCCGCACGGTGCTCGAGTTGGCGGGCACACACCGCCTCAAGACGGTCCACCACGTCTCCACGATCGGCGTCATCGCGGGCTTCGGCGCCGCCGGCGTGCGGCACGTCGGCGAGGACACGCCCCTCGACCACCCTGAACAGTTCTCCCTGGGCTACATGGAGACCAAGTGGGTGGCCGAGCGGTTGGTCGCTCAGGCCGGCGAGCGGGGCCTGCCCGTGGCGATCCACCGCCCCTACGAGATCACCGGTACGACGGACCGGGGTGTGTGGAACACGGACACCATGATGTGCGCGCTGTTCCGCACGATCGCCGAGAGCGGTCTCGCCCCCGACATCCCGCTCCCCCTGGACTTCGTACCCGTGGACTACACGGCCGAGGTCATCACGCGGGTCATCACGCACGAAAAGCCGGACGGACGCGTCTACCACATCACCAACCCACGGGCCGCTCGGCTGGACCTGCTGGTCGAGCGGCTGTGCGCTCTGGGCTATCAGGTCGAGAAGGTGCCCTACGACACCTGGGTTGACGCAGTGGCCGGTTGGACGGCGCGGGACCCGGAGCACCCGATGGCCCCGTACATCCCCATGTTCACCGAGTCGGCCCACGACTCCGAGCTGTCGGTCAAGGAGATGTACTTCGCCGGCACGTTCCCCGACTTCGACCGACACAACACCGAGCGGGCCACGGCCGGAGGCGGGCCCGCGTGCCCGACGGTCGACGCCCGGCTGATCGATCTGAACCTGCGCCACCTCCGCGATGTGGGCTATCTGCCTCCGCCGCGGGCCCAGCAGCAGCACGCGCACCGAGAGAAGGGAAATCCATGAGCACCGCGAACCGTACCGACGTCCGCACGGCCGTCGCTGAGATCGAACGCCTCCGCGACCTCCGTCCGGTGGACAATGCTCTCCCCGAGGCGCTGGCCCGCGGTGGGGATCCCAGCGTCCGCCTGCGTCGTCTGGTCACCATCGAGGCTCAGTGCCACACGGCGGAACTCGCCGCCTACGGCTCCCTGCTGACCCGCTTCCACAGTGATCGCGCCACGGAGCTGTGGCTCGCACTGGGGCGGCTCGTTCACGAGGCGACCCCGAAGCTGCGCGAAGCCGGCCGCGCACTGGGCATGCGGGAGTCCGAGCTGACCCGCCGGTGCGGCGATCCCGGCGCCGCCCCGTTCAACGAGGCCCTGTCCTGGGTGGCGCTGACCGGCGGGCAGGCGGCCGCCGCACTGGCCTCCCACTCCGACATGGTCACGTACTTCGCGGGTGGAGCGGCCGTGGCCCGCCGCCTGCGCGAGGCCGGAGCCGACGTTCCGGAAGAGGTCGTTGACTACTACGACGACACGGGCGACGGCGCCATGCGCGACCTGGCGATGGACGTCGCCCAGGAGGGCCTGCACCGCGGCGACGACCCGGAGGAGGCGGTGTTCCACGCCCGCCGCGTCGAGGAGGGCATCGGAGCCATCTGGAGCACGGCGGCTCTCGCCACCTGATCCCGTGGCCGGGAACAGTAGCGGCCTCACGCCCCTGGCCACGGGCGGACGTGCGAGGGGCCGTGCCGCCCGCTCGAGCGGGTGGCACGGCCCTTCCGGCGTCGCCGGTGCCGTCGTTACGGCAGGTTGTGGACGTGCGGTCCGACCGCGTTGGACCAGGCGTTGCCCGCCGTGGCGTCCCAGTTCGTCGACCAGGTCATCGCGCCGCGCAGGGACGGGTACGTCGTGGACGGCGTGAAGTTGCCGCAGTTGGTGCCGCGAGTCAGGCAGTCCAGGGCGTTGTTGACGATCGTCGGGGAGACGTAGCCGCTGCCCGCACCCCGCGTGGACGCGGGGACGCCGAGGCCGACCTGCGAGGGGTCGAGCCCGCCCTCCAGCTGGATGCAGGCCAGCGCGGTGAGGAAGTCCACCGAGCCCTGCGAGTAGACCTGACCGTCGCAGCCGAGCATCGAACCGCTGTTGTAGTACTGCATGTTGACGACCGTGAGGATGTCCTTCACGGCGAGCGCCAGCTTGAAGTACTCGGTACCGGTGTGCTGCATGTCGATGGTCTGCGGGGCCATGGTGAGCACCATGGAGGGACCGGCCTTGGCGGAGAGCTGACGCAGCGCCTTGGTGAGGTAGGTGGAGTTGATGCCGTGCTCCAGGTCGATGTCGACCCCGTTGAAGCCGTACTCCTGCATCAGGGCGTAGGTGCTGTTCGCGAACGCGGTGGCGGCGGCGTCGCTGTTGATGAGAACGTTGCCCTTCTCGCCGCCGACCGAGATGATCACGGACTTCCCGTCGGCCTGCTTGGCCGCGATGTCGGACCGGAACTCCGCCTCGGAGGAGTAGCCGAGGGCCGGGTCGAGGTTGAAGACGATCTCACCGGGCGTGCTCGTGGAGTCGGCGAAGGCCACCGCGATGATGTCGTACTGGTCCTGCACGTCCCGCAGCTTCTGCACGGTCGCGCCGTTGTCGAAGTTCTGCCAGTAGCCCGTCAGAGCGTGCTTGGGCACCGCCGGGTTGCCGGGCGGGGTGCCTCCCTTGGAGGTGCGCCCGGTGACGGTGGCGGACTTCCCGGACTCACCGGCCGCGTTGGTCGCCGTCACCTGGAAGTCGTACGCCGTGTCCTCCGCCAGCCCGCTCACCGTGGCGGCGGTGCCGCTGACGGACTGGACCCTGCTGCCGTCGCGGTAGACGTTGTAGCCGGTGGCCCCCGTGACCGGGGCCCAGCTCAGCGCGATCGAGGACGAGGTGACGGTGCCGACCGTGGGCGCGTCGGGGGCCTCGGGCACGACGGGGTCGGGGTCGGTGCCGCCGCCTCCGTCCGGGCCGAACACGCTGACGTCGTCGACGTGGTAAGCGGCCGTGCCGTACCAGCCGTGGGTGTAGACGGTCACCGAGTCGGTGTCGGCGCCGGTGGTGAAGCTGGTGGAGAGCTTGGTCCAGGACCCGCTGCCCTGGGTCCAGGTGGACACGTCGGTGGTGCCCGTCCCGGTCGCCCCGAGATAGGTGTAGCCACCCTGCACCCAGGCGCTGACGGTGTACGTGGAGCCGGGCTTGACCTTGAGGGTCTGGGTGCACCGGGCGTTGTCGTGACCGGCGGGCGTGGCCTTGAGCGCGCCGGCGCCGGTGCGGACGGGTGAGGAGACGGCCGCACCGCTGCCGGCGGAGCAGGACCAGTTGCTGAGGCCGGACTCGAATCCGGCGTTCTTGACGACGTTGACGTCCGCGGCCTGCGCGGTTCCGGCCGTTCCCATGAGACAGAGTCCGGCGCCGAGGGCGAGCGCCAGCCCTGCTCCCAGCCCTCTGCGGGCGGGTGTGCTGCGGTCCACTTGCGTCCTCCGGTGGGGGATCGGGAGAGGTGCCGGGGCAGGGGCTTCCGGCTCCGTGGGTGCGGTGGCCACCGTGGACGTACAAGCTGGTCCAGACCAATTGCGTTGTCAAGGCTTCCGACAGGAATCCGGCCGGACGGCATCCCGGGTGTGCGAAGGCGTTGTCCGCCCCCGCCGGTTCCGCCGCACGTCAGCCGATGCCCGGTCAGCCGGCTGGTGACGCAGGGGGGTTGGTTCGGCCGGGCGCCCGCCCTCACCTCACGCCGGGCCGCTCCGGGGAGCGGGAGCGCGGGCCGTCAGGGCGCGTACGGCGTCGGGCAGGCTCACCAGGAGGGGTGCGGACGTCCCGTCGGACGGGGGCGTCGGCCAGCCGGGGCCCGCCGGGTGCACCGGCGCCGGACCCGCCTGAGCCGCGCGGCGCAGCAGGGCGACGTCAGCCGTCGTGGCCCGGCGCGCCCACAGGACGACCGCGTGCGGGCGGACGGCTGCGACGGCGTCGGCGAGCGCGCGGCCGGGCAGGTACCCGGTCAGGACGCCGGGTTGGCCACGCTCGGCGAGGGCTGCGGCCAGCGCCGTCATCGGCAGGGTGTGGTGCTCCCCGGGCGCGGCGGCCAGGAGGACGGGCGGGCGCGCGACGTCGACCGGGCGGGCCGCGAGGTGCCCGCGCAGGGCGGCTTCGAGGATGCCGCTGGCCAGGTGCTCGGTCTCGACGCCGCATCCGGTGGCGTTCCAGTGGTCGCCGATGGCCACGAGGGCGGGCGCGAACACGGCCGTCCAGGCCCCGGCGGCACCGTGCCGGCGCAGTGCCGCGCCCGCGAGGCGGGTGAGCGCGGGCGCGTCGAGGGCGTGCATGGCGGTGAGGAGATCCCGGGCGACGACGTCGGGCGGTGTGCGGTCGGCGGTCGGTGCCGTCCGCACCACGCGGGCCGCGTCAGCGGCGGCGACGCCCTGGCGCAGCAGGTCGAGCATGCGCTGCAGGCGCCGGAGGTCGTCCGGGGAGTAGCGGCGGTGGCCGCCGCTACTGCGCCCCGAGGGGCCGAGGCCGTAACGGCGTTCCCAGGCCCGGAGGGTGGCGGCGTTGGTCCGCAGCCGCTTGGCGGCGGCGCCCACCGGGAGCAGCACCGGCGGTGCCTCGGCGGGCCGGGGCACCGCCGGGCGGAGAGGTGGGGGGTCGGGCCGCATGGTGCCATGGTCCGGCCGTCGCGGCACGCGGCGCAAACCTCCGTACGGCAAGCAGGTGCACAACTTCCGTCGAGGTTTGGCGTGAGCGGGGTCCGGCTACCCATGTCGGGTCCGACCGCTCTGGCGGTCAGCCCCCCACGTGGAAGAGGTACAGCATGATCGTCAAGAAGATGCATGAAGCGGGTGTACGCAGCGAGCACGCCTATCTCGCGGCGTTCGTCTCCATCGGCGGCGCCCTGGTCACCTGGATGACGTCCAACAGGACCGAGCACGCCGGGGTCGACCGCGCGGACCGGTGGGGGATCTTCATCGGCGAATGGGCGCCGACCTTCTTCGGCCTCGGGGTGGCGCTCTCCCAGTACGAGCAGATCGAGGGATCCCTGGGCTCCCAGTGACGCAACGCGGCGGTCCCCCGCCCCCGTCGGGGCCGCCGCACGCCGCGCCCCGCCGCGCCACCCGTCCCGCCCGCCCGTCGGCGGGCGACGCCGCGTGCGGAAGTCCAGCCAGTTCGCCGTTTCCGCCGAAGGGAGCCGCTGTGCGGCACCGGGCCCCCACTCCTGCCACCACGCGTCCGGCCGTCACCGCGAAGGGGGCGGAAAGACCCGTTCCCGCGCCCGCCCTGACGGAGCCCCGGGGTTCCTCGGCCCACCGTGCGGTGGGTGCCGTGGCCGAGGTGGCGCCGGCGGTCGAGGACGTGCTGAGCGCGTACCTGGCCGAGCGCGCCGCCGAGAGCGGAACCGTCGGTGCCCAGTTCACCGGTGATGTCGTCGGGCACCTCACCCGGTTCCTGCTCGGCGGCGGCAAACGGCTGCGGCCGGCGTTCCTGTGGTGCGGCTGGCGGGCCGGGGGCGGCACGGGGGCCACCGAGGGCGACATCCTGCGGATCGGCGCCGCGCTGGAGTTGCTCCAGGGGTGCGCGCTCATCCACGACGACCTCATGGACGGCTCGGCCGTGCGGCGCGGCAGTCCCTCGACGCCCGCCGCCTTCACCACCCTGCACCGCTCGCGGGCGCTGTCGGGTGACCCGGCGCGCTTCGGCGCCTCGGCCGCACTGCTGGCGGGGGACCTGGCGCTGGTGTGGGCGCAGGACCTGTGGGAGGAGACGGCGCTGTCCGCCACCGCGCGGCGGCGCGGCCGGGCGCTGTGGCGGACCATGCGCACGGAGATGGTGGCCGGCCAGTACCTCGACCTGTACGGGCAGGCGGCGGGCTCCTGGTCGCCGCCGGAGACGCTGCGGGTCGCCCATCTCAAGGCCGGGCTCTACACCGTCCAACGGCCCCTCGGGCTGGGGGCCGCGATCGCCGGGGCGGGACGGCGTACGCGCGAGGCGCTGGAGCGGGCGGGGCAGGCCGTGGGCGTGGTGTTCCAACTGCTCGACGACCTCTCGGACCTCTACGGGCAGCCGTCCTCGGCGGGCCGGCCGGCCGGGGAGGACGTCCGGCGGGGGACGCCGACCTACCTGATGGCCGTCGCCATGGAACGGGCCCGCACCGGTGGACACCGGACGGCCGAGCGGGTCCTCACCGAGGCTCTGGGCGACGCGGCCCTGGACGAGGCGGGGCTGGAGCGCGTGCGCGCCGCGGTGGCCCGGGTCGGAGCGCGCACCGTGGTGGAGCGGCACATCGAGGAGCTGACCGGGCAGGCGCGGGACGCCATCGCCGAGGCCGGTCTGGACGACGTCGTGGAACAGGAGTTGAACCAGGTGATCGAGGACGTCGTGCGGGCACCGCTGACCGCGCCGGACCGCCGGGGGACCGCCGGGCGGTCCGGGGAGCACACCGGTTCCCGCGCGGGTCGGGGTACGCGGCGGGGTGATGCCGCGTGAAGGCGGTCAAGGGGGCGACGGACCACGTGGTCGTCGTCGGAGCCGGGCTGTCCGGCCTCTCGGCGGCACTGCACCTGCTGGCGGCGGGGCGGGCGGTGACGGTGGTGGAGCGGGCCGACGAGCCGGGCGGCCGGGCCGGCCGCCGATCGGCGTCCGGCTACCACATCGACACCGGTCCGACGGTGCTGACCATGCCGGACCTCGTGGACGAGGCGATGGGAGCGGTGGGTGAACGGCTCACCGACCGGGTGGAGTTGTACCGGCTCGACCCGGCCTACCGGGCCCGCTTCGCCGACGGCTCGCACATCGACGTGCACACCGACGCGCAGGCCATGGAGGCGGAGATCCTGCGGGTCGCCACCCCGGCGGACGCCCGGGGCTACCGGCGGCTGCGCGGCTGGCTGGAACAGCTGTACCGGGTGCAGATGCGGACCTTCATCGACGCCAACTTCGACTCCCCCCTCGGCCTGCTCGGCCCCGACCTGGCGCGGCTGGCCGCGCTCGGCGGTTTCGGGTCGTGGCACGGCAGGGTGGCCCGCTTCGTGCGGGACGAGCGGCTGCGGCGGATCTTCTCGTTCCAGGCGCTGTACGCGGGCGTTCCCCCGACCCGGGCCCTGGCCGCGTACGCGGTCATCGCCTACATGGACACCGTGGCCGGGGTGTGGTTCCCCCGGGGCGGGATGCACGCCGTGCCCCGGGCCATGGCGGACGCCGCAGGGGCGGCCGGGGCCCGGTTCGTCTTCGGCACGGAGGTGTCCGCGCTCGAACGCGCCGGGGGCCGCGCCGCCGCCGTGCGGACGGCGGACGGGGGCCGCATCGCCTGCGACGCCGTCGTCCTCACCTGCGACCTGCCCGTCGCGCACCGCCTGCTGGGCGGGGCGCCACGCCGCCCGATGGCGCTGCGCTACGCGCCCTCGGCCGTCGTCCTCCACCTGGGCGGGGAGCGGACGTGGCCGGAGCTGGGCCACCACACGCTGTCGTTCGGCGCCGCGTGGGAACGCACCTTCGACGAACTCACCCGGACGGGCTCACTGATGACGGACCCCTCGCTCCTCGTGACCCGCCCGACGGCCACCGACCCCGGCCTGGCCCCGGCGGGGCGGCACCTGCACTACGTACTGGCCCCGTGCCCCAACCTGCACCGCGGCCCGCGCGACTGGGACCGGCTGGCGCCCCGCTACCGCGACGAGATCTGCGCCGAGCTCCGGCGGCGCGGCCTGGACGGCTTCGGGGACGCGCCGGAGTTCGAGGAGGTCGTCACCCCGGCCGACTGGGCACGCCAGGGGATGGCGGCGGGCACGCCGTTCTCCGCCGCCCACACCTTCGCCCAGACTGGGCCGTTCCGCCCGCGCAACCTGCCGCGGGGGTGGGACAACGTCGTCCTGGCGGGCTGCGGGACGACGCCCGGCGTGGGCGTGCCCACCGCCGTCGTCTCGGGCAGGCTGGCCGCCGCCCGGGTCACCGGCGGCCCACGCCGTCCGCGGCGGGGCGGTGCGGACGCGTCCGCGCTCACGGCGGCCGGAACGGGAGGTGCGCGATGACGGCCCGCGAACTGGACGCGGCGGGTGTCCACGGTGACGCGCTGCGCGCCGCCTACGCCCGCTGTCGCCGCATCAACGCCCGGGGCGGCGCGACGTACTTCCTGGCCACCCGGCTGCTGACGGCACGCCAGCGCCCGGCCGTGCACGCGTTGTACGGCTTCGCCCGGTACGCCGACGACATCGTCGACGACCTGGACGCCGACGCGGACGCGGCCGAGCGGGCCCGCGCGCTGGACGACCTGGACGCCACCGTGCGCCGGGCCCTGGCCACCGGGCACAGCGACCACCCGGTCCTGGCGGCCCTCGCGGACACGGCGGCCCGCTACGCCATCGAGCCCACCCACTTCACCGACTTCATGCACTCCATGCGGATGGACCTGCACATCACCGAGTACCCGACCTGGCAGGCGCTGCGGGTCTACACGCACGGCTCGGCCGCCGTGATCGGCCTGCAACTGCTGCCCGTCCTCGGCACCGTGGTGCCGCGCGAGGAGGCCGCACCACACGCCGCGTCCCTGGGGGTGGCCTTCCAGCTCACCAACTTCCTCCGGGACGTGGGCGAGGACCTGGACCGGGGCCGCGTCTACCTCCCGCTGGACCTGCTGGCCGCACACGGCGTGGACCGCTCGCTGCTGACGTGGTGCCGGGCCACCGGGCACACCGACCACCGGGTACGGGCCGCGCTGCGGGAGATGATCCACATCACGCGGGGCATCTACCGGCACGCGGCGGCGGGCATTCCGATGCTGGACGGCGTCTCCCGGCCCTGCGTGCGCACGGCGTTCATCCTCTACGAGGCGATCCTGCGCCGGATCGAGGCCGCCGACTGCGCCGTCATCGACCACCGGGCGATCGTGCCGCGCCGGCACCGCGCCGGGATCGCCCTGGGCGGCCTGGCCTCGATCGTCGCCGGGCGGGTCCGCGGTTCCCTCGCCCCGGCCGGCCGGGCGGGTGCGGAGGAAGGAGTTCCGGCGTGAGGCGCACGCTGTCCTGGCGCAGTCCGCTGCGGCTGCTGCCCGCCCCGCCGTGGAGCGCCCAGGAGCCCACCTGGCGGGCCGCGAAGCCGCAGCTCATCGCCGACGCGCTGAAACGGGCGGAGGCGCGTCCGGCGGGCAACTGGTACGTCCTGGCGGCCAGCCGCGAGGTGGTGCCGGGCCGGCCGCACGGACGCACGGTGGCCGGGCGGGAGATCGTGCTCTGGCGCGCGGATTCCGGGGAGCTCACCGCGGGGCCGGGCGCCTGCCCCCACCTGGGGGCACCCCTGTGCCAGGGGGCGGTGACGGAGGGACGGCTGGTGTGCCACTGGCACGGCCTCGGACTCACCGCGCGGGGCGGGCCGGGCTGGGAACCCTTCCCGGTGCACGACGACGGCGTGCTCGCCTGGGTGCGGCTGGACGACGTGGGCGGGGAGCCGCCGCTCCCCGCGCCCCGGGTGCCGCCTCGGCCCCGGCGCGCCGCGTCGGTGGACGCGGTCACGACCGTGGTGGGTTCCTGCGAGCCGGAGGACGTCATCGCCAACCGGCTGGACCCTTGGCACGGCGCGTGGTTCCACCCGTACGCCTTCACCCACCTGTCCGTCGTCGAGGAGCCGCGCCCCGAGGACGGTGACCGGTTCGTGGTGGAGGTCGCCTACCGGCTCGGAACGCGGGCGGCCGTGCCCGTCCGGGCGGTCTTCACCGCGCCGGAACCGCGCACGGTGGTGATGCACATCGTCGAGGGGGAGGGCGCGGGCTCGGTGGTCGAGACGCACGCCACGCCCCTGACGGCGCCCGGGGCGGCCGAGCCGCGCACCGCCGTCGTCGAGGCCGTGCTCGCCACCTCACGGCGTCCCGGGTTCGCGGCCGTCCGGGCCGCCGCGCCCCTGCTGCGGCCACTGATGCGCCGGGCGGCGGCCCGGCTGTGGCGCGACGACCTGGCGTACGCCGAACGACGCCGGGAGCTGCGCGGTCAGGGCCGGTTCCCGGGGGCGACGTGAGCGGCGTCGTCCCCGCCGTCCCCGCCCTCCCCCGGCCGCCGGGCCAGGACGGTGTGGACGATGCCGTGCTGCCAGCCCAGGACGGGTGCCGCCCGCACCTGCTCGTACCCGGCGGCGTACAGCCGGGCGACGAGCCGGGGCACCGTGTCGAAGTCCAGGACGCTGCGCCGCAGATGGTGGTAGAGGTCCGCGCCGCCGGGCCCGAGTGCCCCGGCCGGAATGATCACCGCCCGGCACACCGCTTCCCACAGCAGCCGGTGCCGCCGCGCGCCGGAGAGGCAGTAGTCGTGGACGGCCAGTCGTCCGCCCGGGCGCAGCAGGGTGCGGACGGCGTCCAGGACGGGCGCGGGGGCGCTGAGGTTGCGCACGAGGTAGGCCGCGAACACCGCGTCGAAGGGGCCGGTGACCCCGGCGGATGCCAGCCGTTCGGCGGGGGCGTGGACGAACCGCACGTGCGGCGGCCAGCGTTTGTCCGCCGCGCGGCGGAGCATCCCCGGCGAGGCGTCGACCGCGACGATCTCGGCCAGGGGGGCCGTGTCGAGCAGAGCACGGGTGGAGGCACCGGTACCGCAGCCGAGGTCGAGCACCCGCAGACCGCGCCCCCCGTCCGGCAGCCGCAGCCTCCGGGCCGAGCGGCGCAGTTGGGTGTGGTACCCGGGGCTGGCGCCGACGAAGCGGTCGTAGGCGCCGGACGCCCGGTCGAAGGCCGTGGCGAGCTCGCCGTCGCGGAGCAGGGTCACGGAGGGCACCTTTCGTTCGGACGGCGGAGCCGCCGGTGTGCGGCTCCGGCCTCGCCGGTACCCCGTCCGGGCGGTTTCTCCCCCGGCCATCGGAGTGGTGGCCCGCACGGTCCCCGCCGGGGGCGCGCGTGAGGGGCCTCGACGTGGACGCCGTGGTGGTCGGTGGCGGCGCCGCCGGGCTGTCGCTGGCCCGGCACCTGACGGCCGAGCCCGGCGCCGCGCCGACGGTCGCGGTCGTCGAGCCGCCGTCGGGGCCGGTCAGCAGTCCGCCGCGCACCTGGTGCTTCTGGGAGTACGGCGACGGCGGGCTGGAGGAGTTCGTCCACCGCTCCTGGGGCCGGCTCCTCGTACGGGGGGCCGACGGCCGCGCGGTGACCGGTGACGGGTGGGACGGCGTCCGGTACAAGATGATCCGTTCGGCCGACTTCCTGCCCGCCGTCACGGCGGAACTGGCCGCCGACCGGCGGGTGCACCTGGTGACCGCGACCGTCACCGGCGTGCACGACGGCCCGGACGGAGCCCGGGTCACCGGCGTGGACGCGGCCGGGCGGGCGGTCGGCCTGCGGGGACGGTGGGTCTTCGACTCCCGGCCGCCCCGCCGCCTGCCGCCCTCCCGCACGACGCTGTTCCAGCACTTCCGCGGCTGGTTCGTCCGCACCGGGACCGACCGGTTCGACCCGGGCGTCGCGGAGCTGATGGACTTCCGCACCCCGCAGCCGCCCGGCGGGCTGTCCTTCGTCTACGTGCTCCCGCTCGGGCCCCGCGACGCGCTGGTGGAGTACACCGAGTTCGGCCCGGCGCCGCTGGACGACGCGGGGTACCGGGAGGCGCTGGACCACTACACGCGCCGCGTCCGGCCGCTCGGGCCCTTCACGGTCACCGGCACCGAGCAGGGCGTCATCCCCATGACGGACGGCCACTTCCCCCGTCGGCCGGGCGACTCGGTCCTCACCCTCGGTGCCGCGAGCGGAGCGACGCGCCCGGCCACGGGATACACCTTCGCCGCCATCCAGCGTCAGGCCGCCGCCGTCGCCGCCGCGCTGCGGGCGGGGCGCACGCCCGTGCCGCCGCGCCCGCACACGCGCCGCCACCTGGCCATGGACGCCGCCTGGCTGCGCGCTTTGGCCACCGGCCGCATCGACGGTGCCGCCTTCTTCACCCGGCTCTTCGCGGACAACCCGCCGCACCGCGTCCTGGACTTCCTCGACGGCACGTCCGGGCCGGTCGGGGACGTCGCCCTCGGGCTGCGCTGCCCGGTCGGGCCGATGGCCCGCTCCCTGGCCGAACTGCCGTTCCTGCCCCGCCGGACTCCGCCCCTCCCCCGTCCCCGGCCCCTGCGAAAGGCTTCCCGATGACCCGTGCTCCCGGCCGTCCCCGGCTGGCCCGTGACCGGCGCGCCGTCCACCGGCCCGCGCCGCCCGGCGCGCCCCGCCCGCGCGGGCCGGTACGGGCCGCCGTCGTGGGCGGCGGCATCGCCGGGCTGACCGCCGCCGTCGCCCTGGCCGAACGCGGCGTGCGGGTGGAGCTGCTGGAACGCGAACCGGTGCTCGGCGGGCGGGTCGGCGGCTGGGGCACCACGCTGGCCGACGGCACGGACGTCACCATGAGCCGCGGCTTCCACGCGTTCTTCCGCCAGTACTACAACCTGCGCAACCTGTTGCGCCGCGCCGACCCCGCGTTGTCGATGCTGACCCCGCTGCCGGACTACCCGCTGCAGCACGCGGACGGCGCCCGGGACCACTTCGCACACATCCCGCGCACCCCGCCGTGGAGCGTGCTCGCCTTCGCCGCCACCAGCCCCACCTTCACCGCCGCCGGGCTGGCCGGGCTGAACCCGCGTGCCGCGCTGCCGCTGCTCGACGTGCACCCCACGGACGTCTACCGCCGGCTGGACGGGCAGAGCGCGGCGGAGTTCCTCGACGCCGTGCGCTTCCCCGCACCCGCCCGGCACCTGGCCTTCGAGGTCTTCTCCCGGAGCTTCTTCGCCGATCCACAGGAGCTGTCGGCCGCCGAACTGGCCCTGATGTTCCACATCTACTTCCTGGGCTCCGCCGAGGGGCTGCTCTTCGACGTGCCCGCCGAGCCCTTCCCGACTGCTCTGTGGGACCCGCTCGCCGCGCATCTGGACCGGCTCGGGGCCCGCGTCCGCACGCGTCGCCGGGTGGAACGGGTGGCGCCGCGTGACGACGGCGGGTTCGAGCTGACCGTCACCGGTCCGGCGACCGAGCTGGTCACCGAACGGTACGACGCCGTGGTGCTGGCCCTGGACACCGGCGGCCTGCGGACGCTCACCGCCACCTCGCCCGACCTGGGGACGCCCGGCTGGCGCAAGCGCGTGGAGAACCTGCGCCAGGCGCCCCCGTTCTGCGTCTCCCGCTACTGGTTCGACCGGCCCGTGGCGGACGGGCGCCCCGGCTTCCTGGGCACCAGCGGGTTCGGGCCGCTGGACAACGTGAGCGTGCTGGACCGCTACGAGGGCGAGGCGGCGCGCTGGGCACGGCGCACCGGCGGCAGCGTCGTGGAGCTGCACGGCTACGCCGTCGATCCGGCCGCCGACCGCACCGGGGTGCAGGAGCGGCTGCGCCGTGAGCTGGCCCGCGTCTATCCGGAGACCGCGGGCGCGGTCGCGGTCGACGAACGGCACGCGTGGCGGCAGGACTGCCCGCTGTTCGCCCCCGGCGGCTACGAGGACCGTCCCGGCGTGCGCACGCCGCACCCCCGGCTCGTGCTGGCCGGGGACCTGGTGCGCACCGGCGCCCCGGTCGCCCTCATGGAACGCGCCGCCACCACCGGCTTCGAGGCCGCCAACGCCCTGCTGGCCACCTGGCGCGTGCGGGGACACCCGCTGCTGACCGTCCCCCGCGCGGGGCGCTCGGTCCTCCTGCGCTCCCTCGCCCGCGCCCTCTCCCCCGCCAGCGCGCGGCACTCCGCCTCCGACCCACCACGACCCTGACCCACCGGCCCCTGCCGTCACCCGGCTCACGCGCGTTCGGAAGGAACCCGCCATGACGCATCCCCCCACGCCCCGCTACACCGTTCCCGGCCTCACGAACGAGGCGGGGCAGCGGGTCATCGAGCTGCTGCGCGGGCGTCTGCACGCGCTCAACGACCTGGCCCTCACGCTCAAGCACGTCCACTGGAACGTCGTCGGCCCCCACTTCATCGCCGTCCACGAGATGCTCGACCCGCAGGTCGAGGCCGTGCGGGAGATGACGGACAGCACCGCCGAACGCATCGCCACCCTCGGCGGCTCGCCCCCCGGAACGCCCGGCGTCCTGGTGGCCGAGCGCGCGTGGGACGACTACGCCGTCGGACGGGCCGGAGCCATCGAGCACCTCGGGGCCCTCGACCTCGTCTACACGGGCCTCATCGAGGACCACCGCCACGCCATGGCCACGACGGACGACCTCGACCTCGTCACCCAGGACATGCTGATCGAGCATCTGCGCCAGCTGGAGCTGTTCCAGTGGTTCGTCCGCGCCCACCTGGAGAGCGCGGGCGGGTCGCTGAGCACGGCGGGTGCCGCCACCGAGGGCCAGGCCGCCACCCAGGCCGCCGACCGGGCACGCGACGAGCCCTGAGGCCCGGCGCGGTGGCATCACTTTCGGCGTGCGGCGTCCGGCGTCCGGCGTCCGGCTCCGAATCGATGCGCAAGCGGTGCGGCTTGCGCTCCGGCGGCGGGTGCGGGGACGGTGGCGGCAGTTGACGCGGGAACGCCGCCACCGCCGCGCGGGCCCGCCGTCCGAGGCCGGGCACCTAGGAGGGCACTGTGCGCATCGCGATCACCGGTTCCAGCGGACTCATCGGCTCCGCGCTGCTGCGTTCGCTGCGGGCCGACGGCCACGAGGTCGTCCGGCTCGTGCGGCAGCGGCCGACCGCACCGGACGAGGCCCGGTGGGACCCGTCCGGTGGCCGGGTCGACCCCGCCGCGCTCGACGGCCTCGACGGGCTGGTGCACCTGGCCGGCGCGGGGATCGGCGACCGCCGGTGGACGGCCGCGTACAAGCGCCGGATCAGGGACAGCCGGGTCCGGGGGACGACCACCCTCGCCGAGGCGGTGGCCGCCCTCCCCACGCCTCCCCGCGTGCTGGTGTGCGCCAGCGGGATCAGCTACTACGGGGACACCGGGGACCGTCCGGTGGACGAGGAGGCCCCCGGTGGTTCGGGCTTCCTGGCCGACGTCTGCCGGGAGTGGGAGGCGGCTGCCGCGCCCGCGCGCAAGGCCGGGGTGCGCACGGTCTTCGCGCGCACCGGCATGGTGGTCTCGGGGGACGGCGGCGCCTGGGGGCAGCGGCTGATGCCGCTCTTCCGGGCCGGGCTGGGCGGCCGGGTCGGGAACGGTCGGCAGTACTGGAGCTTCATCTCCCTGCGCGACCACGTCGCGGCCCTGCGTCGGCTGCTGGCGGACGACCGGTTCGACGGGCCCGTCAACGTCACCGGCCCCCGGCCCGTCACCAACGCCGAGCTCACCGCCGTGATGGGACGGGTGCTGCGCCGCCCGGCCGTGTTCACCGCGCCCGCCCCCGCACTGCGGCTGGCCCTCGGGGACTTCGCGGACGAGCTGCTCGCCAGCACCCGGGTCGTGCCGGCCCGACTGCTGGACGCCGGGTTCACCTTCGCCCACCCCGGCATCGAGGACGCCGTGCGCGCCGCCGCCGCGCGCCGGTGACGGGGTGACGCGGGCGCCCGGGCGCCCGTGGGACCGGGCGGCGCCCGGAGGCGGTCGGCTCGGGGCTCAGTTCGGCGCGGCCGTCTCCACGGTGGACACGGCGGCGGCCACCGGGCACGACCGCATCGCCTCGCGCACGACGCGCTCGCGGGTGTCCTCGTCCACCCCCGGCAGGTCGACGGCGATCCGCGTGCTGAACGAGAAGCGCATCGCGCCGTCGTGCCGGAGCGAGACCTCCGCCGTGACGCTGCTGCCGCCGAGGTCCGCGCCCATCTCGCTGCCGACGACGCCGAGCGTCTGGTGCAGGCAGGTCGCCACCGCGGCGGCGTAGAGCTGCTCCGGGTTCCAGGCGGCCCCGTCCCCGCTGTTCAGCGCCGGAGGTGCGCTCACGGGCAGGGTCCGCCCGTCGGCGTCGATCCGCACCAGGTCTCCCGCGGAGGCCACGGATGCGGTGTACAGCGTGCTCTCGGAGGACGTCGACATGGTCCGGCTCTCTCCCGTCAGCCACCGTCCGGTGGGGTTGGCGCAGGCCCTCACACCTACCGTGCCGCCGCCGCGCGCAAACCCCCGCGCGTCGCGGCGGGTCACCGGCCGCGACACGTGACACTGACCGGTGACCACAGGAGCGGAGGGACCCACGTGCACACGGACGAGCAGGACGAGCAGGACGACGCGGACGGACCGGACGAGCCGGCCTTCCACTGGCTGTTCGGGGACCAGCTGGGACCGCACTTCCTGCGCCCCGGCGCCACCGTCGTCATGATCGAGTCCCGGGCGGTGTTCCGGCGGCGCCGGTTCCACCGGGCCAAGGCCCATCTGCTGCTGTCCGCGATGCGCCACCGCGCGGCGGAGCTCGGCGACCGGGTGCGGTACGTCCGGGCCGACACCTACCGCGAGGGGCTGGACCGGGCCGTGGGCGACGCGCCGGTGACGGTGCACCACCCCACGTCGCACGCCGCGCTGCGGTTCGTGCGGTCGCTGCCGGGCGTCCGGGTGCTGCCGGCGCGGGGGTTCCTCGTTCCCTTCGAGGAGTTCGGCCGGTGGGTCGGTTCCACCGGCGCGGGACGGCTGCGCATGGAGGACTTCTACCGCACCGTCCGGCGTACGCACGAGCTGCTGATGGAGGGGGACCGGCCCGTCGGCGGGCGCTGGAACCTGGACGCCGACAACCGCGAGGGCCCGCCCAGGGGCGCGGAGGTCCTTCCGGTGCCCGCACCGTACCGGCCGCGTGAGGACGCCATCGACGCGGAGGTCCGCGAGGACCTGGACCGCTGGGAGCGGGAGGGGCTGGTCTCCTTCGTGGGCCGGGACGCCCCGCGCCTGTTCCCGGCCGACCGGGCCGAGGCGCGCCGCGCCCTGCGCGCGTTCGTCGAGCGACGGCTGCCGACGTTCGGGCGCTGGGAGGACGCGATGCTCGGCGAGGACTGGGCGATGAGCCACAGCCTGCTCTCCGCCCCCATGAACCTCGGGCTGCTGGACCCGGCCGAGTGCGTCGAGGCGGCAGAAGGGGCCTACCGCGCGGGCCGTGCCCCGCTCAACTCGGTCGAGGGCTACGTGCGGCAGGTCGCCGGGTGGCGCGAGTACATGTGGCACCTGTACTGGCACTTCGGCCCCGACTACCGGCGGCACAACGCGCTCGGCCACCACGGCCGGCTGCCGGAGTGGTTCACCTCGCTGGACGCCGAGGCCGTCGAGGCGCGCTGCCTGTCGACGGCCCTGGCGCAGGTGCGCGACCGGGGCTGGGTGCACCACATCCCCCGGCTGATGGTCCTCGGCAACCACGCGTTGCAGCGCGGCTGGGATCCCGCAGCGGTCACGGACTGGTTCCACCGGTGCTTCGTGGACGGCTACGACTGGGTCATGCTGCCCAACGTCATCGGGATGTCCCAGTACGCCGACGGCGGCCGCATCACCACGAAGCCGTACGCGTCCGGGGGCGCCTACATCAACAGGATGAGCGACCTGTGCGGGCCGTGCGTCCACCGGCCGGGCGACCGCACCGGGGAGCGTGCGTGCCCCTACACGGCCGGGTACTGGGAGTTCGTGCACCGGCACCGCGAGCGGCTGGCCCGCAACCACCGGACGGTGCGCGCGGTGCGCCAGCTGGAACGGCTGCCGGACCTGGAGGACGTGCTGCGTGCCGCCCGGGAACGCGGCCCGGACGACGCGCCCTGAGCGGTTCGCGCCTGAGCGACCCACACGTGAGCGGCCTCACTCCCCCGCGTCGTCCGCCAGGGGGTCGTGGCCCCAGTTCATCAGGGAGTGCCGCCAGGGCGAGGCGCGCACGTCGCCCCGGGGACGCTGGACGGCATGGCGGTGGACGTAGCCGACGACCTTGCGCATGTGGGCGAGGTCGTCCTCGGTGAGGTCGGACCGCTTGGTGCGCTTCAGCTCGACGATGCGCCGCCCGGAGGCGTGGCCGACGCTCTCGCCGCCGCCGGAGGGCCGCTGTCCCACCTCCCGCGAGGCGTCGGTGGCGAGCCAGCGCTCCAGTTCGGCGGGGGTCATGTTGACCGCCCGGCCGAACGCGTCGATCACCTCGTCACGGTCCGCTCCCGCCATCGTCACGACCCGCCCTTCTTGCGCAGGGCGCGCGGCCGGTGCACGGCACGGCGTCCGGAGCGCTCACTCTCCGCCTCGTACTGGGGCTCCTCGGGGGAGGCGTCCACCGTGCGGCCCGCCGCACGGGTGCGCTTGGTGATCTTCTTCCGAACGGTCCCCGGCACCTGTGTGCCGTGGCTCGGCCAGCTCACCCGGTCGCCCTTCCTGAGCTTCTTGCCCTTGGCCATGGATGCGGCCTCCCTCCGGATCAGTGGGTGGACCAAAGCTGTGGTTTCCTCCTCAACCGGCACAAAACACGACGCGACAGGGGGCGGTCGCAGGTGGCACCGAATGAACGATCAAAATGATGGCCGGTTAACATGTGAGCACCGCCTAGCTCGAAAGATGGATCTGTGACTGTCACCGTGGACTCGTTCACCAACTGGAAGCACCGCGAAGAGATCGCGGAATCGATGATTCCGATCATCGGGAGGCTGCACCGGGAGCGGGACGTCACGATCCTGCTGCACAGCCGTTCCCTGGTGAACAAGTCCGTCGTGAGCATCCTCAAGACCCACCGCTTCGCCCGGCAGATCGCGGGCGAGGAGTTGTCGGTCACCGAGACGCTGCCCTTCCTCCAAACGCTGGCCACCCTCGACCTCGGCCCGTCCCAGATCGACATCGGCATGCTGGCCGCCCTGTACAAGAACGACGACCGGGGGCTGTCGGTCGAGGAGTTCACCACCGAGGCCGTCGCGGGCGCCACGGGCGAGGGCAAGATCGAGCGTCCCGAACCGCGCGACGTCGTCCTCTACGGCTTCGGCCGCATCGGCCGCCTGCTCACCCGGCTGCTGATCGAGAAGACGGGCTCCGGCAACGGACTGCGCCTGCGCGCCATCGTCGTCCGCAAGGGCGCCGGGCAGGACCTCGTCAAGCGCGCCTCGCTGCTGCGCCGCGACTCCATCCACGGCCAGTTCCAGGGCACCATCACCGTGGACGAGGCGAACAGCACCATCGTCGCCAACGGCAACGAGATCAAGGTGATCTACTCCGACGACCCGACCGCGGTGGACTACACCGCCTACGGGATCAAGGACGCGATCCTCATCGACAACACCGGCCGGTGGCGCGACCGTGCGGGCCTGTCGCAACACCTGCGCCCCGGCATCGCCAAGGTGGTGCTCACCGCACCGGGCAAGGGCGACGTCCCCAACATCGTGCACGGCGTCAACCACGACATGATCAAGCCGGACGAGCAGATCCTGTCCTGCGCGTCCTGCACGACGAACGCGATCGTCCCGCCGCTGAAGGCGATGGCCGACGAGTACGGCGTGCTGCGCGGCCACGTGGAGACCGTCCACTCGTTCACCAACGACCAGAACCTGCTGGACAACTACCACAACTCCGACCGCCGGGGGCGGTCCGCGCCGCTCAACATGGTCATCACCGAGACCGGTGCCGCGTCCGCCGTGGCCAAGGCCCTGCCCGACCTCGACGCGAAGATCACCGGCAGCTCGATCCGCGTCCCGGTGCCGGACGTCTCGATCGCGATCCTCAACCTCCAGCTCGCCCGGGAGACCTCCCGCAACGAGGTGCTCGACTACCTCCGCAACGTGTCCCTGACCTCGCCCCTCAAGCGCCAGATCGACTTCATCAGCGCACCGGACGCGGTCTCCAGTGACTTCATCGGCTCGCGCAACGCCTCGATCGTCGACGCGGGGGCCACGAAGGTGGAGGGCGACAACGCCATCCTGTACCTGTGGTACGACAACGAGTTCGGCTACTCGTGCCAGGTCGTCCGCGTCGTGCAGCACGTCTCCGGGGTGGAGTACCCGACCTACCCGGCCCCGGCGGCCTGACCGCGCCTCCCGGCTGCCGGCGTCCCGCGACGGAGCGGTCCGCCGGCAGCCGGCGTTGGCGGGCGGCGGCGTCAGGACGCGGCGGGGACGCGGGCCGTGTCGGCGAGCACGGCCAGCAGCCGGGCCACCTCCGCCGCGACCGCGTCCCGTGCCGGGCCGAGGTACCTGCGCGGGTCGGCGACGGCGGGGTGCTCCGTCAGGTGCGCGCGCACGGCCCGGGTGAACGTCTTGTTGAGATGCGTGGAGATGTTCACCTTGCGCATCCCGGTCGCGACGGCCCTCCGGAGGTCGTCGTCCGGCACGCCCGAGGAGCCGTGCAGGACCAGGGGCACGGGGACGACCCGGCCCAGGCGGGCGATGAGGGCGAAGTCGAGGACGGCGTCGCGGGTGAGCATCGCGTGCGAGCTGCCCACGGCGACGGCCAGGGCGTCCACGCCGGTCGCGCGGACGAACGCCCCGGCCTCGCCGGGGTCGGTCCGCACGCCCGGAGCGTGCGCGCCGTCCTTGCCGCCGATCTCGCCGAGTTCCGCCTCCACCCACACGTTCCGGGTGTGGCAGTGCTCCGTGATCTCGCGGGTGGCGGCGACGTTGGCGGCGTAGGGCAGCCTCGCCGCGTCGAACATCACGGACGTGAAGCCCAGTCCGACGGCCGCCCGCGCGAGTTCGGGCGACTCGGCGTGGTCGAGGTGGACGGCCGCCGGCGCGGCGGAGGCGGCGGCGATGGCCAGCGTCGCGCGGCCCAGCGGTTCCAGCGCCCCGTGGTAGCGGACGGTGTTCTCGCTCAGCTGCAGGACCACCGGGCGGCCCGCCGCCTCGGCGCCCGCGACGATGGCTTCGGCGTGCTCGATCTGCACGACGTTGAACGCCCCGACGCCCACCCCCTCCTCGGCGGCGGAACGGACGAGGTCACCGGTGGGTGTCAGGGGCATGGAGGTCCTCCAGGCGTACGGCCGTCCGCAGACGACGGTAGGTGGCGGTGTCGACGTCCCCGGCCACGGGGCACACGACGGCGGCGGCGGACAGGGCGACGGCGTCCCGCAACACGTCCGGCCACGGCCGTCCGTCCGCGAGTCCGGCGGCCAGGGCGGCGACGCAGGCGTCACCGGCGCCCGTCGGATTGCCGCCGAGGTGCTCGGGCGGGACGGCGCGCCAGGCGCCGTCCGGGGTGTGGGCGCGCAGGCCGCCGGACCCGAATGAGGCCACGACGGACCGCGCGCCCGCGGCGCGCAACGCGTCCACCGCGGCGGCCGTGCCGGTGGCCGGAGCGGCGTTGGCGGCGGCGAGTTCGGCGGCGTTGGGCTTGACCACGTCGGGCGCTGCGGGGAGCGCCGCCCGCAGGGCGGTCCCGCCGGTGTCCAGCACGGTGGGGACACCGGCCGCACGCGCCGCGCTGATCAGCCGCCCGTAGACGTCCGCCGGAAGCCCCGGCGGGACGCTGCCGGACAGGACCACGACCTCGGCGTGCCCGGCCAGGCGGGCGAAGTGGGCGCAGAAGGCCGCCCACTCAGGCGGTGCGACCGGTGGGCCCGGCTGGTTGAAGACGGTGGCGTCGCCGTCCTCCCGCGACACCACGGTGACGGTGCGCCGGGACTCCCCCGCCACGGTGAGGAGTTCGTCCCGCAGCCCGGCCGTGTCCAGTTCCGCGCGGAGGAGGTCGCCGGTCGGTCCGCCGACCAGTCCGGTGACGACCGTCTCCCGGCCCAGGGCCGCCAGGACGCGGGAGACGTTCACGCCCTTCCCACCGGCTCTGCGGTGGGTGGTGTCCACCCGGTGCGAGGTGTTCGGGCGGAGCCGGTCGACGAGGTAGGTGACGTCGAGTGCCGCGTTGAGCGTGACCGTGAGGATCACCGGAACACCACCCCGGCCGGACCGTGGCCGAGTGGGACGGGCGCCGGGTGCCCGCCGTCGGCGGCCCGCCACGCGGCGATGCCCGCGCCGACGCGTCCGGCGGCCTCCCCCAGTTCGGCGCGAACGACCTGCGGCCGGCGCTGGAAGGTGAGGCGGCGCGCGAGCCCCGCCCGGACGGGCGCCAGGAGCAGTTCCCCGGATTCGGCGAGCCCGCCGCCGACGACGACCAGTTCGGTGCCGAGCAACGTGGTCGCGGCGGCCAGCGCCGTGGCCAGCCCGTTCGCCGCGCGCTGCCACACGGCGCGGGCGGCGGGGTCACCGCCGGCCACCCGCGCGGCCACCTCCGCCGCGCCCGCCACGGTCCGCCCGGTGCGCGCGACGTACGCGGCCTCGACGGCGGCGGCCGAGGCGACCGTCTCCAGGCACCCGCGGCCTCCGCAGGCGCACGGGTCGCCGTCCGGGGCGACGACGAGATGGCCCAGCTCCCCGGCGAGGCCCGCGCCCGTGACGGGGCGGCCGTCGCAGATCACGGCGGCCGCGACGCCGGTGCCCACCGCGACGCACAGGACGTCCCGCGCGCCCCGCGCCGCGCCGACGAGGGCCTCGGCCGTCCCGGCGGCCCGGACGTCGTGCCCGAGGGTGACGGGCAGCCCGGTCCGCCGCGTCAGCAGGGCGGCCAGCGGCACGTCGTGCCAGCCGAGGTTGACGGCGCGCAGGGCCCGGCCGGCCGGTTCGTCCACGATCCCCGGCACGACCACCCCGGCGTGGCGGACCGTCAGCGCGGCTGCCCGCGCCCGGGAGTCCAGCTCCCGGAGGGTGGCGGCGATCGCGTCGACGACGGCGTCGGGCCCCTGCCGCCGGGGGGTGGGTCTGCGCACGGTGGCCAGCGGCTCCAGCGCCCGGTCCAGCAGGACGCCCTTCATGCCGGTGCCGCCGACGTCGAGGGCGATCACGCGGTCGCCGGACCGTACGCGGGCGCCCGGCGTACTCCGGTCACCGGGCGCGGCGCTCGGCGGCTCAGCCACGGTCGGGCCCGAGCACGACCGAGCGCGTCAGATTGCGGGGGCGGTCGGGGTCCTGGCCCCGGGCGACCGCGCAGGCGACGGCGAGCCGCTGGGCGCGGACGAGGTCGGCGAGCGGGTCGAGGTCCTCGGGGCCGTCGCCGGAGGCCGCCACCAGGGTGCCGCCGACGCCCCGGACGTCGTCGGCGAGGCCGTCCGGCAGGGGGCCGAACGTCCACACGACGCGGCCGGGGGCGGTGATGCTGACGGGGCCGTGCCGGTACTCCATCGCGGGGTACGCCTCGGTCCACTCCCCCGCGGCCTCGCGCATCTTGAGCGCGGCCTCCAGGGCGAGCCCGTAGGTCCAGCCCGTCCCCAGGAAGGTGACCTGCTCCACCCCGGTGCCACCGCCCGCGAGGGCGTCGAGTGGATCGGCGAGCGCCCGCTCGGCGTCCCGCGCCGCGCGGGCGAGCGGGCGCACCCCGGCGGGCAGGGCGTCCTCCGCCTCCAGGTGGGCCCGGAGCAGGGCGAGGGTGGAGGTGGCGAACCGGGTCTGCACGACCGATTCCTCGTCGGCGAAGTCCAGCACGGCGACGGCGTCGGCGGCCCGCCGCACCGGCGTCGCCGGATCGGCGGTGACGGCGCCGGTCGGCGTGCCGCCCCTAAGGCGGGCGAGCAGGTCCAGCACCTCGGTGGTGGTGCCGGAGCGGGTGAGCGCGAGGACGCGGTCGTAGGAGCGGCCGTGGGGGAACTCGGAGGCGGCGAAGGCGTCCGTCTCCCCGTGGCCGCCCTGTTCGCGCAGGACGGCGTAGGACTGGGCCATGAACCAGGAGGTGCCGCAGCCGACGACCGCCACCCGCTCGCCCCTGCGGGGCAGCACGTCGGCGCACCGGGGGGCGAGGCGTGCCGCCCGGCGCCAGGTGCCGGGCTGGGAGGCGATCTCTTCTGCCGTGCGGGAGGAGGCTGCGATGGTCATACGGGGAGACTCCTTGGGAGGCCGGTCCGTTCCGCTGTCCTGTCTGCGGGAGCAGCCCGACGCACTCTCATCGATTGTTTCTGCTCGAAGCTAGCTTGTTTCGAGCATAACCGAGCACTCCAGTAGGGGGAACCGGTCTGCACCCGACCCGGCTCGCGCGTGGGTGCGGAGGACCCCGCCCGGCGTCCGGGCACACCGAAGCAGCCGCGCGGCGCGGCGCAGCACGGCACGGCGTCGACGCCCGGGGGCGGTCAGACGGCGAGCGGCGTGAAGCGGACGGGGAGATGGGTAAGGGCGCGGTGGAAGGGGCCCGGACGCCAGATCAGCTCGTCGCCGGGCACCGCCAGCTCCATGTCGCACAGCTGGCCGGTGAGCTGCTCGACGGCAGTCATGGCGATGAGCAGGGCCGGCTGCCGCGCGGGGCAGCGGTGCGGACCCGCGCCCCAGGCGAGGTGGGCGCTCTGGCCCGACCGGACGTCGCGCTCACCGGCGCCGGGGGCGGCCTCGGCGTTGGCCGCGGCGTAGGAGACCAGCACGGGCTCACCGGCCCGCAGCCGGTGGCCGTGGAACTCCAGGTCCTGGCGGGGGTAGTGGGCCGAGAAGGAGCTGAGCGGGGGGTCGCGCCACAGCACGTCGTCGATCGCCTCGCGCGCCGTCGTCGCACCGCCCAGGACGGAACCGGCGGCCTGCGGGCTGCTCAGGAGGTGGAACAGGGCGTTGCCGATGAGGTTCGTCGTCGGTTCGTGCCCCGCGCTCATGGTGAGGGTGATCTGGCGGACCGTCTCGTCGTTGTCCAGGTCGGCGCGGTGCCGCAGGAAGTACGACGTCAGATCCCTGCGCGGGGCGGCGCGGCGGTCGGCCACCAGGTCGGTGACGACGGCGACGAGGTCGGCGTAGGCCGCGGCGGCCTGTTCCCGTGACTCCAGCATCCCCGCCATGCCGGCCACCAGGCGTTCGCTGTCCTCGGGCGGCACACCGAACCAGGTGTTGAAGACGTGCAGCGGCAACTGCCGGGCGTAGCCGTGGATGAGATCGGCGGTACCGGTGGCGGCGAAGCGGGCGACGAGCTGCCGGGCCACCTCGGTGACCTGGGACTGCAGCACGTGCGGCTGGATGAACGCCAGAGTGTCGTTGATGGCCCGGCGGTAGCGGGCGTGGACCTCACCGTCGCTGAACAGGGCCGTCGGGCGGTAGCCGAGCATGGGCAGGATGGGCGAGTCCGGTGGCAGCGTCGCCTGCCACCGGCGCGGGTCGCGGGTGAAGCGGTGCTCGTCGCGCAGCAGGTCCAGTGCCGTCTGGTAGTCCACGACGAGGGTCGCCTCGACCCCGGGGCTCAGCGCGACGCGCGCGAGGGGCCCCTGGGCCCGCAGTCGCGCGTAGTGGCCGTGCGGGTCGGCGGCGAAGGCGGGCCCGTAGAGGGCGAGCGGGGCGGTCTGCGTGGTCACGGTCGGTCCTCCGGTGCGGTCCGGTCGTCCTCGGGCAGGCGCGCCAGCACGTGCTCGCTGAGGGCCACCAGGGCCCGCGCGCATCCGGCCCGCTCCCGGGCGTCGAGCTGGAGGAGGGGCGTGCGCGGGTGCAGGTCCAGGTGCTTGCGCAGCACCTCGTCGGGGTGGTGGGGGGATTCGGGGAAGGTGTTCACCGCCACGACGTACGGCAGGCCCTGCTCCTCCACCAGGTCCATCACCTCGAACGAGTGGTCCAGGCGACGGGTGTCGGCCAGCACGAGGGCGCCGAGGGCGCCGCGCGCGATGTCCTGCCACAGCGGCAGGAAGCGGTGCTGGCCGGGGGTGCCGAACAGGTAGAGGACCAGGTCGTCGTCGAGGGTCAGCCGGCCGAAGTCGGTGGCCACCGTGGTGGTGGTCTTGCCCGGGACGCCGACGAGGTCGTCGTGCGGGGCGCTCGCCTGCGTCATCACCTCCTCGGTGTGCAGCGTGGGGATCTCCGACAGGGTGCGGATGAACGTCGTCTTGCCCACCGCGAAGGGGCCGGTGACGACGATCTTCATCAACGTCTGGTCCCGGTCGGGCAGATAGCCGATGCGGTCAGTGGAGGGCGCGGAGTCCAACGAGGAGCCTCTCGACGAGCGTGCGGTCGATGCGCTGCGCGGGCGGAACGGGGGGACGGATGAGCAGGTGGCCCGACTCGACGAGGTCGGCCGCCAGGAAGACGGCCGCGCTCACGGGGAGCCGCAGGTGTGCGGCGCACTCGACCAGGGTCAGCGGTCCCGGTTGCAGCAGCCGCCACAGCCGGTGGTGCTCCTGGCCGAACCCGTCCGACGGCGTGCTGTCGGACCGGGTGAGGATCGCCAGCCGGTCGTACCCAGCCGCCCGGCGGCCGGCCGGTGCGGCCCGGCCGCCGGTCACCAGGTAGGCGGGGACCAGCCGGCGGCCGGGCGGCGGCTTCACTGCTCCCGGGCCGGTGCGCCGAGCGCCCTGGACATCGCCGCCACCTGGACCTGCATCTGGTAGGCGATGTTGCCCAACTGGGCCTCCGGGCCGGCGTACACGGCCAGTGACGTGTTGCGGCCCGCCGGGACGATGATGGCGAAACCGTTCTCCGACTCCACCACCGTCTGCGCCAGGCGCGGTGCCTCCTCACCGGTGAAGGCCGTGGTGAACGCGCGGGCGGCCGCGTGGAGGGTGGCGCCCATGGCGGCGACGCGCTCACCGGCCGCCCGGTCCAGTGAGGCGGACGCGCCCTCCACCAGGCCGTCACCGGTCGCGATCACGGCGTGCAGGACTCCGGGCAGCTCCAGGAGCGGCTCCAGCACCCAGGACAGGTCTTCTCTGATCTCGCCGGTCGCGCTCAACGCTCGTCGTCTCCTTCGTGGCTGTGCCTGATCGGGGCGGCGCCGGACGCCGCACTGGTGTCCGCCGCGTGCGCGGTGTCGGACCGGGGCGCGGTGTCGGCGCCCGCCCCGGCCGCGCTGCGGCCGTCGGTCGTGCCCTCCTGGAGCGCCGCCCAACGGGCCGCCGCCTGCTCGGGTGTCCGGACGGGGGGTGTGGTGTCCTCGTTCCCCGTCTCGGCCTGGCCGGAGGCGGCACCGGGCCGGGGCGAGCGGCGTCGGCGCGTGGGCAGGGAAGCGGAGCCGCCCGCCGGGGGCGGTGCGGTCGGCGCCTCGGCTGGCGGCGCGGAGGCCCTCGCGGGCTCGGCGGGCTCGGCGGCGGGCGGCTCACCGGGGGCCTCACCTGGGCCTTCACCTGGGCCGTCGTCAGGGCCGGGGGCCCGCCGGACGGGGGCGGGCCGCACCGGCTCGGGCGTGAGGACGGAGAGGTCGTGCTCGGTGTCCACCAACGTGAGCAGGTGGTCGGGCACGCGGACGATGGCCCGCACCCCGCCGTACGGCGAGGGCTCGACGTGGCAGGCGAAACCGTACTGCCGGGCCAGCTTGCCGATGACCGCGAAGCCGGTCTGCGGTGGGTTGCCGAGCTCGGTGAGCAGGACGCCGGAAGGACCGTCGAGCAGGCGGCGGGCCCGGTCGAGCTGGTCGGTGTCGATACCGATGCCCGCGTCGTCGATGACCACCACCGCGCCCTGTCCGCCCTGCTGGACGGTCACGGGGATCTCCGTCTCGGGGTGCGAGTAGGCCGTGGCGTTGGCGAGGAGTTCCGCGAAGGTGATGACCAGGGGCTCGGCGGCGCGGGCGGCGACGGCGAGCCGCTGCTCCCGCAGATGGTTCGCGATCTTGACGCGCCCGTACCCCGGCACCCGGGACTGCGCGCCGAGCAGCGTCTCGACGAGGGGGGAGTCGGTCCGCGCGAGTCCCGGCCACGCCTCGCACAGCACGGCCGTCGCCTGGATGCGGCGCAGGGCCAGTTCGTTGCGGAAGTCCAGCTCCAGCAGCCTGGGGTCGTCGTGCTCGTGCTGGAGCCGCGTCAGGAGGTTCTGCGCCTGGTGCAACAGGGTCTGCACCTTCGCGGTGGCACCGCGCATGGCCGCCCGCGCCGCCGCGTCCACCCGGGCGCGCTCGTCGAGGACGGCCGTGGTGCAGGCGGTCAGCACCGCTTCCATGGCCCGGCCCGCCTCCGCGCCGGGACGGTCGCGGTGGAGGGGCCCGGGCGGCGTGAGGTCGGGGTGGACGAGGGCGAGCGCGGCGGCCGGAACGCGTTCGGCGGCCAGGTGCCCCAGCTCCTCCGTGAGCTCCCGGGTCGACCGCTCGGCGACGGCGGCCCGTTCCTCCGCACGCGTCACTGCGGCCTGCAGCCCGGCGAGCTGCCGGTCCCGCTCGGCCAGGTGCGCGGCGTGCTGCGCGGCCGTCCCCTCCGCCGCCTCGGCCCGCCGCAGCGCGTACTGCCGCGCCCGGGCCAGGCCGAGGGCGGCGAGGACGGCGGCCAGGGCGACGGCCGACGCCGTGACCAGCGCGATCTCAGTCATGAACACTTCCTTGAACCGGCCCTGCGGGCCGTGCTGTCCGTGCTGTCCTAACGGTCCGGGCCGGGGTTCTCCCGCGCTTCCCGGGCCGCGGTCCGGTCAGGTCTCCAGCTCCGCGGCGAGCGCCGCGACCTCACCGAACAGGTCGAGGACGTTGGGCGTTTCGGCCGGACCGAGGTGACGGTATTCGGTACCGATGGTGATGACCAGACGTTCGGGCAGGGCCAGTTCGGGGAAGCGGTTCTCCGCCACGACCCGGCGGGCGGCTTCGAGCGCCGGGACGCCCTCCTTGTGGAAGGCGTGGGCACGCTCACGCACGTAGCCGAGATAGCCGATGTGGTCGCGCACTCCGGCCCGGTCCAGCACCGGGCCGTGGCCGGGGACGACCGTCTCGGCGCCGGTGGCCAGGACGCGTTCGCAGGCGTCGATGACGCTGCTGAGCGGTCCCGCCCAGTGCACCGCGTGGTCGCCGGGCCGCCGGGCGGTGGAGGCGAAGATGACGTCGCCGCAGAAGACGGTCCCCTGCCCCGGCAGGTGGACCATGAGGTCGCCGGTCGTGTGGGCGGGCGGCAGCGCCGTCAGGCGCACCTCGTGCTCGCCGACGCGGAACTCCAACTCGCCCCGGAACAGGGTGGTGGGCCGCACGGGATCGGTGTCGGACCAGTCGAAGACGCCGAAGTGCCGTTTGAGGTAGGAGCCCAGCGGAGTGGCGGGGTCGCCGCCCTGCACGAGGGCGTGCTGCTGTCGCGGGTCGGGCTCGAAGTGGGTGTGCTCCAGGGCCTCGCGGGTGGCGATCAGTTCGGCGTCCGGGACGATGCCCGACCCCCAGAAGTGGTCGCCGTTGGCGTGGGTGACGACGACGCGGTCGACGCCGACCCCGGGCGGCAGCAGGCTCCGGCTCGCGGCGAGGAACTCGGCCGCCCGGTTCCGGTCGTAGGGCGTGTCGATCCACAGCGCGGTGTCGTCACCGACGAGCAGCCCGCAGTTGGCCAGCCCCCATCCCCGCCGGGGCGGGAGCCAGGCGTACAGCGCGTCGTCGAGTCGCTCCAGATGAGCCGCGGAAGTCGTCATACGGGCAATTATGGCTTCCTTACGATCAGTTGAGGATACGGAGCCGTCAACCGGTGGCATACCGGCGGACCGGCGCCATGGACGGCCGCTCCCGGCCGCTTCACCCGGCCGGACACGGACGGTACGGTCGGAGCCGTCGAGATACACAGTGCGTACAGGGGGTGGCCGGGATGACGGCTTTCGGCGGGCGGATTCCGGTGGTGGAGGGCTTCGCGGAGCGTGCCGGGACGGGGGCGTGGCCGTCGCCCAAGCAGGCGGGCAAGGCGCTGCGGGAGCGCGTGCCCCGCTCCGCCCACGGAACGGTGGGGGCCCGCGTGCTCGACGGCGCACGGCCGGACGCGGTACAGGCGGTCGAGGAGTCGAGCCGGGGCCGCGTGCCCGAGTTGGCCCCGATCCGGGTCGGGCGCATGGCGGCGTCCCCCTTCGCGTTCCTCCGGGGCTCCGCGGGGCTCATGGCGCACGACCTCGCGGCCACGCCGGTGACCGGCGTGGCCGCGCAGCTCTGCGGAGACGCGCACGCGGCGAACTTCGGTCTCTACGCGGACGCGCGGGGCGGCCTCGTCATCGACCTCAACGACTTCGACGAGACCGTCGTCGGCCCCTGGGAGTGGGACGTCAAGCGGCTGGCGGCCTCGCTCGTGCTCGCGGGTCGGGCCGGCGGCGTCGACGAGGACGCCTGCCGGGCGGCGGCCTTCGACGCCGTGGGCGCGTACCGGCGGACGATGCGCCTGCTCGCCAGGCTTCCCGCGCTGGAGGCGTGGAACGCGATCGCCGACGAGGAGCTCGTCTCGCACACCGACGCCCGCGACCTGCTCGGCACCCTGGAGCGGGTGGCGGGCAAGGCCCGCCGGAACACCAGCGCCCGGTTCGCCGCCCGGTCCACCGAGGAGGACCCGGACGGCGGGCGGCGGTTCGTGGACGCCCCTCCGGTGCTGCGGCGGGTGCCGGACGCGGAGGCGGCCGCCGTCACGACGGCACTGGGCGCGTACCTGGAGACCGTCGCCGAGGAGTTCCTGCCGCTGCTCGCCCGGTACGGCGTGCACGACGTGGCGTTCCGGGTGGTGGGCACGGGGAGTGTGGGGACGCGGTCCTACGTGGTGCTGCTGCTCGACCACCGGGGTGAGCCACTGGTCCTGCAGGTGAAGGAGGCCCGCCCGTCGGTCCTCGTGCCGCATCTGGCGCACGCCGGTTTCGCCGTGCCGGAGGTGGACCACGAGGGGCGCCGGGTCGTGGCGGGGCAGCGGCGGATGCAGGTCGTCAGCGACATCCTGCTGGGCTGGACGACGGTCGACGGACGCCCCTTCCAGGTGCGGCAGTTCCGCAACCGCAAGGGCAGCGTCGACCCGGCGGCCCTGACCGCCGACCAGCTGGACGACTACGGGCGGATGACCGGCGCCCTGCTGGCCCGCGCCCACGCCCACGCCCACAGCGCCGACCCCCGGCTGCTGGCCGGCTACTGCGGGAAGAACGAGGAGCTGGACGAGGCCGTGACCGCCTTCGCCGTGGCCTACGCGAACCGCACCGAGGCCGATCACGCCGACCTGGTGGCGGCGGTCAAGAGCGGCCGGCTGGCGGCCGAACTGGGGGTGTGAGGCCGGGCCCGCCGCCCCGCGCGCCTCACACCCGCACGTGGGGGCGCGCGGCCAGGACGGGCACGGTCAGCACCGGAGCCGTGGGGGGCGTCGGCTCGGTGGCGTCGGCCTCGCTGTCACCATGGCCCGGTGGACATGTCCAAAGACGCCCCGGACGAGGGGTCCGAACCGGGGGCCGCGGACTTCCTCCAGCTCGACGCCGAGGAGGCGCCCCGGGGCGGGCTGGCCGACTGGCTGGCCGCCCGCCTGCGCCAGGCGGTCCGCGACGGCCGGCTCCCGGTGGGCGGCAGACTGCCGGCCACCCGCGTGCTGGCGGCGGAGCTGCGGGTCTCGCGGGGCGTGGTGACGGAGGCCTACCGGCGGCTCGTCGAGGACGGCCACGCCGCCGGGCGCGGACGCAACGGCACCGTGATCGTCGCCGCTCCGGTCGGCGTGCCGGGCCCGGCCACGACGGCGGACGCCCGGTCCGCTCCCCCGGGGCGGCCGCCGTCGCCCCGCGCGCTCTTCGCAGTCCCACCCGGCCCCGAGGTCTTCGAGGCGCTTCGTTCCGTTCCCGCCCGGATCGACCTCTCACCGGGCCGGCCCGACCTGGCGGCCTTCCCCCGGGCCGCCTGGCTGCGCGCGGAGCGGGCCCTGCTCGGCGGGCTCGCCGCCCCCGAACTGGGGTACGGCGATCCGCACGGCGCCCCGCGCTTCCGCCGGGCGGTCGCCGACTGGCTGGCCCGCAACCGGGGCGTCCGGGCGGAGCCGGAGGAGATCGTCGTCGTGGGCGGTGTGGCCCAGGCGCTCGCCCTGCTGGCGCAGGTGCTGCGCGCCCGGGGCACGGCGGAGGTCGCCGTGGAGGATCCGGGTTCGCTCGGCGTCCGGCAGCAGCTGTCCGGGTGGGGCATGGCCACGCCCCCGGTACCGGTGGACGCGGACGGCCTGCGGGTGGACGCCCTGCGCCGGTCGGGGGCGCCCGCCGTCCTGGTCACGCCCGCCCACCAGTTCCCGACCGGCGTGGTCCTGAGCGGGCACCGCCGGGGGCAGCTCGTGGAGTGGGCCGCCGACGGCGGGCTGGTGGTCGAGGACGACTACGACGCCGAGCACCGCTACGGCCGCCCGCCCGTGGCGGCGCTCCGCTCCCTGCTCCCGGACCACGTCTGCTACACGGGGAGCGTCTCCAAGCTGCTGGCCCCGGCGCTGCGGGTGGGTTGGCTCCTGGTACCCCGCCACCTGCACGACGACGTCGTCGCCGCCAAACGGCTGACGGACCTCGGCAACGCCCTGCTGCCGCAGCTCGTCCTCGCCCGGCTCATGGAGTCGGGCGATCTGGAGCGGCATCTGCGGGCGTTGCGCCGACGGCACCGGCGGCGCCGGGACGTGATGATCGAGGCGCTGGCCGAGCACCTGCCCGGCGCGGTGGTGCACGGCACGGCGGCCGGGCTGCACCTCCTGGTGACGTTCGACGGCCGCGTCCGCGACACGGACGTCGCGGCGGAGGCGCTGGTGCGCGGTGTCAAGGCGCAGCCCCTGGCGTGGCACGCGATGCGGCCGACGGGACCGGGGCTGGTGCTCGGCTACGCGGCGTGCACGGCGACGGAGATCCGCGAGGGCGTCGCCGTGCTCGCACGCGTGGTGCGGGACCTGCGCCGAGCCGGGGCCTGAACGAAGCCGGGCCCGGGCCCGCGCCGAGCCGCCCCGGGCCGGTCACACGGTCGCGGGGAAGCGGTCCCAGACGCGGTGCCGGGCCAGCAGCCGGGTGACCTCGTCCAGGACGCCGGCCGGGTCGCCACCGGTCACCACTCCGGGCCCGCCCGGCGTGATGCCGGCCGCCCGCAGGGCCTCCTCGGCGTCCGCCCAGCCGCCGACGGCCTTGGCGTGCCGGTACGCCTCGGCGACCAGCAGCAGGACGCGCGGGTCGGTGGCGGACCGGCCGCCGTCGCCCGCCTTGGCGTCGCGGGCACCGTGCGCGTCGTCGCCCGGCGCCGGGTTCCCGGCGAGCAGGACGGCGTCGAACTCCACGGAGCGGGCCGTCGCGAAGGTCCGCTGCACGGTGACGGGATCACCGTCGCCGTCGGTGAGCTCCCCTCCGGTGGGGGCGATGACCAGCGGCACCATGTCCGCGTCGAAGACGGCCCGGCGCAGCGCCCGCACGCCCGCCAGGTCGCTCCCCGCGTCGGCGACGATCCCGACGACGCGTCCCGCCACCGGCCATTCCTTGCCGACCTGGGAGAGCGCCGGGCTCGGCTCGACGGACGCCAGCGGCTCGGAGGGTTCGGGGGCCGGCATGCCGAGCCCCTTGGCGACCTCCGCGCACAGCCGGGGGTCGATGTGGGCGAGCGTGCGCAGCGCGCGTTCCTTCACGGCGTTCTCGTAGCACTTGCCCAGCTCGAAGGAGTAGGCGGCGATGACGTGCTCCTGCTCGACGGGCGTGAGGCTGAGCCAGAAGCGGCGCGGGTGGCTGAAGTGGTCGGCGAAGGACGCGGGGGCCTCGCGCACCTTCGACGACTCCGCGATCGGCACCGGCACCTCGACGTAGCCCCCGGCCTCGGGTCCGGCGAGGAACGGGCAGCCGCCGTCGAGCGAGTTGGGATGGTAGGGCGCGACCCCGCGGTGCACGGCGTCCTGGTGCAGCCCGTCGCGGGTCATGTCGTTGATCGGCGCGTGGGGGCGGTTGACCGGGATCTGCGCGAAGTTCGGACCGCCCAGCCGGGTGATCTGGGTGTCGAGGTAGGAGAAGAGGCGGCCCGCGAGCAGCGGGTCGTCGGTGACGTCGATCCCGGGCACCAGGTGGCCGGGGTGGAAGGCGGCCTGCTCGGTCTCGGCGAAGTAGTTGCTCGGGTTGGCGTCGAGGGTGAGCAGTCCGATCGGCTGCACGGGCGCCAGCTCCTCGGGCACGATCTTCGTCGGGTCGAGCAGGTCGATGCCCTCGAAGGTCTGCTCGGGGGTGTCGGGGAAGACCTGCACCCCGAGCTCCCACTGCGGGTAGGCGCCCGCCTCGATGGCGTCGGCCAGGTCCCGCCGGTGGAAGTCGGGGTCCGCGCCGTTGATGAGCTGGGCCTCCTCCCACACCAGGGAGTGCACGCCGAGCTTGGGTTTCCAGTGGAACTTCACCAGCGTCGTGGCGCCCTCGGCGTTCACGAACCGGAAGGTGTGGATCCCGAAGCCCTCCATCATCCGGTAGGAGCGGGGGATGCCCCGGTCGGACATGTTCCACAGCGTGTGGTGCGTGGCCTCGGTGTGCAGGGAGACGAAGTCCCAGAAGGTGTCGTGGGCGCTCTGGGCCTGCGGGATCTCCCGGTCCGGGTGCGGCTTGCCGGCGTGGATGACGTCGGGGAACTTGATGGCGTCCTGGATGAAGAAGACCGGGATGTTGTTGCCCACCAGGTCGAAGACGCCCTCGCCGGTGTAGAACTTCGTGGCGAACCCGCGAGTGTCCCGCACGGTGTCGGACGAGCCGCGCGAGCCGAGCACCGTCGAGAAGCGCACGAACACCGGCGTCTCCACGCCCTTGCCGAGGAACGCCGCCTTCGTGAGGTGCGCGGCCGTGCCGTATCCCTGGAAGAACCCGTGGGCGGCGGCGCCCCGCGCGTGCACGACGCGCTCGGGGATGCGTTCGTGGTCGAAGTGGGTGATCTTCTCGCGCAGGTGGTGGTCCTGGAGCAGGACGGGGCCGCGCGCTCCGGCCTTCAGCGAGTGGTCGGTGTCCGGCAGCCGCAGTCCCTGAGCGGTGGTCAGCCGCTCGCCGCGCTGGGCCACGGCCGCCCGGTCCACGCCGGTCGGTTCGCCGGTGGGGCTACGGGTCTCCGGACCGCGCTGGTCCGGCTTCGGCGGCAGCGGCCCGCGGGGGCGGGTCGGCTCCTCCAGCGACGGCGGCTCGGGAGCCGGCCGACCGGGGATCCCGTCCTCCCCGGCGACCTGGCGCACGGCGGCCCGGGCCTTCTCGGCCGCCTTGTCCGCAGCGGCCTTCACGGGATTCGGCTTGTCCATCGTTCCTCCGCACCTCGGTACAGCAACGGCACTTCAAGTGACCGGGGGCCGTGGCGCCGAAACGGGGTGGGCGGGAATCTCACCCGGCCGACGCGGCCCGCGCCGGCGGGCCCTTGCGGCGTGGCGCCCACCTCCTGCTCGGGCCCGGGCCGCCGCCCGCCGACCGGGAGCTGGTCATCCTGCGGGGCGCCGCCAACGGTCGGAGCCGGACGCGGAGGGGTGAGCCCGGAGCGCCCGCGCCCGGGCGCCCGCTCCTCCGCTGCAGCAGGTCGCGGCCGTGGAGGGAACAGCGCGCCGCCGAGGAACGCGCTGAGGAACCAGGGGGTGAGGACGGCACGGTTCACGTGCCGCATCGCCTGGACGAAGGCGGCGTCCTCCACCCGGCGCAGTCCGGGCATCTTGGCGTGGGAGAAGCGGGCGAAGAGACCGGCCACCAGGCCGGTCGTCAGCGCGGCGGCCAGCGGGGCCGCCGCGCGCACGGTGCGCGGGGACACCGTTGGCCCGGACGCGTCCGGGCCAACGGCGGTGAGGCTCACTGCCGAACCTCGGGCGGGACGGCCGTGCGCCGCGCCTCCCGCCGTGCGGTCCGCAGCGACGCGCGTCGTTCCACCTCCCCGCAGGGTGGCTCCGAACGGGCCGGTGGAAACCACTCGATTTCCTCCGGCTCCACCACGGGGCGCTTCGACCGGACGAATCGGGCGCTTGGCCGGACCGGCCACGGGTACCCGCCGTGGTCCGCGGGCCGGGGCGGCCCGCGCGGACGTGCGGGTCAAGGAGGTCAGAACATGCGGGTTCGCGGTTCCGTGGTGGTGGTGACGGGGGCGTCCGGCGGCATCGGCCGGGCGACGGCGAAGGCCTTCGCCGGGAAGGGGTGCGACGTCGTCCTGGCCGCCCGGCGCGTCCGGGCGTTGCGGGCGGCGGCCGAGGAGTGCGAGCGGGGGCGCGGCGCGCGCACCCTGGTCGTGCCCACCGACGTGACCGACAACCAGGAGGTGGCGTGGCTGGCGCACCGGACCCTGGAGGAGTTCGGCCGCATCGACGTGTGGGTGAACTGCGCCGCCGTCTCCGTCTTCGGCCCGTTCCAGGAGGTGCCGCTGCGCGACGTCCGCACGGTGCTGGACGTCAACGTGCTCGGGTCCGTGCACGGCGCCCGCTCCGCGTTGCGGGTCATGCGGGAGCAGGGAAGCGGCACGCTGATCAACGTCTCCTCCGTCGTCGGCGAGGTGAGCCAGCCCTACACCCACGCCTACGGCATGTCCAAGGCCGCCGTCCGTTCGCTCGGTGCGAGCCTGCGCCAGGAGCTGCTCCTGGAGCGGGAGAGGAACGTCCACGTGTGCACCGTGCTGCCCCCGACCGTCGACACGCCCCTCTTCCAGCACGCCGCGAACTACACGGGCCGCGAGGTGCTGGCCATGCCCCCGGTCCACAGCCCCGAACGGGTGGCCCGCGCCATCGTGAGCCTCGCGGCGAAGCCGCGCCGGGAGCTCGTGGTCGGGGCGTCCGCCCGCTCCCTGGTGCGCGGCGCGCGGCTCCGTCCGGCACGGGCCGAACGGCTGATGGCCCGCCAGGTCGACCGGCGGCACCTGTCCCGGCGGCGGACGGCCCACGCCGGGCACGGGAACCTGTACCAGCCGGCAGCCGGGGAGGGCGCGGTGCACGGCGGCTGGCGCGGTCGCCGACGCAGGGCCGTGCGCCGGGCCGTGCTCGCGACGGCGCTGTTGTGGGCCGCCGCGGCCTGCGGGCGGGCGCTGGCCCGCTGACGGGCCCGGCGCGGGCGGGCGGGGGGCGGGACCCGAGACGCGCGGCGGGCCCCGGTGCACCGGACGTGCTCGGTGCAGCGGGGCCCGGTCCGCGCGGTCCGGTGTGGCGGGGAGGGCCGGTCAGGTCCGGCGTTGCTCGGTCCCGAGGCCGAGGGCGCGCATGATGTCCTGGACGTTGCCGAAGGTGTGTCCCGCCGGGAGTTCGGCGGCGAGGTCGACGAGGCGGTCCGGTGCGTTGTTGCCCCGGAGCGTGCGCAGGATGGCGTCGCGCTCGGCCGGATAGACGCTGATGCCGAGGTGGCGCGCCAGTTCGTTGCGAAGCTCGACGTCGTCCGCGCCCATGCCGGGAGGCGTGCCGCCGGTCAGGGTCGTGTCGGGGGCCCGGTCGGTCTCGGGCTGGTCCTCCCCGGAGGGCTCGGCCTCCCGCGCCTCGTCCGCGCGGGGGGAGCGGCCGGCCCGCAGCTCCCCCCGCAGCTCCTCCTTGGCCGCGTCGTCCCTCATCGCCCCGCGCTTGCCTGGTCCGTGCTCCGTGGTCATCGGCCTCTCTCCTCCGGAGGCGGGCGAGTCGGCCGGCGACAGGTGCCGTGGGGCCGTCTCACCGCCGTGCAGCGTTGTGACGCCGCGGAGTACCCGGGCCCGGCCCACCGAAACGATCGCCGCGGAAGGGTTGACACGGCCCGGGCCGGGGAACCCGCCGCGCTTCGGGCCCGGCGGGGTCCGGAGCACTGACACGTATCACAGCCCCGTTCAAGGAGGACCCCACCATGGGTCACGGCGGAAACGTCATCGACGAGCTGACCACCGACCACCGCGAGGTCGAGGAGCTCTTCGGCCGCATCGACGCGCTGCCGAAGGGCGACGGCGAGCGCAAGCACTACGCGGACGAAGTGACCATCGAGCTCGTGCGCCACTCGGTCGCCGAGGAGGAGTACCTCTACCCGGCCGTGCGGAAGTACGTGCCCGGCGGCGACTCGATCGCGGACAAGGAGCTCGAGGACCACGCCAAGGCCGAGCGGATCCTCAAGGACCTGGAGCGCAGCGAACCCGGTGACGCGGACTTCGACCGGCTGATGTCCCAGCTCATGGACGAGATCCGCGCGCACGTGGCCGACGAGGAGCAGAACCTCTTCCCCGCCCTGCGCGCCTCCACCACCCCCGACATCCTCGACGAGCTGGGCGAGAAGGTGCGGCGGGCCAAGAAGTCCGCGCCCACCCGCCCGCACCCCTCGGCCCCCGACACCCCGCCCGGCAACAAGCTGCTCGGGCCGGCGGCGGGCATGGTCGACCGGATGCGCGACGCCCTCTCGGGCCGCGGCCGGTCCTGAGACGGTGGCCCGGCGCCGTGGCGCCCGGCTCCCCCAAGGGGAGCCGGGCGCCACGACCGTCCCCCGCGGGGTCAGAAGTCGACGCGGACGTAATCGTCGACCCGGCCCACGGACTCCAGGTCCCAGCGGCTGGTGTAGGCACGGCGGATCTCCTCGATCGCCGCGTCACTGCGCCGCGCGGTGTCGGCCGGGTAGAGCAGGATCAGCTCGTAGGACCGCTCGCCGTTGATGTCGCCCTCGCGGTCGCGCCACTGCCCGTAGCCCTCCTGGAGGGTGAGGCCGGAGGGGAAGCGCGGGGTGATCTCCCGGTCCAGGAACGCGTGGAACTCCTCCTCGGTGATGGGCGGTTTCCCGTGGTGGCGGCCGGTCCCGAAGAACAGCCTCGTCTCCAGGTACTGCTCCCCCCGTTCCCGGCCGCCCCCGGCGTCCGGTGCGGCGTCCGCCGCCTGCGCGGCCGGTGCGTGGGCGGGCAGGACGGCGCCGCTCCCCTCGCGGTCGAGCGCGACGAGGAGGAGGGCGAAGGCGCTGGTGACCAGTGCGGCCAGGGCCAGAGCCAGGGCGGTCCTGGCAGGCGTTCCGTGCCGTCCGTGCGGTGGGCGCGGTGACGCGCCGGAGGTGCTCCTCACGTGAGCGGGCTCCCTTCTGCGGGGCCCGTGGTGAACGGGCCCGACGTCCCGCCGTCGTACGGTGACGGCAGGGTGGTCCACAGGTGCCGCGCGGCGTCCCGCAGCGGTCCGGGCAGGCGCGGGTCGGCCGCGGCCGACCCGGCGACCCGCAGCAGCAGCGTCCTCGCGCGGGCCGATCCGATGCCGTGCGCGTGTCCGCTGAGCCGGGTGGCGAGTTCCGTCGCGTCGTGCCAGGCCGAAGCCCGCAGCTGGGCCGCGAGCAGTTGGGCGTCGAACAGCGCCCGGAACCCCGTCGTCCCGGCCGGTGCGCCGGGCGCCCCCGTGAGGGCCTCGACGGCCCGGCCCCACGCCCCGAGCCCGGCGTGGACGAGACCCACGTGCCCGGCGGCCTCGTCCTCGTCCACCCACCACGCCCAGGCGGGGTCGCGGGGCCCGGGACCCTCCGCGACGAGGGCGCCGGCCCGGCCGAGGGACCGCAGGGCGTCCGGCCGTCGCCCGGCCAGGGCGTGCGCGCCGGCCTCCCGGAGCCGGAAGACGGCGGCGACCCGGGTGGGGAGGCGGGGCCCGTCCAGCACGTCCCGCGCGAGACGCAGGGCCGCGTCGGGACGGCCGAGGTGCGCGGCCTGCATGCTCAGTGTCGCCAGGACGAGGTGTTCCGTGGCGCGCTCCCCGCAGTCGCGCGCCAGCTTCAGTGCCAGTCGGCTGAACCGGTGCGCCGCCCGGTGCCGTTCGGCGTCGAACAACAGCCACCCCGCGACCTGGGCCAGTTCGGCGAGCGCGGCGTCGGCCCCGCTGCCGGGCTCGTGGGCCCGGTCGCCCAGGTGACGTCGGAGGGCGAGGGCACGGCCGGCTCGGCGGGCGGCCTCGGGGCCGGCCGCCGCCGCGCCGGCGCGGGCCTCCAGTGCGAGCACGGCGCCGGTGGCCGCGCGCACGCGGCGAGCGAACTGCTCCGCCGTCAGCGGCGGTCTGCCGGGCTCCATGGCGGGGCTCCTTCGGTGCGGGGCGGCGTGCGGGACGCGGGCGGCGGACGGGGGCGAGGGGCGGACGGGGGCCGTTACGGGGCCGGGCGGCCGTTCAGGAACCGGTCGGGGCGCGGTCCCCGGCCGGGGTGCGGTGCGCGGCCAGGCGCCGGAAGTGATCGGCCACCTGGGTCAGCCAGGCGATCTCCTCGGTGATGTCGCCGTCGGGTGCGTGCGTGAACGCCTCCACCGGACCGCCGGACGGCGCCGCCCCGGCCGCCCGGGCGTCGAGCGCGCCCCGGAGCAGCAGCGCCTCGTGGGCCGTCGACGGTACGGCCTCCGGCAGGCCGAGCCGCCGGGCCTCCCGCGCGAGCGCGGTGGGGTCCATGTAGGGGCGCAGGGCCAGTTGGCCGTCCCGGATCTCGATCACCCGCCGGTAGAGCCGGTACTCCAGGTCGAGCCGGGGCACGAGGTCGTACAGCCGCGAGGGCGGGTCGTCGAGGGCGATGCCGGGATGGGCCCGGTAGAGGGCCCACCACAGCGGACGCAGCCGCCGGTAGGAGCGGTAGTGACCGCACCACCGGGCCGCTTCGGAGAGCCGGGGTCCCCAGGACGGCACGGTCCAGCCGAACACCTGAAGCAGCGAGCCGATGCTCCCGGCGATCCAGTACAGGTCGGGCCACGGTTCGGGGAGGGCGGTGTAGAGGCCGGCGATCTGGAGGTACCGCGTCAGGCAGTAGACAAGGATGAGCGAGCCGCCGACGGCCACCGCCCACATGCCCGAACGCAGCCAGGAGCGGTGCGCGATGTGCGCGTAGCGCAGGGACAGCCGCACGGTCTCGACCTGTCCGACGGCACAGATCGCGAGGTAGAAGGCGAAGTAGGCCGCGTAGCCGGGGTTCTCCAGGTTGATCAGGACGACGACCTCGGCCGAGCCGTGCCGACCGGGCGGGTTGACGAAGAAGAAGAGCACCGCCAGGACGGCGAGGGCCGCGCCGTACCCCAGCGTCCTGTTGCGCGCCTTCGTCCGTGCCTGTTCCGGCGCGTGGGACCAGTGCACGAGGACGACCTGCTGGGCGGCCGTCAGGACGACCACGGCGGCCTGGCACAGGAACGTCGTGATGCTGGGGTAGTGCAGCAGCCGGGCGATGTCGTCGCGGATCTGGTCGAGTTCGACGAAGAAGCTGAGGCTGGAGCAGAGGAAGTACAGGCACAGGGCGAGGTACGCGACGTCGCCGCGATGCCGGGGCAGGGCGGGCAGCTTGTAGAGCAGGGCGATCAGACCGCCGAGCGCGCAGGCCCAGGAGAGGACTTGGTAGAACATGGTCAGGGTCGCTCCCCCTGGACGTCCGGTCCGACGACGTTCTCGATGCGGGCGAGGGTCTGCGCGGCCTCGGCGGGCACGGGCCAGCTCGCCTCCGCGGGCCGCCGCCGCACGCGGGTGAGCAGCATGGAGGCCATCACCTCCGCTTCCTGCTCCTCGGCCGCCAGGTAGCCGCAGCGCCCGAGCATGCCGCGCACGGTGGACGGTTCCAGGTGCGGGAACAGCGTGCCGATCGTCGCGTCGTCCAGGTCGCCGCCGCCGCCGTGGTGGTCGCAGAGGATGTGGGCGAGTTCGTGGGCGACGATGTGCTCCTGGTGGAGCCGGCTGGTGCGGGCTTCGTAGAGCACGAAGTCGGCTTCGTGGGTGGCGATCCAGAGCCCGTAGACGCCGGAGTCGCGCAGGTCCACGGGGGCCGTGCGCACGGAACGGCCGCGGCTGCGGCCCACCTGCGCGCAGAGGGCGAAGACGTTGGGCGGGTCACCGACGTCGAGCGCGGTGAGGATGTCCTCGCACCCCCGGCGCAGGGCTTTGAGGTGACGGCCTCGCCGCTGCCGCGCGTTCGGGCGGGAAGAGGCGGCGTTCATCACGTACTCCGTCGGTGAGGACCCGGTGGCCGGGCGGTGGGGGGCGGACCCCCTCGGGTTGGTCCGTGTGAGTCAAGAGTAGTGGCGTCGTCACTCTCCTGGGCACCCCTGCCCGAACCGCGTGACTTCGTCCGTGGGTGGGGCGTTGGCGTCGTGTGACGACCCCTCCTTCCGGTTCCGCGTGGCAGCGGCTGCGGACCCCGCTGTGCCCCGCCGGTGACGAAACGATTCCCCCGCCCGGTGCCACGCCCATCTACAGCGCACTGCGCCGGCGGTGGGCCGCGGCGCGGCGCACCGTTCCGGGACGGGTGGACACCGAGTGGGCGACGCTCGTGGACTACGCGGCCTGGCGGGCGACGTCCGCCGGGTGCGGGCGGAACACCCTCCCGGATCCGTGTCAAGAGGACGGATCGGGGACGTTCCGGCCCGAGAGCGTTTCCGCTGGCCTAGCCTGGGCCCGTCAGGCCACCGGCAACCGACAGCGAGGACGTTGATGGGTGACTTACGGGTGGCGATGGACATCGGGGGCACGTTCACCGACGTCGTCGTCCACGACGCACGGACCGGGTGCTACCGGGCGGCCAAGGCCTCGACCACGCCCGGCGATCTCACCGAGGGGGTGCTCAGCGCCCTGCGGGCCGTCGTGGACTCCGAGGCCGGGATCTCCTTCCTCGTGCACGGGACGACGCAGGGCCTCAACGCCCTCCTCCAACGGCGTGGCGCGCGGGTGCTGTTGCTCGCCTCGGCGGCCGCTGCGGACACCTACCACATCGCGCGGGGGCCGCGCACGCGGCTGTACGACCTCCACTACCGCAAGCCGGAACCGCTGGTGCCGCTGCGGGACATCGTCCCCGTGGGCGGCCGGATCGACGCCGAGGGGCGGGAGATCGAGCCGCTGGACGAGGCCACCGTGCGCGAGGCGGCGACGCGCTTCCGTGCCGAGGGGTTCACGGCCGTCGCCGTCGGATACCTGTTCAGCCACGTCAACCCCGCACACGAACGGCGCACCCGGGACATCCTCCTGGAGGAGCTGGGTCCCGACCTGACGCTCTCCCTCTCCCACGAGGCGGCCAACGAGTGGCGGGAGTACGAACGCACCTCGTCGGCGGTGACGGAGGCCTACATCGGCCCGGTGGTGCGGCGCTACCTCAGCGGTCTGACGGAAGCACTCGCCGCGCGGGGGGTGACGGCGCCCCTGCACGTCATGCAGTCCTCCGGCGGCGTCATCACGGCCGGGTCGGCACGCCGCAGACCCCTGCAGACCCTGCTGTCCGGTCCGGTCGGCGGCACGATGGGCGGGGTGGAGCTCGCCCGCGTCCTGAAGCGGCCCGACCTCATCTGCGTGGACATGGGCGGGACGTCCTTCGACGTGTCACTGGTCGTCGACGGCCGACCGGACGTCGCGGCCGAGGCCCGGCTGGAGGGCCTGCCGATCCTGATGAGCGTGGTGGACCTGCACACCATCGGTGCGGGCGGCGGTTCGGTCGCGCGGACGGAGGCGGGCGGGCTGCGCGTCGGCCCACGTTCGGCGGGCGCCGATCCGGGCCCGGTCTGCTACGGCCGGGGCGGGACGGAACCCACGGTGACGGACGCCAACCTCGTGCTGGGCCGCGTCGACGAGCGGGGGTTCGCCGGGGGCCGGCTGGCCCTGGACACCGGCGCCGCCACCGCCGCGCTCGCCCGGCTCGGCGGCACCCTGGGCCTGGGAACGCGGGCGATGGCCGAGGGCGTCTGCGACGTGGCGAACGCCAAGATGGCGCAGGCGATCCGCACGATCACCGTCTCCCGGGGCATCGAGCCGCGCCGCTTCACCCTGGTCGCCTTCGGTGGTGCCGGGCCGATGCACAGCGTCTTCCTCGCACGGGAACTGGGGATCGAGGAGGTCGTGGTGCCCCGGTTCCCCGGCGCGCTCTCCGCCTGGGGCATGCTCCAGACCGAGATTCGGCGGGACTTCGCCGAACCGTACTTCCGGCTGGACGCCGACCTGGACGGCGCGGCCCTGGCCGCCCGGCTCACCGAGGTCACCGACCGGGCGCTGGCGTCGCTGGACAGCGAGGGCGTCCCCCAGGACGCGCGCCGGGCCGAGGCGGCCGTCGACATCCGCTACGCCGCGCAGGAGTACACGCTGACGGTGCCGCTCAACGGCCCCCGGGAGCCGTTGGACGCGGACTTCACGAGCACGGTGGAGAAACGATTCGCCACTGCGCACCACAGCCGGTACGGGCACGCCAACCCGGGGGCTCCGATCGAGTTCACCGCGCTGCGCGTGACGGCGTTCGGCGACCTCGGCCGGCTGCGGCCCGAGGTGCTGCCACCGGCCGAGGACGCGGACGTCCCCTTCGCCGAGCGGGCCGTGGTGTTCGGCGGGCGCGAGCACCGGACGCGCGTCGTGGCCCGCGAGGACCTCCGGCCCGGCCACGCGTTCGGCGGACCGGCCGTCATCACCGAGGACACCGCCACCACCGTCGTCCCGCCGGGCCACCGGGTCACGGTGGCGGCCTCCGGCGTCCTCGTCATCAACGGGGAGGCGCGATGACGCCCACCACCGCCGCCGCAGGGCGGGAAGCCGTCGACCCGGTGACCGTGGAGATCATCCGCAACGCCGTCATCGCCGCCGCCGACGACATGAACGCCACTCTCATGCGCTCGTCCTACACCCCGATCATCTACGAGTGCGGTGACTGCGTCGTGGCGCTGCTGGACGACGAGCACCAGGTGCTGGGGCAGTCGGCCGGGCTGCCCATCTTCCTGGGGAACCTGGAGAGCTGCACACGGGCCACCGAGGAGCGCTTCGGCCGCTCGGTGTGGCAGCCCGGCGACGTGTGGATCCTCAACGACTCCTATCTGGGCGGCACGCACCTCAACGACGTGACGATCTTCGGGCCGGTCTTCATCGAGGGGGAACTGGCGGGCTTCACCGCCACCCGGGCGCACTGGATCGATGTGGGCTCCAAGGACCCGGGCGGGTCGATGGACTCCGTGAGCATCTTCCAGGAGGGCCTGCGCATGGGGCCGCAGAAGCTCGTCGAGGGCGGCGCGGACGTCCCCGGGGTGCTCGACACCATCGCCACCAACGTGCGCTTCCCCTACCCCACGACGGGTGACATGAACGCCATGGTCGCCACCGTCCGGACGGGGCAGCGGCGGTTGGCGGAGATCGTCGCGCGCTTCGGGCTCGCGACGCTCCGGGCGGCGCGCGACGAGATCTTCCGCCAGACCGAACGCCTCGAACGCGCCGTGATCCAGGGCGTCCCCGACGGCGTCTACACCGCCGAGGGGTTCCTCGACAACGACGGCATCGACCTCGGCGCCCCCGTCCCGGTGCGGCTGCGGATCACCGTCTCCGGCTCCGACGTCGAGTTCGACGTGACGGAGTCCGCCGACCAGACCACCGGGCCGGTCAACTGCGGCGTGGCCCAGGCCGTCTCGGCCTGCCGGGTGGGGTACAAGCTGCTGGTCAGCCCGGACGTGCCCGGCAACGGCGGCTCCTTCCGGCCGCTGGCGGTCCGGGTGCGCGAGGGCTCCGTCTTCGGGGCGCTTCCTCCGGCCGCCTGCCAATGGTACTTCTCCCACCTGGGCCTGCTCATCGACCTGGTGGCCAAGGCCCTCGCGCCGGCGCTGCCCGACCGGGTGGCGGCGGCCAGCCACGGCGACTCCATGGTGGTGATGTTCGCCGGTACCGACCCCCGGGTCGCGCGCCCCTACGTCAGTCTGGAGGCCACGCTCGGCGGGTGGGGCGCGTGGCACGGCGGCGACGGCCAGGACGCCCTCATCAACAACGTCAACGGCTCGCTCAAGGACCTGCCGGTGGAGGTCCTTGAGGCCCGGTACCCCCTGCGCGTCACGCGGTACCGCATCCGTCCGGACTCCGGGGGCGCGGGGCGCTGGCGCGGCGGCAACGGCGTGCTGCGGGAGTACGAGGCGCTGGCCGACTGCACCGTGTCGCTGTGGTTCGAGCGCTCGGTGACACCCGCCTGGGGGCTGGCCGGCGGCCGCGACGCGGCGCCGCCCGAGGTGGTGATCAACCCGGGGCGCCCCGACGAGCGGCGGCTGCTGAAGTGCAACGGCGTGGGGCTGCGCGCGGGGGACGTCGTGCGCTGCCTGACCGGGGGCGGCGGCGGGTACGGCGACCCCGCCGATCGCGACCCGCGGGCGGTGCGGGCCGACGTGCTGGACGGCCAGGTCTCCCCCGCCCACGCGGCGGCGGCGTACGGACGGGCCACGGACGCGTCCCCCGGTGGGACGCGGGGCGCGTCAGAGGGCTGACGGCCGCCCGGTGGCGAACGGCTCGGTGCTCAGCAGGGCGTGGCAGGCCAGGTGGAGCGCCAGACGGCCGTCCGGCGCGTCGGGGTCGACGCCGCGCGCCCGGATGCGTTCCAGGCGGCCGAGGACCGTGTTGCGGTGGACGCCGAGCCGGGCCGCCGTCTGCCCCGTGGAGCCCGCGCAGTCCAGAAGCGCGGCGAGGGTGACGAGCAGGACCTCGGCCTTGGGGTCGGCCAGCAGCGGAGCGAGCAGGGTGCGGGCGGCCGCCGCGAGTTCGGCGACGGGCAGGTTGGCGAGGACGACGCGCGGCCCGAGTTCGGCGTACCGCTCCACCGTGCCCGGGGCGCGGCGGCTGGCGGCGACGGCGGCCAGTTCCGCCTGGGCCACGGAGTCGCGCAGGCCGTCGAGCCCCTCCCCCGGCTCGCCGACCCCGGCCGTCAGGGGCAGCGGTATGCGCGCCTGGGCGAGCCTGCGCCGCACGAGCCGGGACACCTGGCCCGGGTCGGTGTCCGTGAACCAGGTCGTCCAGCCCCCGTTCTGCGGCACGAGCGGCGCGGCGAACCGGCCCGTCTGCCAGGCCGCGATGACGCCGGCGGCGGCGCCGTCGAGGTCGGCGGTGACGGGCTCGGCGGGGCGCAGCCGTACCGCCACGTGCAGCCCGTCCACGGGCCAGCCGGCCTCCCGGGCCATCTGCTCGGCCTCCGGCTCCACGGCCCCCGGCTCCACGGCGTCGGGCTCCTCGTCGGCGGCCCCGGTGGACGGCGGTGGGGCCGTCGGTGCGGAGCCGGGCCCGGTGCGCAGCAGGGTCTCCAGGAGCAGCCGGTCCCGTCCCGCCTGGTGGGAGAGGGACATCCGGAGTCCGGCTCCGGCCGCGGTGATGGAGGACCGGGCGAGCTTGAGGATGGTGGTGACCGTGTCGGCCCACGAGGGGGACGCCTCGGTGAGCTGGGCGACGAGCGTGGCCCACGGTCCTCCGTCGGGCCCGGGCACGGGCACGCAGACCCGCCGGTCGTGCGCGGCCCCCGGGTCGTCGCCTCGGCCCGCCGCGGCCCGTCCGGCCAGCAGGTGGCCCTCCTGGGTGAGCAGCGCGACCAGGGCGCCGGGCACCTCGGCGTTGATGGCCCCGACGATGTCGCGCAGGTTGTGCCGTTCGCTGAACAGCACGGCGCACCGGGCGATGAGCCGGGCTCTGGCGGCCTCCGTGTCGGCGACGGCCACCGCGAGGTCGAGGGCGAGCCGGGCCGGATCGGCGACGGACAGCAGCGGCATCCGCAGCCGCTCGGCGAGCTGCGGGGTGGAGCCGGTCACCGTGACGGAGGCGGGTGCGACCACGCAGGAGGCGTTGCGTTCCCAGGCGAACCGCATCGCCGCCTCCAGCGCCCAGCTGCCGTGCGCGGCGGCCGGGTGCAGGACCATGGCGGTCTCGGGGGCGCAGCGCCGGGCCTGGTCGAGGTCGGAGATGAGGCTCACGCCCGTCACCGGCCGGTCGAGCCTGCTGCCGGCGCGTACCTGAGCGCCGCTGAGCGGGCCGAAGCGGACCAGTTCGGCCACCGTCAGCGGGCCGGACGGACGGCTGCGGCTCATCGGTTGCCCTCCTCGTTCGGATGACGCACGGGGAAGCCGAAGGCGCGCGGCCCGGCGAGCGCGAGACCTTCGGGGGTGTGCCACATCGGCGCCGCCGGGACGACCAGGACGTCGACGTGGTCCCCGACGGCGATCCCCTCCAGGCCCACCGGCCGCAGCTCCTGACGGTCCAGCAGGCACACGACGTCGGGCACGGCCGCGACGACGGCGCCGTCGACGAGCGCCAGCAGGATCTCGTTCTGGGCCTCCAGCCGCACCACGGGACCGTCGGTGGCCGGGTCGGAGACGACGATGCTGGTCGGCATCGACGGGTACTGACGGGCTCCCGCCGTGGGGCCGGGCAGGTCGAGCGCGACGACCCGGCCGCTGGCCAGCAGCCGGGCCCCGACCGTGCGGGCCAGCCCGGCGAGGACGGCGGCGTGCCGGTTCTGGGTGGTCAGCAGCTCGCCCATCCGCACGATGCGGCTGGTCGCCCCGCGGATGGCCGCGTGCCGCAGCCGGGCCGCCGTCGCCGGGTACATGGCACAGGCCATCAGCCCGCCGGAGGCGTCCACCACCCCGCGCAGGAGCAGGTCGGCCCGGGCGGTGGAGGTGTCGAGCACGACGGCGTCCCCGGCGGCGCTCATGGCGGCGAGCGGGCCGACGGGCAGTCCGGCGAGCGCGTACGTCGTCTGGTGGATGAGCGGGAGGATACGGCCCATGCCGTCGCAGTCGACCAGGGGCAGCCCGAGGGCGGCGGCCGCGGCGAGGGGCACCAGCGCGTTGGGGCCGGCGGAGTTGAGGGCGACGATCGCGTCGACGCGGTGCCCGAGGCGGTCCTCCAGGGCCCGGACGGCCCCGGCGAACTCGTCGCCGCTGAAGGGAAGTTCGATCAGCGGGGCGAACCCCCCGACGGCGCCGACGGCGACGCACCGCGCCTCGGGCGGCAGCGCGTCCAGGGGCACGAGCGGCACGGGGCCGTACTGCTCGAGCAGGGCGGCGACGCAGACCGTCAGGCCGTCGAGCGCCGCCGCGCCCCGGCCGGAGCTGAGCAGTTCGTTCCCGGCGACGAGGACGGGCAGGTCGGCGGCGGCGATGTGGCGCAGCGGCTCGGGGTTCACGCTCCCGCCTCCGTCCCCGGGCGGCTGCCGGCCCGGATCTGGAGCCGGTAGATGCTCAGGTACCCCACGGCCGTCGCGGAGGAGCGCACGACGGCGGCCGTGCCGGGTTCGGCCCCGTGGGCGGCGACGAGGGCGAGCGCGCGGTGTTCGGCCTGGCCCTGGACCTCCTCCAGCGTCTGCGCGGTGCCGACCGGCACGAGCAGGTCCAGCCAGGCGCCCGGTTCGGTGCCCGCCGCGCCGGCGGCGGCGAGGTCGGCCTCGGGGGTGAGGAGCACGGTCCCGCGCCCGGCCAGCCGGGCGATCTCCTCGGCCGTCTCCCGGCCCGGCGCGTCGAGGGCCGCCACCACGTCGGCGGTGTGGCGGCTGCGGACGGCCGTGAGCGTCGTGCCGGGGCTACGGACGGGCGCGGCGGTCAGGACCGGCTGCGGGGTGACCACGCGGACGCCTCCGACGCCGGGCAGGTCGGCCTCCACGTGCGGCAGCCCGTCCCGCACCTGACCGACGGTCACGGTGCCGTCCCGGACGAGGACGACGAGCGCGTCGGCGGTGCCGGACTGGCGGGCCGCGGCGATGAGCGCGGTGGCCGCGGTGGCTCCGAGCCCCAGCACGGGGAGCCAGCACAGCCGCCGGGGTGAGACGCGTCCGCCGTCCCCGGTGGCGAACCAGCACGCCGGCCGGCCGGGCAGGACGGCGGTGGTCAGTTCACAGCAGGCGATGAGGTGCTCGGCCGGAGCGAGGAGGGCCGCGTTGACGACCGTGGTGGCCTCCCGTTCCAGGAGGCCGAGGCCGCCCGTCTCGTGCGAGAGGCACACGTGCAGGTCCGGGTGGCGTTCCAGGATCGCGGCGGCGACGCGGACCTCGTGGTCGGCGCAGGCGGTGGCTCCGGTCGCGGTGACGGCGACGGTGGAGATCCCGGCCTCGGTGACGGCGTCCGCGCACCGCTGGGCCGCGCGCACGTCGGCCTCGGCGAGTTCGGTGCCGAACAGGTCGTGGCCGCCCGGCGCGGTGCCGCGCCAGCCGACGAGCGAGCGGATCAGGGCGGCCGGATGGCAGCCCGCCCCGGCGACGGCGGGCGGCCGGGGCACCAGCCGCAGGGCGGCGACGGGCCGCGCGCGGGGCAGCCAGGGGCCGACGCGGTCCGCCGGAGCGTCATCGTCCGGCCCGGGACCGGTCGTCTCCGTGAGGGAGGCTTCGAGCACGGCCGCGACGTCCCAGGTGACGGAGTCGACCCCGGACGGCGCCGCGGCGGCCAGGGTGCGCAGCACCCGTTCGGCCGCCTCCCGGGGACCGTGGTCGGCGAAGCCGTCGAGCGGCGCGGTCGCCGCACCGAGTATCCGTTCGCCGTCGAGCAGCGCGGCATGGATCTCCCGGGTGCCCAGCCGGACCCCGATGCGCATGCGTTCCCTTCGTGCGGTGTGGTGCGGTGCTTGCCGTGGTACGTGGTGCGGTGCGGAGAGCGCGGTGCCGAGGAGCGGGCGGCCGGTTCTCTCACGAGGTCCAGCGGTAGTACAGGTCGGCCGCCTCCTGCGGTGGGTGTGGTTCCTGCGGTGCGTAGGGTGACGGATGTGCTTCCGGTGGGAATTCTTCCGGATGCGGGGCCTCCGTGGGGAGGGTCGCGGCGAACCGGTCCGCACCGCGCCTGCGCAGCGAGCGGACCCGGCAGAGCGTGTCGTAGAGGGCGACGCCGTCGGTGAGGAGGTCGCCGCCCTCGGGCGGCAGCAGCCAGAAGCGCGCGGCGCACGGCCGGTAGTCCAGCCCGCCGCCGTCGGGTGAGCCGCACCGCGTGGTGCGCCGCCGGCACAGGGCGCTGGGCGGTGGCCACTGCCAGGGCCCCTCGTCAGGTCCGATGGGTACGTGGGCCAGCTCGTGCACGAGGCAGATGAGGACCGCTCCCACCGGGAAGCCCTGCTGACGCATCGTCGACAGCGACTCCACGGCGCTGCGCCGGGGCGCCTGCACCACGCTCCCCTGATGCCCGCTCAGTTCGGGCGGTGCGGCCTCACCGAAGCTGACGAGCCACGGTAACCGGACGGCGTCGATCATGGTCGCTCCCCTCGCGCGGCGACCCGGTGAACGACCTCGGACGCTCCCCCCGTCCAGTGTCCGCCTCTTCCATCCCGACAGAGACGGTTGTATGTTGACAGCTCAACCATCCTTTGCATGGCTGCCCCCCAGCGGTGAGCACAGCACCGGATCCCGGTCGGTCGGCCGGGGGGTGCCGCGTGGTGTGGTACACGGTCGCAAGGGACGCTAGTGGGGCACCACAGGTTGCGCCTGTGCACCGTGCACAGTCTCCCCTTCGCATGCTGGGCCGCGCGCCCGGTTCACCGGGCCACGCGACCCCTCCCTCGGACATCGCCGCAGCATGTCGATGGGTTACCGGCGGTTGCACGTAGCGCGAAGCTACGCCCGCATTCCGTGACCGGCGCCACGCGGACGCCGTACGCCGCCGGACGCGCGCCCCCATCACGGCCGAAACGAGCCCCTCGGACCCCGCAGTCGTGGCGCGATCGCGGCGGCCGAGGAGACGGCTCCCGTCTCGCCCAACTCCCCGGCGAGCACCTCCGCCCACGCGACGAGCCCGGCCACGTCGACGCCGTGCGGGGGCTCGGCGGCGTAGGGGCCGACGCTGCGCGCGCCCCGCCGCAGCAACGACGCCGCGCCCACCGCGTTGCCCCGGGCGGCGTGCGTCACCCCCACGGCCAACTGGGCCAGACCGCGCCACAGTTCCCGCTCGCCGTCCGGTCCGGACTTCCAGGCGTCCTCCAGCACCTCGTGCGCGTGGAACGGCTTGCCCTGGTCCAGTAGCCGCTGGGCCTCCGTCAGGGACTCCAGCGGCGTCCGCACGACGCCTTCGGGCTGCCGCTCGACGCCGGGCGCGCCGTACGGCAGCGGCCGGCCGAGCCCGTCGCGGGGCCGGGCGTTGCGGGCCCGGCCCTCCTCGTCACGATCCCGCATCACCGCGCTCCTTCACCATCACCTCGACACCGTCCAGAACCCGGGCGAGGCCGAACTCGAACTCCTCGTCCTCCACCTGCGGTCCGGCCAGCACCCCGGAGTCGACCACCCGGCGCACCTCGGGGAACCGTTCGGGGTCGGCCAGCCGGGCGAGCAGGCGGCCGTAGGCGGCGGAGGCCTGCTCCAGGGTGCCGCCCGACCGGCGCGCGGCGGAGGCGAGGTCCGCCGTCAGGGAGGCCTCCGTCCGCACGTACCCTCCGACGAGGCTGAGCACCCCGAGCTTCTCACCCACCTCCAGGCCGGTCCCGGAGAGGTGGCACAGCCCCCGCTCCATCCACGCGACGGAGTGGGGGGTGGCCGGCGGAGTGCTGATCGGCAGCCGCAGGAGCCACAGGTTCCGGTGGAGGACGGCCCGGTGCGCCCGGGCCCAGGAGGCCAGCCCGGCCCGCCACCCCGTGACCTCCGGCGGGTCGGGCGGTGGCCCGACGGCGGCGTCCTCCATCAGCACGATGAGCTCGTCCTTGGCCGCGACGTAGCGGTAGAGCGCCATGGCGGAGACACCGAGCTCCGCGGCGACCCGGGCCATGGAGACGGCCTCGATCCCCTCCGCCGCCGCCAGTGCGATGCCCGCGCCGACGATCCGCTCGGTGCTGAGCCCTCGGCGCGGCCCCTTGCCCGGCGGTTCCCGCAGCCCCCAGGCCGCTTCGATGCCCGGTGGCAGCCCCGTCGCCGGCGTCTCCTTGCGCTCTCCCATGGGCCTGTGTCTAACATACGCACTACTGTTTATGTCATAAACTTTAGTGTATGCCATAAACGCTGTCAGAGGTGTCAGCAGGAGTGGAAGGGGAGGCCCATGCAGGGTGTGACGGCCGTCGAGGCCGAGGGACTGCGGAAGTCCTACGGGTCCGTGGAGGTCCTGAGGGGAATCGACCTGTCGGTCCCGCGCGGCGGTGTGTTCGCCCTGCTGGGGCCCAACGGCGCGGGCAAGACGACGACCGTGCGCATCCTCGCCACGCTCGTGCCGGCCGACGCGGGCCGGGCCGTCGTGGCCGGCGCGGACGTGCGCCGTGAACGGTCCCGGGTCCGCCGGAGGATCAGCCTGACCGGCCAGTACGCGGCCGTGGACGAGATGCTGACCGGGGCGGAGAACCTCCGTCTGACGGCCCGCCTCGCCGGACACCCGCGCGGCGCGGCCCGGCGCCGCGCCGACGAGCTGCTGGAGCGGTTCGCCCTCACCGAGGCGGCCCGGCGGCGCGTCGCGACCTACTCCGGAGGCATGCGGCGGCGCCTGGACATCGCGGCCTGCCTGGTGGGCTCCCCCGAAGTGGTCTTCCTCGACGAGCCGAGCACCGGGCTCGACCCGCGCAGCCGCCAGACCCTGTGGGACGTCGTCCGGGAACTCGCCTCGGGCGGCGTCACCGTCCTCCTCACCACGCAGTACCTGGAGGAGGCCGACCGGCTCGCCGGACGGGTGGCCGTCGTCGACGACGGGCGCATCGTCGCCGAGGGTGGCCCGGCCGAGCTGAAGGCGCGCGTGGGCGAGCGACGGCTGCACCTGACGCTGCGCGACGCGGACTCTTACGCACGGCTGGTGAGCGCGCTCGGCCCCCGGGCCGTCCACCGCGACCCGGAGCACCACGCCGTCGGGCTCGCAACCGACGGCGGCGCGGCCCACGTACGGGCCCTGCTCGACGAGGTCGACCCCACCCGCGCCGAGGTGACCCGCTTCGAGGTGCGCGGAGCCACCCTCGACGACGTCTTCCTGGCCCTCACCGGTACGCACCCGACCGCCCCGGCCCACCCGGCCGGCTCACACCGTGAGGAGCCCGTCCGTGGCTGAGCTCGCCCCGGCCCGCGGCGCGGGCCACGCCCTGACCATGGTCGGCCGCTCGCTGCGGCTCTCCGTCCGCAACGTCGACGCGGTCCTCGCCTCCCTGGTGCTGCCCGTCATGCTGATGCTGGTCTTCGTCTACTTCTTCGGCGGTGCCATCGACACGGGCACACCCCACCGGGACTACGTCACCTACGTCGCCCCCGGCGTGCTCATCCTGTGCGCCGGGTACGGCGCGTCGATGACCGCCGTCAGCGTCAGCCGGGACATGGCGGAGGGCGTCATCGACCGCTTCCGCTCCCTGGACGTCAGCGGCACCGCCGTCCTCACCGGGCACGTGGCCGCCAGCACGGTGCGCAACCTCGCGGCGACGGCGACGGTGCTGGCCGTCGCCCTGGCCATCGGCTTCCGTCCGGCGGCCGACCCGGCCGGCTGGCTCGCCGCCCTGGGCGTCCTGCTGGCCTACGTCGTGGCCCTGGCGTGGCTGGCCGCCGTCGTGGGGCTGCTCGCGCGCTCCGCCGAGGCGGCGGGGGGCTTCACGTTCTTCGTCCTCTTCCTGCCCTACCCGAGCAGCGCCTTCGTGCCGATCGACACGATGCCGGGCTGGCTGCACGGCTTCGCGGAGCACCAGCCGGTCACCCCCGTGATCGAGTCGCTGCGGGCGCTGCTGCTGGACCGGCCGGCCGGTGACGCCCCCTGGCTGGCCCTGGCGTGGAGCGCGGGCCTGACGGCCCTGGCCCTCCCGCTGTGCGCCCTCGCCTTCCGGCGGCGCACCTCCTAGGGCCGCCCGCCGGGCGTGGCCCTGCGCCACGGGGGCGCCGGGGTCAGGATGGACGCATGCTGCTCGCCGACCTCGCCCGGACGTCGAACGCCGTCGCCGCCGCCTCGGCCCGCTCGGCCAAGGTGGCCCTCCTCGCCGACCTCTTCCGCACCGCCGAGCCGGCCGAGGCCCCGGTCGCCGTCACCTATCTGGCCGGACGGCTGCCGCAGCGGCGTATCGGCGTCGGCTGGCGGACGCTGACGGAGGCGGTGGAGGCGGCGGAGGCGGCGGTCCCATCGGCGGCGGAGGCGGCGGTCCCATCGGCGGCGGCGACGCTGACCGTCGCGGAGACGGACGCGGCACTCGGCGCGATCGCGGCCGTCGCCGGGAAGGGCGCACAGGGCGAGCGGCGGCGGCTGCTGGGCGGGCTGCTGGGCGCGGCCACCGGGGAGGAGCAGGACTTCCTCGTCCGGCTCATCTCCGGCGAGCTGCGGCAGGGGGCCCTGGACGCCCTCGCGGTCGAGGGGCTGGCGGCGGCGGTCGGCGTGGAGTCCACGCGGGTGCGGCGGGCGGTGATGCTCGGCGGTTCGCTCGGCGCCGTGGCCGAGGCGCTGCTGGCGGACGGTCCACCGGCGCTGGACCGGTTCCGGCTCACCGTGGGCCGTCCGGTGCAGCCGATGCTCGCGCAGACCGCGCGGGACGTGGACGAGGCGCTGACGCGGCTGGGGCCGTGCGCGGTCGAGGAGAAGCTGGACGGCATCCGCGTGCAGGTGCACCGGGACGGCGACCACGTGGCCGTCCACACCCGCACGCTGGACGAGATCACCGACCGGCTCCCCGAAGTCGTCGCGGCGGCCCGGGAGCTGACGTGCCGCTCGGCGGTGCTGGACGGGGAGGTCATCGCCCTGGACGCGACGGGACGGCCGCGGCCGTTCCAGGACATCGCGGGCCGGGTCGGCTCCCGCACGGACGTGGCCACGGCCCGTGCCGCGCTGCCGCTGTCCGCCGTCTTCTTCGACCTGCTGTCCGTGGACGGCCGCGACCTGCTCGACCTGCCGGCCCGCGAGCGGCACGCGGAACTCTCCGCCGTGGTCCCCGAGCCGCTGCGCGTCCGGCGGCTGACCGTGTCCGATCCGGCCGACGACCGCGAGCGCGCCGGGGCCCGCGACTTCACCGAGGACGTGCTGGACCGGGGGCACGAGGGCGTCGTCGTGAAGGCTCTCGACTCCCCCTACAGCGCCGGGCGGCGCGGTGCGGCGTGGCTGAAGGTGAAGCCCGTGCACACCCTGGACCTCGTGGTGCTCGCCGCCGAGTGGGGCCACGGGCGGCGCACCGGCACCCTCTCCAACCTCCACCTGGGGGCACGCCGCGCCGACGGCACGTTCGCCATGCTCGGCAAGACCTTCAAGGGACTGACGGACGCCCTGCTGGCCTGGCAGACGGAGCGGCTGTCGGAGCTGGCGGTGACGCACGAGCCGTGGGGTGTGCGGGTGCGTCCGGAACTGGTCGTGGAGATCGCCCTCGACGGCGTCCAGCGCTCGCCGCGCTACCCGGAGGGGCTGGCGCTGCGCTTCGCGCGGGTCCTGCGGTACCGGGACGACAAGCGGCCGGAGGAGGCCGACACCGTGGCGGCCGTGCGGGCGCTGCACGGCCGCGAGGAGCCCGGGGAGGCGTGAGCCTCGCCCTACAGCCCCGCCGTCACGGCCCGTCCGCCGTCACGTCCCGTCCGCGTCGAGGGCCGCGCGCAGCCGTGCGGCGACGTCGGCCGCCTCGGCGTCCTCCGCGTACCGGGTGCGGGGCCAGAAGAAGCCGCGCAGTCCGTCCTTGCGGTTGCGCGGGACGACGTGGGTGTGGAAGTGCGGCACGGACTGGCTGATCCGGTTGTTGGCCGCGACGAACGTGCCGGCCGCCGGCATCCCCCGCTCGACCGCGCCCGCGATCCGGCGCACCCGCAGGTAGTAGGGCCCGATCTGATCGGGCGGCAGGTCGGTCAGCGTCTCGTGGTGCTCGCGCGGTACGACGAGCACGTGGCCGGGGAAGACCGGCCGGTGGTCCAGGAACGCGACGGCCACCTCATCCTCGAAGACCCGGTGCACGGGGGTTCGTCCGGCGACGACGGCGCAGAAGAGGCAGCTCATGCCCCCAGTGAACCGTGTCGTCGCACGCGGCGCCCACGGCCGGGGGTACGGGCGTCGTCCGCGCGGGTGATCCCGGGTCGGCCGGACGGACGGGCCCCCCGCGTCGCGGGGCCGCGCCCGACCGGGGGGAGCGATGCTGGCCCGGCGGCGGGCGACGTGAGGGCCCGCCACCGTCGAAGCAGTGTGGGAGTGAGCAGCCATGGCCGTGTGCGAAGTGTGCAGCAACGAGTACGACATGTCCTTCGAGGTGCACGCGCAGGGCGCGGTCCACGTGTTCGACAGCCTGGAGTGCATGGCCCAGCGGATGGCGCCCGTCTGTGAGAACTGCTCGTGCCGCATCCTCGGGCACGGTGTCCAGTCCGACGGACGGTTCTTCTGCTGTGCGCACTGCGCGCGCGTCCAGGGTCACGCCCAGCTCGTCGACCACGCCTGACGGCGGACCGGCCGCCCGTGCGCCCGGCGTGCCGGCGGCCTCCGGCGCTCAGGCGTAGAGGGCGTCGACCTCCTCGGCGAAGCGGGTGAGGACGACCTGCCGCTTGACCTTCAGCGACGGCGTCAGCAGCCCGTTCTCCTCGGTGAACTCGCCCTCCACCAGCCGGAAGGTGCGGATGGACTCCGCCCGGGAGACGGCCTCGTTGGCGTAGTCCACGGCTCTGCCGACGTCGGCGAGGAGATCGGGGTCCTCGCGCAGGGCGGCGAAGGGGGTGTCCCGGGGCCGCTTGCGGACGGCCAGCCAGTGCTCCATGGCCTCGGGGTCGAGGGTGATGAGCGCGCCGACGCACGGCCGGTTGTCCCCGACGACCACGCACTGCGCCACCGGCGGGCGGCTGCGCAGCCGGTCCTCCAGCACGGCCGGGGAGACGTTCTTGCCACCGCCGGTGACGATGATGTCCTTCTTGCGGCCGGTGATGGTGAGGTAGCCGTCCTCGTCGAGGGTGCCCAGGTCCCCGGTGGCAAACCAGCCGTCGTCCAGGGCCTCGCGGGTGGCGGCCTCGTTGTTCCAGTAGGACGTGAAGACGATGCTCCCCTTGATCAGCACCTCGCCGTCGTCGGCGATGCGGACGCTGGTGCCGGGGACGGGCTGGCCGACGGTGCCGGGTCGCGGCCCGAGCGGCGGGATGACGGTGGCGGCGGCGGTCGTCTCGGTGAGGCCGTAGCCCTCGTAGACGACGATGCGGCTGGCGGCGAAGAAGAGGTTCAGGTTGCGGTCCAGGGGTGAGCCGCCGCTGATCGCGTACCGCAGCCGGCCGCCCAGTTCCCTGCGCACGCGCCGGTAGACGAGCAGGTCGTAGAGCGCCCAGGCGAGGGTGAGGCCGGGCCCGGGGCCCTTGCCCCGGCCGAGGAACTCGTCGATGACCGCCTCGGCGTACCGCACGGCGACGCGGTCGGCGCGGTCGAAGGAGGAGCCGCGCCCCATCCGCTCGGCCGTCGCCCGCCCGGTGTCATGGATCTTCTCGAACAGGTAGGGGACGCCGACGACGAACGTGGGGCGGAACCGGCGCAGTTCGGGCCGCAGTTCGTCCGGCTTGATGCTCGGCCAGTGGCCCACCTCGATGCGCGCCGTCATGCAGGCGATCTGGATGACCCGGCCGAGGATGTGGGCGAGCGGCAGGAACAGCAGGGTCGACGCCGTCTGGCCGGTGACGGCCTGGAAGACCGGATGCAGGAGCTGGACGGTGTTGTTCGCCTCGGCGTGCAGGTTGCCGTGGGTGAGGACGCACCCCTTGGGACGGCCCGTGGTGCCGGAGGTGTAGCACACGGTGGCGACCGTGTCGGTGGTCAGGGCGGCCCGGCGCTCGGTGACGGCGTCGTCGGGGACGTCCCGGCCGGCCTCGGTGAGTTCGGCGACCGCCCCCGCGTCGAACCGCCACACGCGCGGGTCGCCGCCGAACGAGCGGGCGGCCGCCAGGACGGTCTCCTGGTTCTCGGCGTTCTCCACGACGGCGAACCGGGCGCCGGAGTCCTCCAGGATCCAGGCGACCTGGTGCGCGGAGGAGGTCGCGTAGACGGGCACGCTCTGCCCGCCGGCCGCCCAGATCGCGAAGTCGAGGAGGGCCCACTCGTAACGGGTCCGGGACATGACCGCGATCCGGTCGCCGGGGCGCAGTCCGGCCGCGACGAGCCCCTTGGCCACGCCGGTCACCTCCCGGGCGAACTCGGCGGCGGTGACAGGGTGCCAGGTCTCCCCCCGCCTGCGCTTGACCACGACGGCGTCGGGCGCCTCACGGGCGTTGGTGAAGGGGATGTCGGCCGTGCTCCCGGCGGCCGGCGCGGTGGCGAAGGGGGACGTGCGCGCCTCCCGCACGACGCCCCCCTCGCGGATGACGTCGACCGACACCCGGGTGGCCAGGTCGCGGCGGCCGCTCGCTGCTTTCAGGTCCTTGCGTACTCCCATGGACGGCTCCTGTTCGCGGGGTCTGGTGGGGATGGAAACGGGCTTGGCGGGCCCGGCCGGGGGGGCGCGTCGCTCGCCGTGTCGACGCCGCCCGCAGACCCCGCACTCGATCTGGCCGAGCGCGATCTTGTTGGCGACGAGGATGACGGCCTCCAGCCCCGTCCCGCAGGCCTGTTGGACGTCGTAGGCGGGTGTGCGGGGGTCCAGCGGGGAGCCGAGGACGACCTCCCGGGCGAGGTTGAAGTCGCGGGCGTGCTTGAGGACGGCCCCGGCCACGAACTCCCCGAGCACCTCGCCGTGCAGGCCGAACCGGTCCACCAGCCCGGCGAGCGCGGCGCCGAGCATGTCCTGGTTGCTCGCGGTGGCGTAGGGCCCGTCCGCCCGGGCGAAGGGGATGCGGTTGCCTCCGACGACGGCGACACGGCGTCCGGGAGATGTCATGGACGGTTCTCCTTGTGATCCGGGAACGCGGTTCTTACTCTTGGGTAAACTTACTCGCGCGTAAGGAGAAAATCCATGGCCGACCGCTACCAGCGGCTGACCGCCTCCGGGCCGGGGGCGTTCGTCGCCCGCCGGCTCGGGCTGCCGCGTCCGGAGGTCCTGCGGCGGCACGAGCCGGGCGCTCCCGTCGCCGTCGGGCCCGTCGTCCTCGGGGGCGCCGACGGCGGGCGGGCCCGGCAGCCGCTGCGGAAGGTGCTGGACGCGATCGGTGTCCCCGTGCTCGACCCGACGGCGGAGCACGGCGGCCCGCCCGGCGCGCTCCTCTTCGACGCCACCGGCATCAGCGCGAGCGCCGACCTGGCGGCCCTGCACGCCTTCTTCCACCCGCGCGTCCGCTCGCTCGCCCCGTGCGGACGGCTCGTCGTCGTCGGGACGCCCCCGGAGCGGGCCGGTTCGCCGGGCGCCGCGGCGGCCCAGCGCGCCCTGGAGGGCTTCGTGCGCTCGGCGGGCAAGGAGCTGCGGCGCGGCGCGACCGCTCACCTGCTGCACGTCGCGCCGGGGGCCGAGGACGCCGTGGAGTCCACCCTGCGCTTCGCGCTCTCCCCGCGCTCGGCGTACGTCTCCGGGCAGGTGCTCCTGATCGAGGAGGCGGGCGGCGCACCCGTCCCGGGCGACTGGGAGCGGCCGCTCGCCGGGCGGGTGGCCCTGGTGACGGGGGCCTCGCGCGGCATCGGCGCGGTCGTGGCCGAAACGCTCGCCCGCGACGGAGCCCACGTCGTCTGCCTGGACGTCCCAGGACAGAGCGGGGCGCTGCGCGCCGTGGCCGCCCGGTGCGGCGGCGGCGCGCTGGAACTCGACGTCACCGCGCCGGAGGCGCCGGGCACCCTGGCGGCCCGTCTGCGCGCGGAGCACGGCGGGGTGGACGTCGTCGTGCACAACGCGGGCATCACCCGCGACCGGACGCTCGGCCGCATGGACGCCGACCGCTGGAACGCCGTCATGGCCGTCAACCTGACCTCGGTGGAGCGGATGACGGAGGAGCTGCTGGCCGGGGAGGCCCCGGTGCTGCGGGACGGCGGGCGGGTCGTGTGCACGTCGTCCATCTCCGGTATCGCCGGGAACGTCGGGCAGACCAACTACGCGGCGAGCAAGGCCGGGCTGATCGGGCTGGTGCAGGCACTGGCACCGCTCACGGCCGACCGCGGGATCACGGTCAACGCCGTCGCGCCCGGCTTCATCGAGACACGGATGACGGCGGCCGTGCCCCTGCTCATCCGGGAGGCGGGGCGCCGCATGAACAGCCTGGCGCAGGGCGGGCAGCCGGTGGACGTGGCCGAGGCCGTCGCGTTCCTCGCCTCCCCCGGCAGCGCCGGGGTCAACGGGCAGGTGCTGCGCGTGTGCGGCCAGGCCCTGCTGGGAGCGTGAGCGCCGTGACCTCCGCCTCCCGATCCCCGCTGACGACCCGCGAACTGCGCACGGTGCCCGCGCTGGTGCCGCTCTACGCCCGTGCCGTGCTGCCCAAGAGCGGCGGGGACGGCCCGCTGCCCCGCCGGGAACTGGTGGTGACCGCCCGGGCGGACGACGCGCGGGTGCGCCGGTACGCGGAGGTGTGCGGCTTTCCCACGGGCGGGCCACTGCCACCGACCTACCCCCACCTGGTGGCCTTCCCCCTCGCCATGGAGCTGATGGCCGCGCGGGACTTCCCGTACCCGCTGCTCGGTCTGGTGCACCTCGCCAACGAGGTCGAGTGCGCGCGTCCGCTCGCCCCCGGGGAGGCGCTCACCTACCGGGTGCGCACCGGCGACCGCGTCCGCCACCCCAGGGGGGCGGCGTTCCGGATGCTCGCCGAGGCTTCGGACGGCTCCGCCGTGGTGTGGCGCTCGACCAGTACCTACCTGCGGCGCGGACGGCCGACCGGGGAGGCGCCGGGTGAGGCGCCGCCGGGCGTCGAACGTCCCGACCGCACCGAGCGCTGGCGGCTGCCCGCCGCGACCGGCCGTGCGTACGCCGCCGTCTCCGGCGACCGCAACCCCATCCATCTGTATCCGCTGACGGCCCGCCTGCTCGGCTTTCCCCGGGCCGTCGCGCACGGCATGTGGACCAAGGCGCGGGCCCTGGCGGCGCTCGCCGACGTCCTGCCGGACGCCTGCCGCGTCACCGTGGACTTCCGCTCCCCCGTCCTGCTGCCCGCCGAGGCCGACTTCAGCGCCGCCGCGCACGGGGACGGCCACGCCTTCGCGGTGCGCTCGGCGGACGGCACGCGGGAGCACCTGCGTGGCCGCGTCTCACCGCTTCGCTGACGCGGGGGGCGCCCACACCTCTCCCCCGAGCACGTTGCGCATGCCGACCCAGGCCATGTTCATCAGCCGCAGCGTGACGCGCTCGGGGGACTCGTCGGGGTGGTTCTCCAGCCAGTCGGTGAGCGAGTCGGCGGCGCCCACCAGCGCGTGCGCCACGAAGTCGGCGTCGTCCTCGCCGAGCCGGGCCGGGTTCGGGCTCTCGGCGATGCCGTCCCGGACCAGCCCGGCCACCTCGGCCATCACCATCCGCCGGGCGGCGGAGACCTCGGCGGCGATCCGCTCGGAGAGCTCGGACGCCTGGCGGTGCAGGACGACCCAGCTGTCCCGGTGCTCGTGCACGAAGCCGAAGAAGGCGGCCAGCCCGGCCCGCAGCCGCTCGTCGGGGCTCGCCTTCTCGCGGGCCGCGTGCTGGAAGGCCCCGGCCAGGCGCTGGGCCTCCCGCCGCACGCAGGCGACGAAGAGGTTCTCCTTGGAGTCCAGGTAGAGGTAGACCATCGGCTTCGAGACCCCGGCGAGGTCGGCGATCTCGTCCACCGAGGCGGCGTGGTAACCGCGTTTGGCGAACACCCGGATGGCCACGTCGATCATCTGCTGTTCCCGGACCTGCCGGGGGACCCGGCGCCTGCGTTTCTCCGTCACCCTTGCCAGCCTACTCACCCCCTCGCCAATCTTACTCATAAGTAAACTTACTCTTTAGTAAGGACGGCTCATGGCGGCATCGCGTGACGATCTGGCCGCACTGGACTTCGCGAACATCTCCCCACCGGAGTTCTCCCGGCTGGTGAAGGGGCTCTCCGGCAAGGAGATCGACGCGATGATGACGGGTGAGTTCCGCACCCGCGTCCTCGGCGCGGTCTTCGCCCGCATGGAGCGGCAGTTCCGCCCCGAGAGCGCCGGCTCCCTCCGCGCCCTCATCCGGTGGAAGATCACCGGCGAGAGCGACGCCGTCTACGAGACGGTCATCGAGGACGGCACCCGCACGGTGCGCGAGGGGCGCGGCGAGGCCGAGCCCCGGGTCAGCCTGGTGATGGGCGACGCGGAGTTCCTGAAGCCCGTCTCGGGCAACGGCTCCCCCGCGACGATGTTCATGGCGCGCAGGCTCAAGGTCGCCGGGGACGTGGGCATGGCCACCGGGCTCACCCGCCTCTTCGACATCCCCAAGGCGTGAGCGCCCCACACCGACCGGAACAGACACGGCCATGAGCGGGTTCTCCCCGGACCTGACCGAGGAGCAGCGGGATCTGCGGGCCTGGGTGCACGGCTTCGCCGCCGACGTCGTCCTCCCGGCCGCCACCGAGTGGGACGAGCGGGAGGAGACGCGTCGGGCTGGCCCTGTTCGGCACCTCGCTCGCGGCCGCCGTCTTGATACCCTCGCGGCGAGTCGTGACTGGCGCGAGAAAATGGGACTGACCATTGGGGAGCGGCTCCATCGACGACGATGCACCGCCGCGCGCCTGGGCCACCGGAGCACACCCCGCCGCCTCCAGGAGGTCCCCGTGGCCCAGCCGACCGCGCACCCCACCCCGTCCGACGGCTCCCACGCCGCCCGGCCGACGCCGGAGTCCGTCGCCTACCGCAGCGCGCTGGAGGTCATCCGGGGCGTCGAACCCCGGGTCGCCGACGCGATCGGTGCCGAGATCACCGACCAGCGCGCCTCGTTGAAGCTCATCGCGAGCGAGAACTACGCCTCGCCCGCCGTCCTGCTCACCATGGGGAACTGGTTCAGCGACAAGTACGCCGAGGGCACCGTCGGGCGCCGCTTCTACGCGGGCTGCCGCAACGTGGACACCGTCGAGGCGCTGGCCGCCGAGCACGCCCGGGAGCTGTTCGGCGCCCGGCACGCCTACGTCCAGCCGCACTCCGGCATCGACGCCAACCTCGTGGCCTTCTGGTCCGTGCTCGCCCGGCGGGTCGAGGTGCCGGCGCTGGCCGAGGCCGGGGCGGGCCACGTGAACGACCTGAGCGAGGAGGACTGGGGGCGGCTGCGGCGCGCGCTGGGCAACCAGCGGATGCTCGGGATGTCGCTGGACGCCGGCGGCCACCTCACCCACGGCTTCCGGCCCAACATCTCGGGCAAGATGTTCGAGCAGCGCAGCTACGGGACCGACCCGGCGACCGGCCTGCTGGACTACGACGCCGTGGCCGCCGCCGCGCGGGAGTTCCGTCCACTCGTCCTCATCGCCGGGTACTCCGCCTACCCCCGGCTGGTGAACTTCCGCCTGATGCGGGAGATCGCCGACGAGGTCGGGGCGACCCTCATGGTGGACATGGCGCACTTCGCCGGACTCGTCGCGGGCAAGGTCCTCACCGGCGACTTCGACCCGGTGCCGCACGCCGCCGTCGTCACCACCACGACCCACAAGTCGCTGCGCGGGCCGCGCGGCGGCATGGTGCTGTGCGACGACTCCCTGGCCGAGCAGGTCGACCGGGGCTGCCCGATGGTGCTGGGCGGTCCGCTGCCGCACGTCATGGCCGCCAAGGCGGTCGCACTCGCCGAGGCGCGGCGGCCGGAGTTCCGCGACTACGCCCAGCGCGTCGTGGACAACGCCCGGACCCTGGCCGAGGGCCTGCGCAGGCGGGGCGGCCGGCTGGTCACCGGCGGCACCGACAACCACCTGGTGCTGCTCGACGTCTCCGGGTACGGGCTGAGCGGCCGGCAGGCCGAGGCGGCCCTGCTGGACGCCGGCATCGTCACCAACCGCAACGCGATCCCGCAGGACCCCAACGGGGCCTGGTACACCTCCGGCGTGCGGATGGGCACACCGGCGCTGACGACACGCGGCTTCGGGGCGGCGGAGATGGACGAGGTGGCCGACCTGACGCACACCGTGCTGAGCCGCACGACGGCGGGCACCACCCCCTCCGGCGCGCCGTCCAAGGCCCGCCACGTGCTGGCAGACGGCGTCGCCGATGAGGTCCGCAGCCGCTCCGCCGACCTGCTCGGCAAGCACCCGCTGTACCCGGGCGTCGACCTGGGCTGAGCGCGGCGACCGGGACGCCCGAGTCCGCCGCGAAGTCGCTTCCCGCACGCGGTGGGGGCACCCTGGAAGAAGCCACGGTGAGAGGTGAGTGCCATGGAGACGATCGTCGGCATGAATGTCGAGATGGAGTTCTGGGAGGACGGCGACAAGACGCGGGCGTCCTGCCTGATGCGGCTGCAGGACGGCACGGAGCTGAAGGCCCACGGCCGTGCCGACCGCTACCCCTCGGACCCGGCCCAGCAGCGGGTCGGTGAGGAGATCGCGGCGGCCCGGGCCCTGCGGGACCTCTCCCACCAGCTCCTGGCCAAGGCCGGCCACGAGATCGAGTCGGTCACGCACCAGCCGGCGCACCTGACGCGCTGAGCCGCGCCGGTCGGACACCCGGGCCATCGGGCCCCGGGTGTCCGACCGGCGGCGTACCGTCGAGGTATGTGCCGAAGCATCAAGACGCTGCGCCCCCCGTACACCGAGGCGGTCACGGAGGACGACGTGCGTGCCGCCGCGCTGCAGTACGTCCGCAAGGTGTCCGGCTTCCGTCATCCCGCCGCGCACAACGCGGCGGCGTTCGAGCGTGCCGTGGACGAGGTGACGGCGGCCACCGAGGAGTTGCTGGCCTCGCTGAGCGTCCGGGGCGGGGCCGCGTCGAAGAATCCCTGACGCCCGCGCCGGGGGCGACGTGCGTGCCGACCGGTGCGCGGTGAGGGGCTCCGGCGCGCACCGGCGTCTCCCCGGCTGGGCGGAAAGGCGAACGGGGACGTTGACTCAACGTGACGGAACGCGGGCTGCGGAGCGATGAAACAGCTCACATGAGCCACGCGAACCGCACATGTCAGCCAATATGCGCACCAGGTGACGGGCAGCCGCTACTTTGGGTATTCAACGGGTGGACGGGGAGATTCCGCTCCTGCTCACGTGGAGGCACCCGATGAACGACACGGCGCGGCGCCCGGGCGGGCCGGCGCCGGGCGACCACCTGGCCCTGCTCATAGCCCGCGCACGCAACCCCTTCGAGATCAGCGAACCGCTGACCGACCGGCTGGCCACGGCCGTCCGGTGCGACGTTCAGCTCCGGTCGTTCCGCCAGCACAGGAACCCGCCTCCCGCGCTGCGCTGTTCGACCTACCAGTACACCTTCACCTTCGCCGACCACAGCGTCCTGGTGCTGTGGGAACTGCGCCACGACACCGAGGCGGAAGGGCAGGTGACGTGTGAGGTGTACCCGGACTTCGCCGCCCTCCAGGAGGCGGAGAGCCGCGTGCACCAGCGCATGGGCGGTGCCCTGCCCGACGCGCCCGCCGGGGCGGGGGACGCCGCGCGGACACCGGCCCGCGTCGAAAGGTCCCGGTTCTGCCTGCCCGCTCCCCGCAGGGGGCAGCACAGCTACACCGAGCGCGACTCGGCCGACCACGCCCGGCGGCTGCTGCGCCGGGCCGTCAACCCCGACCGCCCCGGCGCGCGGACGCTGGACCTGCTGAGGACGGCGACCCGTCATCAGATCTCCCGGGTGCCGCAGCCGTTCGGCCCGGCGGGGCCGAACGCGTTCTGCTCGGTCTACGAGCACGCCTTCCTGCTGGCGGACGGGAGGGAGGTGAACCTGTACGAACTCGAGCACGACTTCACCGAGGACCGCCGTCTGGTCTGCGAGGTGTACGCCGACGCCGCGACGGCGGACCGCGCCGCCGAGCGGCATGTGACGGCCCATGGCGCGGGTGGCCGGACCGGGGAATAATCCGGAAGCGCTTGCCGGGTCCGGCCGACCCGCTCTACGTTTGACGCGCTCGTCAACTCCCGTCCCGACGGGAAACGTTGGAGTCCGTGCAGCAGGTAGGGGAGGGAACCCATGGCACCGCGTGGTCGCCACCGTCGGCACCGGCCCAGTCCGGTGTCCCGTGCCTCGCTCACCGTGACCGCCGGGGGCGCGGGCATCGCCCTTCCGCTCATCGGCGTCAGCCACGTCCAGGCCGCCCCCGTGGACACCTGGGAGAAGGTCGCCGCCTGCGAGAGCAGCGGCCGATGGAACGTCAACACCGGCAACGGGTACTTCGGCGGGCTCCAGTTCGCGCAGTCGACCTGGCTCGCCTTCGGCGGCGCACGGTACGCGGAGCGCGCGGACCAGGCGTCCAAGGAAGAACAGATCGCGGTGGCCGAGAAGGTGCTCGCCGGGCAGGGCCCCGGCGCCTGGCCCACGTGTTCCGACGAGGCCGGACTCACCCGCGAGATGGCCGAGGACCGGGCCACGCGGTCCGCCCCGCGCCCCCAGTCGCAACGGGAGGCGCTCACCGAGCGCTCGGTGGTTCAGCGGCTTCCCGAGCAGCGGCGCACGGAGGACCCGGGCGGGCAGGAGCACCAGCGGGGCAACGAGACGCACGCCGTCGTCCAGGGCGAGACCCTGTCCTCGATCGCCGCCGACCACGGGGTCCGGGGCGGCTGGCCGCAACTGTACGAGCGCAACCGGGAGACGGTCGGCGGCGACCCGGACCTCATCCTCCCCGGGCAGCGCCTGCATCTGAACCCCGCGCCGCCCGGGACGCCGGACTCCGGCCCGAAGCGGCCGGAGTCGTCGCGGTCGGACGCCCCTCAGAAGGACGCCGCGCAGAAGAAAGCTCCGCAGAAGGAGGCCGCGGCCGAGCAGGACAAGCAGGAGAAGCGGGAGAAGAAGCCGGAGGCACCCCGCCAGGAGCAGGCGACGGCGGAGAAGCCCGCTGCCGAGAAGACTGAGAAGCCCGAGAAGGCCAGGCAGAAGGAGGACGCGGACGCTTCCCGCCAGGCCCCGAAGCGGTCGGCCCGGGCCGCGTACAGCTCCCCCCTGCCGGGTGCCTCGCCGGGCACCGCCTATCGCGTGACGGGCAGTTCCTGGTCGTCCGGCTACCACACCGGGGTGGACTTCCCGGTGCCCACGGGCACGTCCGTGAAGGCCGTGACCCGGGCGACCGTGGTCTCGGCGGGCTGGGCCGGCGCCTACGGCTACCAGGTGGTCCTCAAGCACGACGACGGCCGCTTCAGCCAGTACGCGCACCTGTCCGCCCTCACCGTGCGGGCGGGCCAGCGGGTCGACGCCGGGCAGAGCGTCGGCCGGTCCGGGAACACCGGCAACTCCACCGGCCCGCACCTGCACTTCGAGATACGCACCGGCTCCGGCTACGGTTCCGACATCGACCCCGTGGCCTACCTGCGTCACCACGGCGTCCGCATCTGAGCGACGGCCGCGCCGCGGCGCGAACCTGACGAGCCGCACCCGACCCGGCGAGGTCAGGGGCCGGATCCCGCCGCCCGGCCGTCGGACCTCGCCGGGCGGTCGGCTCCGTGCCGTGCCGCTTTCGCGTACCACACCCGACCCGGCGAGGACGTCAGCCCGTGCGCCACCGTGCTCCCGGCGACGGCGAGCGTCCCGGCGGCCAGCACGGTGGGATCGACACCGAGGCGGTGGGCCTCCAGGGTGAGGTAGAGCAGGGCCGACACCCCGACCGGCCCGAACCAGCCGAGGAACAGCGCGTCCCGGCGACGCACCCGGAGGAACCGGCCGAGCAGCAGCAGGACGGGCAGCCGCCGCAGGACCAGCACCCCGACCAGGAACAGCGGACCGCGCCAGCCGAACTCGGCCCACTGCGACCACGGCAGCATCGCGCCGAGGACCACGAAGAGGGGCAGGACCACGAAGCGGTTCACCGCCTCGTCGACCTGGTTCTCGTCCGACCGCTCCTGCACGGAGCCGGCGGCGTTGAAGGCCAGGCCGCTCACGAAGACGGCCAGGACGTCGTCCACGTGGAGGAGCCCGGAGACCCCGAGCACGAAGAGGGCGAGCAGCAGGGTGAAGACCAGCAGGGGGCCCGGCTCGGTCGCTCCGGCCGCCGACTCCCGTCGCAGGGTGCGCCCGGCCACCCACCCCACCACCCCGCCCAGGGCCACCGCACCGACGACCTGCCACACACTCGTGAGCAGCGCTTCGGGCCCGGACAACGGTCCGGCGACGGCCACGGCGGCCAGGACGAGGGGCAGGGCCAGCCCGTCGTTGCTGCCCGACTCCAGGGAGAGGAGCTGCCGGGTGCGCGCGGGGATGTCGCGTTCGGCGGGCTCCCCGGTGACGGCGCTGGAGGCCAGCACCGGGTCCGTCGGACACAGCGCGGCGCCCAGCAACGCGGCGGCGCCGAGGCCGACACCGAGGGTGGCGGCGGCCACTCCGGCGGTGGAGAGGGCCATGACCGGCATCGCGACCACGAGAAGCAGCATCACGGGCCGGACCCGTGAGCGGACGGCGGCGATCGGGTAGCGCAGGGCCACGGCCATCACCGACACCGCCAGCAGGAGGCGGGTCGCCTCGTGCAGCTCCCGGTGCCCGTCGAACACCGTGGGCACGTCCAGCACGCCGAACAGGGCCGGCCCGAGCAGCACCCCCGCGAGCAGAGCCAGCAGCGGTCCCGACAGCGGCAGCCGTCGGACCACGGCCGAGAAGGCGGCCACGACGAGGGCGAGGACACCGACGACCGTCAGCAGAACGTCAACGAACATGCCGCCCGTCGGTACCCGCGTGCGCCGGGTTCCATGTCAGCGGCCAACGGCGCCGTGGCGCCCGCCCGTCCCGTCTAGCCCGGCGGGCGGTCCTCGTCGTCGGCCGGGTTCTCCTCAGGGTCGGGGGGCGGCGCGTCGGCCTCGTCGAGCGGCTCGACGTGCACGGCGGACTCCTCCGCCGACAGGCCCGCCGCGGGCGTCGCCTCGTCGCCGACCTCGCCGACGACGTGGTCGCCGGAGGGACGGCCCGGCGACGACGCGTCGTCGAGGCGGCCCGCCTCGGGGTCCGGCGGGCCGGCGGCACCGTCCTCCTCACCGACGTCCGGCACCTCCTGCGCGAGCCGGTCGTCCAGCGACTCGCCCTCGCGTTGCTCGGCGAACGTGGTTCCGTGGCTCTCGGCGGCCACCGGCCGTTCACCGGGCACCGGCATCCGCTGCGGATCCTCGGCCCGCCGGGCCTCCGGCGAACCGTCCTGGAGGTCGGGGATGCCCTCCTCCTCGGGGTGGCGTCCGGGGTCGTTCGGCTCGGTCATCACCGGTCTCCCTCCCGTGCGGGGTCGGGGTGCGCCGCCGGTCGCGTACCCCTGAGCCGGGCGGGAAAACCACCGGTCAGCCGTGCCGGGCGCGGACGACTGGCCCGGTGGTGGCCGGGTACCCGGACCGCTTCCGGAGACTTCCGGGAAGACCCGCCGACGACGGAGGTGAGCGGCGTGAAGGCCCTCGTGTGGCACGGCAAGCGCGACGTGCGGGTGGAACGCGTGCCCGATCCCGAACTGGTCAGGCCGACGGACGCGATCGTGCGGATCACGTCCAGCGGCCTGTGCGGCTCGGACCTGCACCTGTACGAGGTGCTCGGCCCCCTCATGAACCCCGGCGACATCCTCGGCCACGAACCGATGGGCGTCGTCGAGGAGGTCGGCAACGGCGTGAGCGGGCTGACACCGGGCGACCGCGTGGTCGTGCCGTTCCAGATCGCCTGCGGGAACTGCTTCATGTGCGACCAGGGGCTCCAGACCCAGTGCGAGACGACGCAGGTCAGGGACCAGAAGATGGGCGCGGCCCTGTTCGGTTACACCAACCTCTACGGCGCGGTGCCCGGCGCGCAGGCCGAGTACCTGCGGGTGCCGCAGGCGCAGTACGGGCCGGTGAAGATCCCCGACGGGCCGCCGGACGACCGGTACCTGTTCCTCTCCGACGTGCTGCCGACGGCCTGGCAGGCCGTGACCTACGCGGACGTGCCCGAGGGCGGCAGTGTTGCGGTGCTGGGGCTCGGGCCGATCGGCGACATGAGCTGCCGCGTCGCCGCGCACCAGGGCGCCGCGCAGGTCATCGGAGTGGACCTGGTGCCCGAACGGCTGGAGCGCGCCAGGGCGCGCGGGGTGGAGACGGTCGACCTGAACGACTTCGACGACCGGCAGGGGGTGGCCGACGCCGTCCGGGAGATGACCGGGGGGCGCGGGCCGGACGCGGTGATCGACGCCGTCGGCATGGAGGCGCACGGCGGAGCGGGGTCCGGTGCCGCGAAGGCCATGCAGGACATGACCGGCTTCCTGCCGCAGAAGTGGGCGGGCAAGCTGGTGCAGAAGGCGGGCGTGGACCGGCTGGGCGCGCTCTACCTCGCCATCGACATGGTGCGGCGCGGGGGCACCGTCTCCCTGTCCGGCGTCTACGGCGGGATGACGGACCCGGTGCCGATGCTCGTCCTGTTCGACAAGCAGGTCCAGCTGCGGATGGGGCAGGCCAACGTCAAGCGGTGGATCCCCGAGATCATGCCGCTGCTGGAGGACGGCGATCCCCTGGGCGTGGACGACTTCGCCACCCACCACCTGCCGCTCGACCGCGCCCCCGAGGCCTACGAGATGTTCCAGAAGAAGGAGGACGGTGCGGTGAAGGTGGTGCTCCGGCCCTGACCGTGAGCCAATGGGAGGAGCACGGCCCACGGGAACGGGACCGGGCCCATCCGCCCGGTCCCGTTCCCGTGTCGCGGCGCGCGCGGCGGCCGTGCCGCGACACGCGTCAGACCTCGCCGCGCCAGGCGCCCGTCTCGGCGCCGCGGCTCTCGATGAACGCCTTGAAGCGCTCCAGGTCGCCCTTGGTCTTGCGGCGTACCAGACCGAGGGTGTCGCCCACGGCCTCGGCGAACGCCTCGGGGGCGTACTCCATCTGGAGCATCACCTTGGAGCGGTCGGCGTCGAGGTGGTGGAACGTGACAACACCGGCCTGCTTGGGGCCGCTGACACTCGTCCAGGCGATCCGTTCGTCGGGGATCTGCTCGGTGATGTCGGCGTCGAACTCGCGCTCCACACCGGCGATCTTCGTCACCCAGTGCGTCGACGCGTCCGTCACCTGGTCGACCCGTTCCACGCCGTCCATGAAGTGCGGGAAGTCCTCGAACTGGGTCCACTGGTTGTACGCGGCCCGGACCGGGACGTCGAGTTCGATGGATTCCTCGATGTGCGACATGGCACCTCCTGGTGAACGATCTTGTCGGGGACTGCGCTGCCGCGTACCCGGCTCCCCGGGGTTCACTCCCCCGACGTCGTGACGCGCAGCCGCGTGGGCGCGTGGCGCAGGGGTGGCGGAAGCCGGAGCGGTCCGGCCCCGGGGGTGAGCGAGCCGAGCAGCGCCGGGCCCCGGGCACCGGTGGCGGAGGGCGTGTTGCCGGGGACGCCGTGGACCGTCAGGAAGCCGAGCAGGGCGAAGAGGTACGCCTCCTTGGCCTGGGCCGGAAGACCGGCCGGCGAGATGTCGGTGACGGGCAGGGGCCGCGTCAGCGTGCGGATGCGCGCCATCAGGACGGGGTTGCGCACCCCTCCCCCGGAGACCGTGAGCGCGGTCAGGCCGTGGGTCCGGCAGGCGTCGGCCACCAGCCGCGCGGTGAGTTCGGTGACGGTCGCCAGCAGGTCGTCGGCCGGGGGCGGCGGCTCGGGCAGGTGCCGCAGCAGGTACGCGGTGTGGAAGTGCTCGCGGCCCGTCGACTTGGGCGGCGGCAGCCGGTAGTACGGATCGGCCAGGAGGGCGGCGAGCAGCTCCGGCCGGACGCTGCCGCGCGCCGCGCGGGCCCCGCCGTCGTCCAGGCGCGCGCGACCGCCGCTGACGTGGCGGGCTGCGGCGTCGATCAGGGCGTTGGCGGGGCCGAGGTCGTAGGCCAGCACCTGCCCGTCCCCGTCCCGGAGGCTCAGGTTGGCGATGCCGCCGAGGTTGAGGGCGGCCGGACGGCCGTCGTGCGGGAGGAGGAGGGCGTCCAACGTGGCGGCGAGCGGGGCGCCCTGGCCGCCCAGGGCGAGGTCGCGGGTCCGCAGGTCGGAGACGACGGGCAGGCCGGTGGCCTCGGCGATCCAGGCGGGCGCGCCGAGTTGCAGGGTGCCGAGCGCCCGGGGGCCCTCCGTCAGGTGGTAGCAGGTCTGGCCGTGGGAGACGACGAGTTCCGCCGTGCCGCCGGCCAGTTCGGTGTCGGCCCGGGCGGCGGCGGCCCCGAAGAGGCGACCCAGCGCGGCGTCCAGCCGGCAGATCCGCCGCCAGGTCGGCTCGGCGGGCGGGAGGCAGGACGCCAGCTCCGCGTGGAGGTCCGGCGGGAAGGGGACGCTGAGCAGGCCCCGGGGGCGCAGGGTCAGTTCGCCGCCCGGATCACAGGTCAGGTCGGCGAGCGCGGCGTCCACCGCGTCGCACGAGGTGCCGCTGAGCAGGCCGATCACGCGCATGTCCGCATTGTGCGCCGCCGGTGGGGACGGGTGGCGCAGGCGCCGGGCGCGCCGCGCTCAGGCGTCGCCCCGGCCGCCCCGGTGCTCCCGCGCGGCGCGCCGCCGCGCCCGGCGCAGCCTGCGCTGGACGATCAGCAGGTCGACGAGCGAGAAGAGGGCCAGCAGGCTGAAGACGATGGCCACCGTGCGCAGCGAGGCGTCGGTGGGCACGTCCTGCGGGCCGGACGCCGCCGACCAGGACCAGAAGAGCAGGGCCCCGGCGATGAACAGCGGGGTGAAGAGCAGGCCGAGCAGCAGCCGCAGCCGAAGGGGGCTGCGGGCCCGCAGCGGTTCGGTGCCGGTCCGTGGCGAGACGCGGCCGAGCAGGCCCTCGCGCTCGGGGTCGGGGGCGCGGTCACGCCGGGGATCGGGTTCCTGCATGGGTCGCCTTTCGCTCTGGCGTGCGCAGTACCCGGCACCCGGAGGAGGAAACGCGCGGGGCACGGCGGAGAGCGGCGGCGTGGGGCGGCGTGGGGCGGCGGGACGGATGAGGGGCCCGTTTTCCCTCCGGCCCCGGCGGGTACCCGGCCGCTCCTGCGGCGGAAGGGGACAGCGTGAGTGGGACGGACGGACTCCGGGTGGTGGTCACGGGGGCCACGGGCAACGTGGGAACGAGCGTGCTCGCACGGCTCGCCGAGGAACCGGGCGTCGCCTCGGTCCTGGGGATCAGCCGCCGGGAACCGGGCGAGCTGCCCGGCGGCGCGCGGTGGGCGCGGGCGGATCTCGGGCGGCCGGAGGCGGAGGCCGAACTCACCGGCCTCCTCCAGGGCGCCGACGTCGTCGTCCATCTCGCGTGGCTGATCCAGCCCACGCACGCCCCCCAGGTCACATGGGAGACGAACGTCCGGGGCACCGAGCGGCTGCTGCGGGCTATGGCGGCGGCCGGCGTGCCCGCGCTGGTCTACGCGTCCTCGGTCGGCGTCTACTCCCCCAGGCCCTCGGACGATCCGGGGGCCCGGGTCGACGAGGCGTGGCCCACCCACGGCTGGCCGGAGGCCGCCTATCCGCGCGAGAAGGCGTACGTGGAGCGGCTGCTGGACACCTTCGAGCGCGACCACCCCGGCATCCGCACCGTGCGCATGCGGCCGGCTTTCATGTTCAAGCGCGAGTCCGCCATGGAGCAGCGGCGGCTGTTCGGCGGCCCGGTGGTCCCGCACGCGCTGGTGCGGCCCGAGCTGCTGCCCCTCGTCCCCGAGGTGCCGGGGCTGCGGTTCCAGGTGCTGCACACCGCCGACGCCGCCGACGCGTTCGTGCGGGCCGTCGTGCGCCCGGTGTCCGGCGCGTTCAACCTGGCCGCCGAGCCGGTGGTGGACGCCGGGGTGCTGGCCGGGCTGCTCTCGGCGCGGCCGGTGCGGGTGCCCGTGCCGCCCCTGCGGGCGGCGTTGTCCCTGGCCTGGCGGCTGCGTCTGGTGCCGTCCTCGCCCTACCTGTTCGACGCGTTCCTGCGGTTGCCACTGATGAGCACCCTGCGCGCCCGCCGGGAGCTGGAGTGGGAGCCGGGGGCGTCGGCCACCGAGACCCTGACGGAGTTCCTCGCGGCGTTCCGGCGCGGGGAGGGCATGGACTCGCCGCCGCTGCGCCCCACGCTGCCGGGCGGACGGCTTCGGGAGCTGGCGGCCCTGGTGCGCGGCCGCCCCTGAGGCATCGTCCCGACCGGTCACCCGAGGACGTCGGCGAGCTCCGAGGCGAGCCGGACGTCCTCGGCGTCACCGCGCGCGGACAGCGCGTCCCGGGCCGCGCGGGCCGCCGGGCGGCCGGGTCCGAGGCACCAGCGCCACCAGCGGTCCAGCTCGCGGCCGCAGAGGCCGTCGGCGGTGAGCAGCGCGGGCCAGTCGCACGCGCGGGCCTGGGCCGTCACCTTGGCGCCACCGGCCACGGGGTCGACGGCGAGCGCCGGCACCCCGGCGCGCAGGGCCAGCACGAGGCCGTGCAGCCGGTCGGTGACGACGACGTCGAGGCGGCCGACCAGTGACTCGAACTGCGCCGAGGTGCCGCACAGCCGCCAGTCGCCCGCCGCTAGGCGGGTGTCGAGTTCGACGCGTCCGCAGTCCTGCCGCCCCAGCCAGCCGGTGAGCTCGTCCGCCACGGCGGCGTGGCGGCGGCGCGTCCCGTACTCGCCCTGCCCGTGGGTGAGGACGACGCCGGCCACCGGCAGCGCCGTGCCGCGCGGGGCCGCCGCCGCCAGGTCGACGCGCGGCGTCCCCCCGGCCCGGTCCCGGGCGATGACCCGGTGGAAGCCGCGCACCGCCGGGTCGGCCGGGTCGATCACGGAGACGCCGACGGCGACCCGGACGCAGTGCGGGAAGCGCTCGTGCAGGTCGGCGACCTGCGGCCCGTGCAGCGGCCCGCAGACGAAGACGAGCCGGGCGTAGTCGTGCGGCACCAGGGCGTCCAGCCCCGGGCCCCCGGCGCGGAAGCCGGGGCTCCAGGCGGTGTCGTGGGCCAGGCCCCGGGCGTCGAGCAGCCGCTGCACCCGCCGCAGGGCCAGGACGTCGCCCGCCGTCACCTCTCCGTGCAGGAAGCTGAACCAGCCTGTGAGCAGTGTTTTCCGCAGGGTCATCGGGGAACTCCGGCTCAGGTCACGAAGATCCGGGCGATGAAGTACCCGGCGAAGACGACCACGATCAGCGCGACCACGATCAGCGGGCCGACGGCCCACCCCCGGCTCGGGTTGTACGTCTCCCGGGGGCCGGCTCCGGACGTCGAGCCCTCCACGGGCGGTGTCTCCAGCGGCGGCACACCGCTGCCGCCCCGCTCACCGGGGGTGGGGTGCTCACCGGCGGCGCGGCCCGGTTCCGGTTCGGGCGTCGGGAAGGTCTTGTCGCTCATGGTCCAGCGAGTGCACGCCGATCGGGAACCTACACATCGCCCAGCCGATCCGCTCCCGGGCGGACCGCACGACGGAAGGAGAGCTCGATGGCGAGGTTGCGCGACATGCGCCGGGCCGTGGTGACCGGGGGTGCCGGGTTCATCGGCTCGCACCTGTGTGAACGCCTGCTGGAGGACGGGCTGCGGGTCCTGGCCGTGGACAACCTCCTCTCCGGCGACCGGCGGAACCTCACCGCGCTGGAGGGCCGCCCCGGATTCCGGTTCCTGGAACGTGACATCTGTGCGCCCGGCGCGCTGGAGGACCTGCCCGGCGGCCCGTACGGGCTGGTGATGCACCTGGCGTGCCCGGCCTCGCCCGCCGACTACCTGCGGCTGCCGCTGGAGACGCTGGAGGCGGGCAGCAGTGGCACCCGCAACGCCCTGGAACTCGCCCGCCGCGACGGCTCCCGGCTGCTGCTGGCCTCGACGTCCGAGGTGTACGGGGACCCGCAGGAGCACCCGCAGCGCGAGACGTACTGGGGGCACGTGAACCCGGTGGGGCCGCGCAGCGTCTACGACGAGGCCAAGCGGTTCGCGGAGGCGCTGGTCACCGCGCACCGGGGCGCGCGGGGCACGGACGCCGCCATCGTGCGGATCTTCAACACCTACGGCCCGCGTATGCGGCCGGGGGACGGCCGGGCGGTGCCCACGTTCGTGCGCCAGGCGCTGGCCGGGGAGCCGCTGACCGTCGCGGGGGACGGCAGTCAGACCCGTTCCCTGTGCTACGTGGACGACACCGTGGAGGGCCTGGTGGCGCTGGCCGCCTCGGAGCTCGACGGCCCGGTGAACATCGGCGGCGACGAGGAGATCTCCATCGCCGAACTGGCGCGCCGCATCATCGCCCTGACGGGCTCGCGCTCGCACATCTCCCACATCGGCCTGCCCGACGACGACCCGGTGCGCCGGAGGCCGGACACGACGCTCGCCCGCGAAGGACTCGGCTGGGCTCCGCGGACGAGCTGGGAGCACGGTCTGAAGCGGACGGTGAGCTGGTTCGCCGAGCTGCCGGTTCCGCAGCCGCCCGCTCCCTCGCCGGCCGGGCGCTGAGCGCGCGAGCCGCTTCAGGGCGTTTGGGAGCGCTGCCGAGGGTAACCACAGTGGCCCCGAGGGCCTCGGCTGCCCCATGAGCAACGCCGACCCCGCAGGAGGTTCGCATGCGCATTCTCGGCGTCAACGCCGTCTTCCACGATCCCGCCGCAGCTCTGGTGATCGACGGGACAACTGTGGCGGCTGCGGAGGAGGAACGATTCAGCCGACGCAAGCACGGCAAGCGCCCGGTCCCGTTCTCGGCCTGGGAGATGCCGGAGCAGGCGGCGGCCTGGTGCCTGGAACACGCCGGCCTCACGCCCGAGGACCTGGACGCCGTGGCCTTCTCCTACGACCCCGCGCTCGCCCTGCCCGCCCCCGAGATGGGGCTGGACGACCCGTGGGACGCGCTGCGCCAGACCTACGCCCGTGAGGCGCCCTTCTTCCTGGCCACCGCTCTGCCCGGCCTCGACCCGGCCCTCGTGCGGTTCGTGCCGCACCACGTCGCGCATGCCGCCTCCTGCGGGATCGCCGGTCCGCACCGCGACAACGCGGTCCTCGTCCTCGACGGGCGTGGCGAGGCGTCCTCCCACCTCTCCGGCCGCTACCGCGACGGCGCCCTGGAGGTGCTGGCGGGGCAACGGCTCCCGCACTCCCTGGGCCTGGTCTACGAGGAGCTGACGGCCCACCTGGGCTTCCTGCGCTCCAGCGACGAGTACAAGGTCATGGCCCTCGCCTCCTACGGCAAACCGCGCTTCCTGCCGCAGCTGCGGGAGTGGGTGCACGGCACGGACGACGGCGGGTTCCGCGCCCACGGCATCGACTGGGCCGCGCTCGCCCCGGCCCGGCCCCCGGGCACCGAGTGGACCGAGGACCACGCCGACCTGGCCGCCAGCGCGCAGGCCTGCCTGGAGGAGACGCTGCTCGACCTGGTGCGCTGGCTGCACGCCCACGGCGGGGGCCGGCACCTGACCCTCGCGGGCGGCGTCGCGCTCAACTGCGTGGCCAACGCCCGGATCGCGGCCGAGGGCCCCTACGAGGACGTGTGGGTGCAGCCGGCCGCCGGGGACGCGGGCACCGCGCTGGGCGCGGCCCTGCACCTCGCCACCGAGCGGGGCGACCCCTGTGCCCCGATGCCCGGCGCCGACCTCGGCCGGGGCTGGAGCGAGGAGGAGCTGGCGGCCCGGCTCGCCGAGGCGGGCGTCCCCTACGACCGGCCCGAGGACATCGCCGAGGCCGCCGCGGAGGTGCTCGCGGGCAACGAGATCGTCGCGTGGTTCCAGGGACGCAGCGAGTTCGGGCCCCGGGCCCTGGGCCACCGCTCGCTGCTCGCCCATCCCGGGCGGGCGGAGAACCTGGACCGGCTCAACCGGGTCAAGGGGCGGGAGGAGTTCCGCCCGGTGGCCCCGATGGTCGCCGAGCACCGGGCCGCCGAGCTGTTCCGGGGTCAGCTGCCCAGCCCCTACATGCTGTTCACGCACGAGGTGGCGGAGGAGTGGCGGGAGCGCATCCCCGCCGTCGTCCACGTGGACGGCACCGCCCGCATCCAGACCGTCGGCGCCGACAGCGACCCCCTGACCGCGCGGCTGCTCGCGGCGTTCGAACGGCGGACCGGGCTGCCCACCGTCGTCAACACCAGCCTCAACACGGCCGGGCGGCCCATGGTCGACAGCCCGCGCGACGCGCTGGAGTGCTTCGGGTCCTCCCCGGTGGACCTGCTGGCCCTCGGACCGTTCGCGGTGCGCAGGGGGGCGGTCTTCGCATGAGCCGCCGACAGAGGTCGACGACGGCGCGGGGCGTCGCGTACGCGGTCGTGATCCCGACGGTCGGACGGCCGTGCCTGCGGGAGTGCCTGCGCGCCCTGGCCGACGCCACCGGCCCGGAGCCGGTGCGGATCGTCGTCGTGGACGACCGCCCCGGTCCCCCGCGCGGGGGCCCGGTACGCCCCGGCGCCGACCTGCCCCTGGACGCCCTCGGGCCGCTGCGCGGACGCGTGAGCGTCCTGCGGACCCGGGGACGCGGCCCGGCCGGGGCGCGCAACGCGGGTCTGCGGGCCGTCGGCGACGTGCCGTGGACGGTCTTCCTCGACGACGACGTCCGGGTCGGCCCCGACTGGCGCGAGCGGCTCCGCGCGGACCTCACCGCCGCCTCCCCCACGACCGCGGGCGTCCAGGGCGTCCTGGAGGTCCCGCTGCCGTCCGGACGCCGCCCCACCGACTGGGAGCGCAACACCGCCGGGCTGGAGACGGCGCGCTGGGCCACCGCGGACATGGCCTTCCGCACGGCGGCGCTCGCCTCGGTGAACGGCTTCGACGAACGCTTCCCCCGGGCCTTCCGCGAGGACGCCGACCTGGCACTGCGGCTCCAGGCGGCGGGCCACGACCTCACGTCGGGCACCCGCCGTACCCGGCACCCGGTGCGCCCCGCCGACCCCTGGGTGTCCGTCAAGGCGCAGCGGGGCAACGCGGACGACGCCCTGATGTGCGCCGTGCACGGCCCGGACTGGTGGCGGCGGGCCGCCGCCCCGCGCGGCCGCATCCGCCGACACGCGGCGGTCGCCGCCTGCGGGCTGGCGGCACTGGCGCTCGGCCTGTCCGGACGGCGGCGGGCGGCGGCGCTCGCGGGCACCGGCTGGCTGGTGGGGACCGCCGAGTTCGCGGGCGCCCGCATCGCGCCGGGCCCGCGCACGGCCGGGGAGATCGCGACGATGCTCGTCACGAGCGTGCTCATCCCACCGCTGGCCGTCTACCACCGGCTGGCCGGGGAGGTGCGCCACCGGGCGGCGCCCCGGCCGCCCCGGCGAGGGGAGGCACGACGATGAGCGGCGAGGCGACGCGTGTGCGCGCGGTCCTCTTCGACCGGGACGGCACCCTGGTGGCGGACGTCCCCGGCAACACCGACTGGCGCCGGGTCGAGCCCATGCCGACCGCGCGGGAGGCCCTGGAGCGGGTGCGGACCTCCGGACTGCGGACGGCGGTGGTGACCAACCAGTCGGCCCTCGGACGCGGTCAGCTGCGGTGGCCGGAACTGCGCCGCATCAACGCGCGGGTGGAGGAACTGCTCGGCCCGCTGGACGCCTGGGTCGTCTGCCCGCACGACCGCGACTTCGGCTGCCGCTGCCGCAAGCCCCGGCCCGGGCTGGTGATCGAGGCCGCCCGGCGGCTGGGCGTGCGTCCGCAGGAGTGCGCCGTCATCGGCGACATCGGCTCCGACATGGACGCCGCCCGCGCGGCCGGCGCCCTGTCCGTCCTGGTGCCCACGCCGCAGACGCTGGCCGACGAGGTGGCCGCCGCGCCGCTGGTGGCGCCCGACCTGCTCACCGCCGTCCGCGCCGTCCTGGGCGGCCGGCCGTGAGGGCACTGGTGGCCCGCGTCGACAGCTTCGGCGACGTGCTGCTGGCCGGTCCCGCCGTCCGGGCGGTGGCCGGGTCGGCGGAGCACGTGACGTTCCTGTGCGGGCCGCGCGGCGAGGCGGCGGCGCGGCTGCTGCCCGGCGTCGACGACGTCCTGGTGTGGGAGGCGCCCTGGGCGGGCCCCGAGGCGCTGCCCGTGGAGCCGGACGACATCGCCGCCGTCGTCGCCGACCTGGGCGAACGCCGCTGCGACACCGCGCTGGTGCTCGCCTCCGCCCACCAGAGCCCGCTCCCGACGGCCCTGGTGCTGCGGCTGGCCGGCGTCGCCCGCGTCGCCGCCGACAGCGTCCACTACCCCGGCGGTCTGCTGGACGTCCGCCACCGGCGCGACCCCGGCCACCACGAGGCGCGGGCGGCTCTCGCCCTCGCCGAGGCGGCCGGTTTCACCCTGCCGGAGGGCGACGACGGCGCGCTGCGGGTCCGTCCGCCCTCGGCGGCGGCCCGGGAGGCGGCCGCCCGGCTGACGGGCGACGGGCCCTACGTCGTCGTGCACCCCGGGGCCAGCGCGCCCGCCCGGTGCTGGCAGAGCGGACGGTTCACCGAGACGGCGCGGCTCCTGGCCGGCGCCGGGCACCGCGTCGTGGTGACCGGCTCCGCCGGGGAGCGCGCGCTGACGGCCGCCGTGGCCGGCGCCCACGCGGCCGACCTGGGCGGGCGCACGGACGCCCCGGTCCTCGCCGCCGTCCTGGCGGGCGCGCGGGCCGTCGTCGTCGGCAACACCGGGCCGGCCCACCTGGCCGCCGCCGTGGGGACGCCCGTCGTCTCGCTGTTCGCGCCCGTGGTCCCCGCCGCGCGGTGGGGCCCGTACCGGGTGCCGCACGTGCTGCTGGGCGACCAACTCGCCCCGTGCGCGGGGAGCCGGGCCCGGGAGTGCCCCGTGCCGGGCCACCCCTGCCTGGGCGACGTGACGGCCGTCGACGCCGTCGGAGCCGTGGACAAGCTGCTGAAGGAGAGCACCGCGTGAGGATTCTGCTGTGGCACGTGCACGGCTCGTGGACGACGTCGTTCGTGCAGGGCCCGCACACCTACCTGCTCCCCGTCCTCCCGGGCCGCGGGGAGGACGGCCGGGGCCGGGCGCGCACGTGGGACTGGCCGCCGGGAGCCGTCGAGCTGACCCCGGAACAACTGCGCGGGACGGACGTCGACCTCGTCATCCTGCAGCGCCCGCACGAGGCGGAGCTGGCGACCCGCTGGCTGGGACGCCGGCCGGGGCGGGACGTCCCGGTGGTGTACCTGGAGCACAGCACGCCGCTGCGCGACGTGCCCGACACGGTGCACCCGGCGGCGCGGATCCCGAACTGCACGCTGGTGCACGTCACCCACTTCAACCGGCTCTTCTGGGACGCCGGCCGGGCGCCGACCACCGTCATCGAGCACGGCGTGCTCGACCCCGGCCCGCTCTACACGGGCACCGAGGCCAGAGCGGCCGTCGCCATCAACGAGCCGCTGCGCCGGGGCCGCGTCACGGGGACCGACCTGCTCCCCCACTTCGCCAGCGCGGCGCCGCTGGACGTGTTCGGCATGGGCACCGACGGACTCGCCGAACACCTCGGACTGCCCGGGGAGCGGCTGCGCACCCGCGAGCTCCAGCAGCAGGAGCTGCACCGGGCGATGGCCACACGACGGCTCTACCTGCACCCGTTCCGCTGGACGTCGCTCGGCCTGGCGCTCCTGGAGGCGATGTACCTGGGCATGCCCGTGGTCGCGCTGGACACCACCGAGACGGCCGAGGCCGTCCCGCCGGGCGCGGGCGTGGTGTCCAACCGGCCGGACGTCCTCGCGGAGGCCGTGCGCACGTTCGTCGCCGAACCGGAACACGCCCGGGCGGTCGGCGCCGAGGCCCGTGCGGCGGTGAGCGCGCGCTACGGCGTCGACCGCTTCCTGGACGACTGGGACCGGCTCACGAAGGAGGTGACGCGATGAGGATCGCCATGGTGTCGGAACACGCGAGCCCGCTCGCGGTACTCGGCGGGCCCGACGCGGGAGGGCAGAACGTCTACGTGGCCCAGCTGTCGCGGGCGCTGGCACGGCGGGGCCACCAGGTCACCGTTCACACCCGCCGGGACGCGCCGGGCCTGCCCGACCGGACCGCCCTCGCCCCCGGCGTGACGGTCGAACACGTCCCGGCCGGCCCGGCCGAGCCGCTGCCGAAGGACGAGCTGTACCCGTGCATGGGGGAGTTCGGCGCCCACCTGGCCCGGTCCTGGTCCGCCGCACCGCCGGACGTGGCGCACGCCCACTTCTGGATGTCCGGGCTGGCGGCGCTGGACGGGGCGCGGCCGCACGGCGTCCCGGTGGTGCAGACGTTCCACGCGCTCGGCACCGTCAAGCGGCGGCACCAGGGCGAGCGGGACACCAGCCCCGCCCGACGCGTCGCCACCGAGCGCCGGATCGCGCTGGCGGCCGCACGGGTCCTGGCCACGTGCGGCGACGAGGTGGCGGAGCTGTCCGCCATGGGGGTGCCGCCCGGGCACACCACCGTCGTGCCCTGCGGGGTGGACACCGACGAGTTCACCCCGCGGGTCGCACCCGCCGCCGACCCGCCGCGCCGGCACCCCCACCGCCTGCTGGCGGCCGGACGGCTGGTCCCGCGCAAGGGGTTCGACGTCGCGATCCGCGCACTCGCCGCCGTCCCGGGGACCGAGCTGCTCATCGCGGGCGGACCCGACGCGGCCCTGCTGGCCGCCGACGACGAAGCGGCCCGGCTGCTGGCCGTGGCCGGGGAGCACGGCGTCGCCGACCGGGTGCGGCTGCTCGGCGCCGTGGGCCACGAACGGATGCCCTCCCTCGTCCGCAGCACCGACCTGATGCTGGCGACGCCGGCCTACGAACCCTTCGGCATCGTCCCGTTGGAGGCGATGGCGTCCGGGGTGCCGGTGGTGGCCACGGGGGTGGGCGGACAGCTCGACTCCGTGGCCGACCGGGTGACCGGGCGGCTCGTCCCGCCCGGCGACCCCGCCGCGCTGGCCGACGCCGTACGCGGGCTCCTCACCTCCGGGCAGGTCCGCGCGGCCTACGGCGCCGCCGGCCGCCGCCGGGCCCTGGACCGGTTCTCCTGGAGCCGCGTCGCCGAACGCGTGGAGCACGTGTACGCGAAGGTGACGGCAGGTCACCGCGTCCCGACGGGGGTGGTCCGATGACCTTCGCCACGACATCGGTCAGCACCCACTGCGACGAACTGCGCCACGCCCTCCTCGACCTGCGGCGCTCGGCCGACGTGGCCCAGCGCTGGGGCGAACGGCTCGCCGAGGTGCTGCACGGCGGCGGACGCCTGCTCGTCGCGGGCAACGGCGGCAGCGCCGCGCAGGCCCAGCACCTGAGCGCCGAGCTGGTGGGACGCTACCGGGAGGACCGCCCGCCGTTCTCCGCGCTGGCCCTGCACGCCGACACCTCCAGCACGACCGCGATCGCCAACGACTACGGCGTGGCCGAGGTGTTCGCCCGGCAGGTACGGGCGCACGGGCGCCCCGGCGACGTCCTCATGCTGCTCTCCACCAGCGGCGCCAGCGCCAACCTGCTCACCGCCGCCGACGCCGGACGGCAGGCCGGCCTGGCCGTCTGGGGCCTGACCGGACCGGAACCCAACCCGCTGGCCGCCGGGAGCGACGAGGCGCTGTGCGTGGCCGCCGCCACCGCCGCCACCGTGCAGGAGTGCCACCTGGTCGTGGTCCACATGGTCTGCGCGGCCTTCGACGCCGCGCTGCCCGGCCTCGCGCCCGGGCGGGACGGCGGCCCGCGATGACCGGGACGACCGCACCCCGGTCGGGGCACGCCCCACGCCACGGCGACGGAGCCGGGGCCCCCGGGACGCCCCTGGTGGTCGTCGGGGACGCGCTGCTGGACCGCGACCTGACCGGCCGGGCGGACCGGCTGGCCCCGGACGCCCCCGTCCCCGTGGTGGACGGCTGCGAGGAGCGGCTGCGGCCCGGCGGCGCCGCCCTCGCCGCCTACCTGGCGGCCCTCTCCGGACGGGAGGTGACCCTCGTGACGGCGGTGGGCGACGACGCCGCCAGCACCCGGCTGCTGGAGTTGCTCGACCCCTGGGTCACCGTCGTCCCGCTCACCCTGACCGGCACGCTCCCCGAGAAGACCCGGGTGCTCGCCGAGGGGCGGGTCATGCTGCGGCTGGACCGGGGCGACGGCCGTGCCACGGGCGTCACCCCGGCGGCGCGCCGCGCCGTCGCCGGAGCCGGGGCGCTGCTGGTGGCCGACTACGGCCGGGGCGCCGCCGAGGTGCTGCGCGGACCGCTCGCACAACGGGCGGCGCGGGTACCTCTGGTCTGGGACCCGCACCCGCGCGGCGGCCCGCCGGTGCCCGGAGCCCGGCTCGTCACCCCCACCGCCGGTGAGGCGCGGCACTTCGCGGCGCGGCTGCCGGACGCCACGGGCTCGTCGGCCGACGGCCTGGGGGCCGTCATGGACCACGCACGGGCCCTGGTCCGCGCGTGGCGGGCCGGCGCGGTCGCGGTGACGCTCGGCGCCGACGGGGCCCTGCTGTCGTTCGGCGACCATCCGCTGCTCGTCCCCGCTCCGGCCCGGCACGGCGGCGACTCCTGCGGCGCGGGCGACCGGTTCGCGGCGAGCGCCGCCGGGCTGCTGGCCGACGGCGCCCTGCCCGAGGAGGCCGTGCGGGGCGCGGTCGCGGCGGCCACCGGCTTCGTCGCGGCGGGCGGTGCCGGAGCCCTCTCGACGACCGCCTCCCCGGGCGGCCGACGGCCCTCGGCCGCGCCCCGGCCGGAGGGACCGGCTCCGGACGCCGCCGAGGAGGTGATCCGCGGCGTCCGCGCGGCGGGCGGGACGGTCGTCGCCACGGGGGGCTGCTTCGACCTGCTGCACGCCGGGCACGTGGGCCTCCTCCAGGCGGCCCGCGCCACCGGGGACTGCCTGGTCGTGTGCGTCAACTCCGACGACTCCGTGCGGCGCCGCAAGGGGCCGGGGAGGCCCATCACACCGCTGAGCGACCGGGTACGGGTGCTGCGGGCGCTCGGCTGCGTGGACGCCGTCGCCGTCTTCGACGAGGACACGCCCGAGCGGCTGCTGGACGTCCTGCGTCCGGACATCTGGGTCAAGGGCGGCGACTACGCCCGCGCGGAGCTGCCGGAGGCCCGGCTGCTCAAGGAGTGGGGCGGCGAGGTCGTCCTCCTGCCCTACCTGGACGGCCGGTCCAGCACGAGGATCGCGGCCCGGGCCGCCGTGTCGGCGGGCGGGGGGACGCCGTGAGCGACCGACCGCGTGCCCGCCCCCGACTGCTGGTCCTGCGGGCGCTCGGGCTGGGCGACCTGCTGACCGCCGTGCCCGCGCTCACCGCTCTGCGCCGCGCCCACCCGGCCCACGAGGTCGTGCTCGCCGCCCCGGCCGGGCTGCGGGAGGCCGCGCGGGCCACCGGCGTGGTGGACCGGCTGCTCCCGGCCGCCGCGCCGGGCCGGGCCGTGCCCCCGACGCTGACCTGGGAGGGACGCCCCCCGGAGCTCGCGGTCGACCTGCACGGCACCGGCCCGGAGAGCCAGGACCTGCTGCGGACCGTGCGGCCCGCGCGGCTGCTCGCCTACGCCGCGCCCGACGGGCCGCCCCCGGCCGTGGCGGAGCACGAGCGGGAGCGCTGGTGCCGGCTGCTGCGGTGGCACGGTGTGCCCGCCGACGCCGACGAGGTCCGGCTTCCCCGCCCGACCGGGCCGAGCCCCGCGCCCGGCGCCGTCGTCCTGCACCCGGGCGCCGCCGCCGGCTCGCGGTGCTGGCCGCCCGAGCGGTTCGCGGAGGTCGCCGCCGCCGTGCGTGCGGCCGGCCGCCCGGTGGTGGTCACGGCGGGGCCGGGCGAGGAGCGGCTGGCGGCCCGGGTGGCCGTGCTCGCGGGGCTGCCGGACGACACCGTCCGGAGCGGCATGCCCTTCGACGTCCTGTCCGCGCTGGTCGCCGGGGCGGGGGCCGTGGTCAGCGGGGACACCGGGGTCGCCCATCTGGCGGTCGCGCACGGCACCGCCTCGGTCACGCTGTTCGGTCCGGTGCCGCCGTCCGAGTGGGGGCCGCCGGCCCGGGCCCGGCACCGCGTGCTGTGGCACCCCGGCCCGAGGGGCGACCCGCACGGGGACCGTCCCGACCCGCTGCTGCTCCGCGTCCGGCCCGCCGAGGTCCTCGCGGCGCTCACGGCGCTCACGGCGCACGGCCCCCTGGACGCCCCGGAGGAACCGCCCGACGACCCACAGGAGATGGCATGCCCGGCCGCCGTTCCCGGCCCCCCGCGCACCGACGTGCCCACGCGTCCGACGACGTCCGGGGACGCGACGTCGGCGAGGCGGTCGCCGGGCCCACCGGCGCCCGGGTCGGCGTGGCCATCGCCACCCGTGACCGGGCGGACCGCCTCGCCGGGACGCTGACCCGGCTGAGCGCCCTGCCCGAGCGCCCGGCCATCGTGGTCGCCGACAACGCCTCGACGGACGGGACCCGCGCGCTGGTCGCCGAGCACTTCCCGCACGTGCGGCTCCTGGCGCTGCCGCGCAACCACGCGGCCGTCGCCCGCAACCTGGCGGTCGCCGTGCTGGACACGCCCGTGGTCGCCTTCAGCGACGACGACTCCTGGTGGGAGCCGGGCGCCCTGGCGCTCGCCGTCGAACTGCTGCGCGACCACCCCCGCCTCGGGCTCCTCGCCGCCGCGACCCGCGTCGGCGCGGAGGGTGCCGAGGATCCGCTCAACGCGGTGCTGGCCCGCTCACCGCTCGGCCGTCCCCCCGACCTCCCGGGCCCCTCGGTGCTGGGCTTCCTCGGCTGTGCCGCCGTGGCCCGCCGCTCGGCGTTCCTCGACGCGGGCGGCTACCACCCGATGCTCGGCATCGGGGGCGAGGAGGCCCTGCTCGCCTACGACCTGTCGGCACGCGGCTGGGGCGTGGCGTACTGCCCCGAGGTGGTCGCCCGGCACGACCCGGACGACGGCCCGCGGCCGGAACGCCGCACGGTGGTACGCCGCAACGAGGTGCTCACCTGCTGGCTGCGCCGTCCGCTGCCCGTCGCCGCCGGACGTACCGCGCGGCTGGCCCGCCGGGCGCGGCGCGACCCGGAGGCGGCCCGCGCGCTGCGAGGCGTGTTGAGCGGGCTACCCGCCGCTCTGCGGCTGCGCGATCCGCTGCCGCCGTGGACGGAGAACGCCGTCCGCCGCCTGGAGGCGGGGGACGCGCGGTGACGGCCGGGTCGACATCCGCATCGGAAACGCAGTCGGCATCGACATCGACATCGACATCGACATCGAGCGGGGGAGCATGACCATCGAGGACCAGGACGGCGCGGCCCGGCGAGCGGGGGCCAAGGTCTCCGTCGTCGTCATCACGCGCAACCGGCGCGCGTCGCTGCTGCGCACACTGGACCGGATGGCGCGACTGCCGGAGGGCCCACCGGTCCTCGTCACCGACAACGCCTCCACCGACGGCACCCCGGACGCGGTGGCACGGCTCCACCCACGGGTGCGGCTGCTGCGGGCCTCCCGGAACCTCGGCGCCGTCGGGCGGAACCTCGCGATCGAGCACGTCCGCACGCCCTACGTGGCGTTCTGTGACGACGACTCCTGGTGGGCGCCGGGTGCGCTGGCGCGGGCGGTGGAACTGCTGGAGTCGGCCCCCGGCCTCGGGGCCGTCACCGGGCGCATCCTCGTCGAGCCCGCGGGGACGGAGGACCCCATCGTCCGCGAGCTGCGCGAGTCCCCGCTGAGGGGCCCGGACTGGTTGCCCGGCCCCGCGCTCGGCTCCTTCCTGGCCGCCGCCACGGTGCTGCGCACGGACGCCTTCCGGCGGGCCGGCGGGTTCTCACCCCGGCTGTGGCTGGGCGGCGAGGAGGAACTGCTGGCCACCGACCTGATGACCGGCGGCTGGTGGCTGGCCTACGCCCCCGACGTCACCGTCCACCACCAGCCGTCCCCGGCGCGGGACGCCACCGGACGGCGCGTGGTGGGCCTGCGGAACACCCTGTGGTTCGGCTGGCTGCGCCGACCGCTGCCTGCCGCCCTCGACCGGACGCTGCACCTCGCCCGCAGCGTGCCCCGCGACCGGGCCTCGCTGCGGGCGTTCGGCCTGGCGCTGGCGGGGCTGCCGTGGGTGCTGCGGGAGCGGCGGGTGGTGCCGCCGGGGGTGGAGGCGCGGCTGCGGGTCCTGGACCGGGCGCAGCGGCGTTCCGCCGCCCGGCGCTACGTCGGCTGAGCCGGGTGGCCGAGCGCGGGGCGGGCCCCGGGCGGTTCGTCAGGAGCGGGCCCTGCGGGTGCTGGTGCGGTTGGCCTTGCGGATCGCGCTGAGGAGCTCGCCCTTGGTCATGCGCGAGCGGCCGGAGACGTCCAGCCGCTTGGCGACGTCGTACAGGTGGTCCTTGGTCGCGCTCTCGTCGACGCCCTCGCCGCTGCGCCCGCCGGCCCCGCGCGGGCGGGCGGCCTTCGGGTCGGAGGGCCCCTTGCGGCCCTTCTCCTTGCGCTCCCAGTGGTCGCCCACCTTCTCGTAGGTGTGCTTGAGCGCGCTGAACGCGACACGGTGGGCGCGTTCGCCCTCGCCGTACGTCTCCACGGCCGAGTCGTGCGCCTTGATCCACGTGCGGCGGGCGCCCTCGGGTGAGCGGCGCAGGGTCGACGGGAGCTCTTCTCGTGCGGGCACGGTGCGCACCTCCATGGTGGTCCGGCCGGGCGGGTACCCGGCGCCTCCGGCGGGAAACGGCGCGGTCGGGGGACGCACGGGAGGGGAACACGGCGCACATCCGGAGGATTTCACCTCCGCGAACCGGGCATATACCTCAACATCAGGACAGTATCGGGAGGTTGAGTCTCCGTTTCCTTACTCCCACCCACTTCAGGTCAGTAGCCTCATCCCTCGAACGTCAATGCGCCGGCGATCGTGATGAGGAGTCTTTGATGGAACGTCCCTCCTGGGCACCGCAGGGCATCGACCTGTCGATGCCGAGTGTTTCCCGGATCTACGACTACTACCTCGGCGGATCGCACAACTTCGAGGTGGACCGGGAGGCGGCACGGAGGGCGATTGAGGTGTTCCCCGGTCTGCCGAAACTCATGCAGGCGAACCGGGCCTTCATGCGCCGGGCCGTGCGGTACGCCGTGGACCGGGGCATCACCCAGTTCCTGGACATCGGCTCCGGCATACCGACGTTCGGCAACGTGCACGAGGTGGCGTTGGCCGCCACCCCCGAGGCCCGCGTGGTCTACGTCGACAACGACCCCGTGGCCGTCGCGCACAGCCGCGCGGTCCTGGACGGCAACGGGAGGGCCGACATCGTGGCCGCCGACTTCCGTGACCCGCAGGCGGTGCTCACCAGTGAACCGGTGGGCCGGCTGCTCGACCTGGACCGGCCGGTCGCCCTGCTGCTCGTGGCGCTGCTGCACTTCATCAAGGACGAGGAGGAGCCGGGCAAGGCCCTCGCGGAGCTGCGGGACCGGCTGGCGCCCGGTTCGCTGCTCGTCCTCACGCACGCCTCCACCGACGGGGGCCCGCACACGGCCCGGCAGGGGCAGGAGATCTCGGACGTGTACAAACAGGTGGGTTCCCGGCTGATCATGCGCTCGGCCGCCGAGGTGGACCGTTTCTTCGAGGGGTTCGAGCTGGTCGAGCCGGGTCTGGTCGCCATGCCGAACTGGCGTCCGGAAGGGTCGACGGAGCACGAGGACCCGGTGGTCTTCACCGGGTTCGCAGGGGTGGGACGAAAAGCGTGAACACAGCCCCGAAGGACGCGGACGGGCCGGGGGCCGCCCGCCCGCACCGTCCCGGCCCGCACCCCGACGGGCTGCGGCGCTTCGCGACGATCTGGAGCCGTGCCGTCTACCCCACCACGGCCACCTGCATGACGCGCGCGGAGTTCGAGGAACACCTCGTTCCGCTGGCGGAGTTGCTGAGCACCACCCTGCACGCCCGGCCGTTCGACCCGGTACCGGCCCGCGCGGTCGGGCAGGAGCTGGTCGCGGCGCACTGCACCGCACCGGAGTCGCTCCCGCAGATCCTCGGTGTCGTCGACGCCTACCTGCTGCTCTACTGCTCCGACCCCGACCGGCTGCCCGCCGAGGAGGGCCGGGCCCGCTGCGCGCGCCTCCAGCACGCCGTCGCGGCGGGGTTCGCACGCGCCCTCCAGGAGCGCACCCGCGCGGAGCAGGAGGCCCTCTCCCGGGCGGCGCTGAAGGCCCAGTCGGAGATCGAACGGGCCCTCCACGAGAGCGAGACGCGGTTCCGGGCCGTCTTCGAGGGCGCCACCATCGGCATCGGGATCGGTACCCTGGACGGCCGCGTGATCGAGGTGAACAGCGCCCTCACCCGCATGTTCGGGGGCAACGAGGAGCTCGTGCGGGACCGCCGCATCACCAGCTGGGTCCACCCCGACGACGGGCCCACGGTGTGGCGCATGTACGACGAGCTGGTGCGCGGCGAACGCGACCACTTCCGGGCGGAGAAGCCTTACCACCGGCCCGACGGCACGGTGCTGTGGACCCACCTGACGGTGTCGCTCCTGCGCGATCCGGACGGCACCCCGCGCCTCATGCTGGCGCTGATGGAGGACATCACCGAGCGCAGGCTCCTGCACCTGCGGCTGCGCTACGAGGCCACCCACGACGCGCTGACGGACCTGCCGAACCGCACGCTGTTCTTCGAGCGGTTGGAGCAGACCCTCGCCCGGGAGGGCGACGCGGCCCGTTTCGGCCTGTGCTACCTGGACCTGGACGGCTTCAAGACCGTCAACGACAGCCTCGGCCACGCCGTGGGCGACCAGTTGCTCGTCGCCGTCGCCGAGCGGCTGCAGAACTGCGTGAAGGGCCCGGGCCAGCTCGTGGCACGGATCGGCGGGGACGAGTTCGTCGCCCTCATCAACGACCCGCACTCCACCCGGGACATCACCGATCTCGCCGAGCGCGCGCTGGAGGCGCTGTCCACACCCGTGCTGGTGGACGGCCGCGAGCTGCCGGTGCGAACCAGCATCGGCATCGTGGAGGGGCCGGCCGGCGAACGGACGGCGGCCGAGGTGCTGCGCAGCGCGGACATCACGATGTACCGCGCGAAGGCCCAGGGCGGCAACCGCTACGAGCTGGCCGACCCCGACTCCGACGCCCGGGTCATCAGCCGTCACAGCCTCACCAACCGGCTGCCCGCCGCGCTCGAGGGACACGAGTTCTTCATCGAGTACCAGCCGCTGGTGCGGATGTGCGACGGCGGTGTGGAGGGCGCCGAGGCGCTGGTGCGCTGGGAACACCCCCGGCACGGCGTGCTCGGCCCGGACCGGTTCATCCCGCTGGCCGAACACACCGGGCTCATCGTGCCGCTGGGCCGCTGGGTGCTGGAGGAGGCCGTGCGCCAGGCCTGCGAGTGGCAGGTGCGGGGCATCGGCGGCGCGCGCCCGCTGCGCGTCAACGTCAACCTCTCGCCGCGTCAGCTCAGCCACCCCGACCTGGTGTCGGAGACGGTCGCGGTGCTGGAGAACGCCGGGCTGCCGCCGGAGTCGCTGTGCCTGGAGGTCACGGAGTCGGCGATGATCCGGGCGGACGACGCCGAGCTCAAACCGCTGCGCCAGCTGGCCGAACTGGGCGTCGGCATCGCCCTGGACGACTTCGGCACCGGCTACTCGAACCTGGCCAGCCTGCGCAGGCTGCCCGCCAGCACGCTGAAGCTGGACCGGTCCTTCACCCGGGGTCTCCAGCAGCACCCGGCCGACCCGGTCGACCTCAAGATCGTGGAGGGCATCGTCTCGCTGGCGCACGTGCTGGACCTCTCGGTGACCGTGGAGGGCGTGGAGACGGCGGCGCAGGCCGCCCACCTGCGGGAGCTGGGCTGCGACTCGGCCCAGGGGTGGTACTACGCGCGCCCCGGGCCGCCCGAGCGGGTCACGGTCCCCCTGCCGCTGGCCGCCGCGCAGTGACGCCGGGGCCGGCCCGTGCCGCCGGTCAGCGGGTGTCCGCGCGGCGCTGGAGCCGCTCGGCGAGTTCGGCGGCCATGGTCTTGATGGTCTCCAGGCCCGGCCGCCCCCAGGGCCGGGGCTCGCGGTCGACGACGCAGACCGTGCCGAGGGCCGTCCCGGTCCGGTCGATCACGGGAGCGCCGAGGTAGGAGCGGACCCCGATCTCGTCGACGACCGGGTTCCCGGCGAAGCGCGGGTAGTCGCAGACGTCTTCCAGCACCAGGGCCTTGCGGCGCACGATCACGTGCGGGCAGTACCCCTGGTCCCGCGTCATCGTGCGGCCGACGCGGGAGTCGGGCGCTGCCTCGCCCCGCTCCTCCGCCCGGTCGGACGCGGGCGTGTACAGACCGGCGAAGTACTGGCGCTGCCGGTCGATGAAGTTGACCATGGCGTACGGGGCGGCCGTCCGCCGGGCGAGCTCGCGGGCGAACGCGTCGAGCTCCGGTACGGGGGAGTCGCCCAGCCCGAGCTCCCGCAACCGCACGGCCCGCGCGGGCGCCTCGTCGTCCCGCGGCGTGAGCAGCAGGTGCGTGGTCGGGTCATACGACATCGGGGGCATGGGCACTCCTGGTGGCGAGCAGATGCGTGACGAGGGTGACGAGGACCTGGGTGACGGAGGCGGCGTGACGCGCGTCGCAGCACATGACCGGTACCTCCGGGCCGAGATCGAGGGCGGCGCGGACCTCCTCCGGCGGATAGCGGTGGGCTCCGTCGAACTCGTTGACGGCGACGACGAAGCCGAGGCCCCGCCGTTCGAAGAAGTCCACGGCCGAGAAGCAGTCGTGCAGCCTGCGGGTGTCCGCGAGGACGACCGCGCCGAGCGCCCCGGCACTCAGCTCGTCCCACAGGAACCAGAAGCGTTCCTGCCCGGGGGTGCCGAAGAGGTAGAGCACGTGCCGCGTCCCGAGCGTGATGCGGCCGAAGTCCATGGCGACGGTGGTCGTGCGCTTGGTCTCGACGCCCGCCAGGTCGTCGAGACCCTCTCCGGCCTCGGTGAGGAGCTCCTCGGTGCTGAGCGGTTCGATCTCGCTGACGGCGCCGACGAACGTCGTCTTGCCGACGCCGAAGCCACCGGCGACGAGGATCTTCAGCGACTCGGGAAAGACGTCACAGGCGGGTTCGGAGTCCATGCAGCACTGCCTCCAGCAGATCGCGGTCGGTGCGTCCCCGGCCGTGCCCGTAGGGCGCCGGAGCCCGGGCGGTGACGGCCCCGCAGTCCAGCAGGTCGGACAGCAGCACCTTGGTGACCACCGCCGGCAGCCGGATGTGCGCGGCGATCTCGGCCACCGGCGTCGGCCCGGCGCACAGCCGCAGGACCCGGGCGTGCTCGGGGCCGAGCACACCCGGGTGGTGCGCCGCCCCCGCGCCGCGTCCCGTGGCCATGACGAGGGTCAGCAGGTCGAAGGCGGACGAGGGCCGGGTCCGTCCCCCGCAGACGGTGTACGGGCGCACCAGGCGCCCCGCCGCGCCGTCCGGCCGGGTGTGCGTCTCCGGAGCGGACACGGCGGCTCAGCGTCCCGTCCGCTGCCGCGCGGGCGTGGCCAGGAAGGGGCGGACGCTCTTGACGAGCATGGCCGTCTCGTAGCCGAGGACGGCGGCGTCGGCCTTCCGCTCCGCCAGCACCGCGAGGCAGGCACCCTGACCGGCGGTGGAGACGAACAGCAGCGAGGTGTCCAGTTCCACGAGCACCTGCCGCACCTCGCCTCCCCCGCCGAACCGCACGCCCGCGCTGCGGCCGAGCGCGTACAGGCCGGACGCCAGGGCGGCGAGGTGGTCGGCGACGTCCGCCTCTAGGCCGTGCGCGGCCTTCACCAGGCCGTCGGCCGAGAGCAGCAGGGCGCTGCGGGTGTGCGGTACGCGCTGGACGAGGCCGGCCAGCAGCCAGGACAGGTCGGTGGGGGGCCCGGCGGGCGCTTCGCTCACCATGAGGGGGTTCGTCTCCTTGGGCATGACGGCGGGGATGCGGGCGGCTCAGCGGAGGCCGTCGGGGAAGAGGTCGGGGACGTCGAGGGGGTGGACCGGACGCGGGGTCGGCTGGTCCTCGGCGAGGCCGGTGCCCCGGCGGAAGGCCGCGATGAGGCCGGGGTCGGGCTCGGGCTCGGCGCCGTCGTGCTCCCGGGGGGCCTGCGGCGGGTCGCGCAGTTCGGGCACCAGGTGCTCCTGGCGACGGCGGCGCGGGAGCAGCGGACGGTCCTGCGGGTGCGGGTACGGCCCGCCCGAGGCGAACGGGGGCGCGGGCGCCGCCCGTGGCGCGGGGACGTCGAGCACCGGGGCCCCGTGCGGGGCCGGTGGCCGTGGGACGTTCCCGGGCAGCGCGGGCGGCGCCGAGGGGGCGTAGCCGTCCGGTGCGGGCAGGGAGTCGGGGGCGTCCGGCGGGAAGCCGTCCAGCTGGAGGCCGTCCGCCTCCGCCCCGTCGTCCGCCGGGTCGCCCAGGAGCGTCTTCGGGAGGACGAGCACCGCCTGCACGCCGCCGTAGATGTTGCTCTGGAGCCGGACGGCGATGCCGTGCCGCCGGGCGAGCTGCGAGACGACGAACAGGCCGATGCGGCCGTCCTGGAGCAGCTCGGAGACGTTGAGCCGCCGTGGGTCGGCGAGGAGGGCGTTCATCCGGGCGAGCTCGGCGCCCGTCATGCCGAGGCCGCGGTCCTCGACCTCCACCGCGAGCCCGGCCGTGACGTACTGGGCCCGCAGGGAGACGGAGGTCCGGGGCGAGGAGAAGACCGTGGCGTTCTCGACCAGTTCGGCGAGCAGGTGGATGACGTCGGCCACGGCGTGGCCGCGCACGGTGCCCTGCACGGGCGGCAGCAGTTTGACGCGTGGGTACTGCTCGACCTCCGCGATGGCGGAGCGGAGCACCTCGGTGGCCGTGACCGGCCGCGTCCACTGGCGGCGGGAGACGGCTCCGCCGAGCACGGCCAGGTTCTCCGCGTGCCGCCGCACCCGGGTCGCGAGGTGGTCGACCTGGAAGAGGCCCTTCAGCAGATCCGGGTCCTCGACGTCGTTCTCCAGCTCGTCGAGCAGTTCGATCTCCCGGTGCACGAGGGACTGCAGGCGGCGGGCCAGGTTGACGAACACCTCGACCTTCTCCCGGCCGTCCACCTCTCCCCCGCGCGTCAGCAACGCGGCCTCGACGACCGCCGCCTCGGCGGTGCGCTGCGCCAGCGTGCACTCGTGGGCCAGCAGGCCGAAGGCGTCCCCCTCGGGCTCGGGGACGAGCGGAAGGTCCGGCCGGGCCGGTCGCTCGCCCCGCTCCAGCCGGGCCAGGAGCGTGCGCAGCGCCTCCTGGTTGCGGACGGCCTCCCGACGCAGGGCGGCGTAGCGCGCGGTGGTGGAGCGCGCCTGCGTCCAGGCCGCGTACGCGCCGCCCATGACGATCGCGCAGCACAGCACGGTCGCCGTGGCGAGTACCGCCCCCACGGTGCCGCTGCCCGGTTCCGGTCCGGTGAGGACGGCCCCCGCCCGCAGCAGCCAGCCGACCAGGGCGGCGGCGACGACGGCGGTGAGCCCGGCGGGGAGGACCGCCAGGCGCAGCAGGCGACGCGCCTCGGGGCCGTCCGTACCGCTGCCGTGCCGTGTGCCGGGGCCGGGCGGCGGTGCGGTGTCCTCGGCGGACGCACGGTGCGGTGGGCGGGGCACCGGTTCGGCGAACAGATCGGAAGAGGAGATTCCTCTTCCGATCTCCGTCACACGGCTGGGGGGTTCGGGCATCGCGGTCCTTAGCGGTCGGGGTGGTTCCGGTCCCGGCGGGGAGAGCGGCACCCGCCGGTGAGCGGCGGGCCTCACGCTAGTGGGCCCCACCTGCCGGAAAGGGCCCGGTCAGCGGATTCGCCACCCCTCGCCAACCCCGAACGGGTGAGAACGTCGTGCGGGCGTTCGGGCCCGCCGGAAGCGGGTTCAGGTCGCGGCGGGGGCGCCCGTCTCAGCGCTGCCGCACCGTGACGTTGACCCGGCCCCGCAGGCCCAGGTCGGGCGGAGCGGTACCCGGACGGGTGCGCGGCACCCCGTGGTAGGCCAGCCGGGCCGGGCCGCCGAACACGAAGGCGTCGCCGCAGGCCAGTTCCACGTCCGTCCAGGGACGGCCGCGCCCCTCGGGACGGCCGAACCGGAAGACGCAGGTGTCGCCGAGGCTGAAGGAGACCACCGGCGCCGGGGACCGCTCGTCGCTGTCCCGGTGCATGCCCATCCGCGCGGACGCGTCGTAGAAGTTGACGAGCGCGACGTCGTAGGCCGCCGTCTCCGGACGTCCGTAGGCCTCGCCGACCGCCTCCCGGGCCCACTCCCCCAGCCACTCCGGGAACGGCTTGACGGGCGCACCGTCGCCGTCCACGACCGTGCGGGCGTAGCCGTAGGGGTACCAGTGCCAGCCGAGGCTGAGCTGCCGCACCGACATCCGCCCGCCGCGCGGCATCCGGACCGTCCGCAGCCCGGCCGGCGGCCGCGCCCACTCCCGGCACGCCGCCAGCAGCTCGCGCTGCGCCTCCCGGCCCAGCAGACCGGGCAGGTGGACGGCCCCCGGGGCGATCTCGGCGGCGGGGCGCGGGAAGAGCTCACCGGTCACCCGTCCAGCCTAGGCGTACGTGGTCTGACCTGCCGGTAACCCGGTGCCGTATCGTCGGACGAGCCGCCCCCCCCTGCCAGCCGTTAGGAGCGCCTGTGACGTCCGAAGCCCTTGAGCCCGTCCTCGCCGGTGTACGCAATTTCCGCGACCTCGGCGGCCTGCCGACCACGGACGGCCGCCGGGTGCGGCACGGCATGCTGTACCGCAGCGGTCACCTCGCGCGGGCCACCGAGGAGGACGCCGCGTTCCTGAGCGGGCTCGGACTGCACACCGTCTACGACTTCCGCAACGAGGCCGACCAGGCGCTGGACGGCCTCGACGTGGCCCTGCCGGGCGTGCGGAACGTGAACATACCCCTGAGCGACCCCGCGCACGGCGCGGAGTTCTGGCAGCTCGTGCGGGACGGCGCGGTGGAGCGGCTGCGCGAGGAGCTGGCCGGCGGCCGGGCGGTGGTGCGGATGCAGGAGTCCTACCGGGACATCGTGCTCAACCGGACGGCCGAGCACCGCCGCGTCCTGAGCGACCTGGCGGCGGGCAGCGTGCCGGTGCTCGTGCACTGCGCCGCCGGGAAGGACCGCGCGGGCCTGTCCGTCGCGATCACCCTGCTGGCGCTGGGCGTCGAGCAGGAGGCCATCGAGGCGGACTACCTCCTGTCCAACGACCCGCACCGGCGCTACAAGGTGCACCGGGGGGACGCGGACCGCGAGGAGGGCGAACGGCGCGGCATCGACCCCGAGGTGCGGGAGCTGCTCGCACCGTTCTTCGACGCCCGCCCGGCCTACCTCGCCGCCGCCTACGCGGCGATCGCCGAGCACTGGGGCGACGTGGACACCTATCTCAGCACCGGGTTGGGCATCGACGACACGGCGCGCGGGCGCCTGCGCGAGCACTTCCTGGAGTGAGGCCGGGGCTCGGAGCTCGGCCGGAGACGCGCCGGACCCGGGGCCCGGCGGGCCCGGGTCCGGCGCAGCGGTCAGGCGGTCAGCGGCGGCGCTCCACGACGAAGTCCGCCAGGTCGGTGAACTGGGCCCGGACACCGGAGGGCATGTCGACGCCGTCCAGCGCACGGACGGCCACCTCGTGCCGGCGCCGGGCCTCCGCCTCGGTCCAGGACCGGCCCCCGGCCTCCTCGATCAGCGCGGCCCGCGTCGCGAACTCCGCCTCGTCGAAGTCCTCGAACTCCGCCGCGCTCTTCTTGGCGTCGGCCGCCAGCAGCTCGCCGAGCCGCTCCGCCGCCGGGCCGCCCGCGGCCAGTGCCGCCACCACCGGCAGGGACTTCTTGCGCTGGCGCAGGTCGCTCCAGGTGAGCTTGCCCGTCGACTGGGGGTCGCCCCAGATGCCGAGCACGTCGTCGACGGCCTGGAAGGCCAGGCCCAGGTGGTGCCCGTAGGCGTGCAGCGCGTCGGCGGCGGCCTCGTCCGCTCCGCCGAGGACGGCGCCGATCGAGGCGGAGCAGGCCAGCAGGGCGCCCGTCTTGTTGCCCTCCATCTCCAGGCACTCGGCGACGTCGACCCGCTCGCGGTGCTCGAAGGAGATGTCCTGCGCCTGGCCGTCGATCAGCGCACGGGTGGCGGCGGTGAGGCGGCGGGTGGCGCGGGCGGCCTCGGGGGTGCCCAGTTCGAGCAGTATCTCGCCCGCGAGGGCGAAGAGTGCGTCGCCGACGAGGATGGCCTGCGCGGGCCCGTGGACCTTCCAGACGGTGTCACGGTGGCGGCGCTGCTCGTCACCGTCCATGAGGTCGTCGTGCAGCAGCGAGAAGTTGTGCACCAGCTCCACCGCGACGGCGCCGGGGACGCCCGTCTCCGGCGCGGCGCCGGCGGCTTCGGCGGAGAGCAGGGCCAGGGCGGGCCGGACGGCCTTGCCGCCGTCACCGTCGGCCGGACGGCCCTCGGCGTCGATCCAGCCGAAGTGGTAGGCGGCGACGGTGTCCATGGGAGAGGCGAGGCGGGCCACGGCCGAGCGCAGCTCGGCCTGCGGCAGTGTGCGGCCACGGTGGAGCAGTGCGGTCACCCCCGCGGTGTCGATGCCAGCGCTAGCCGGTTGCACCGGGTTCACAAGGTCTCCTTAGCGTTCAGCGGTCGTACTGACGCCGACCCCCGGGGGGCGTCGCCGTGCGGCTGCCCGAGGCGTGCCAGAGCCTCGCGCGCAGCGGTCCGGCCGCTGCGTACCGCGCTTTCCATGGTCGCGGGCCACCCGGTGGCGCACCATGCGCCCGCAAGGTATACACCCGGCGCACTGGTGTGCGTGGCGGGCCGCAGGCGCTCGACGCCCGGCGTCGGGGCGAAGGTGGCGTTCCGCTCGCGGGTGACGAAGAAGTCCCGCACCCGCGCGCCGCGCGCGGCGGGCAGCAGGCGCGCCAGTTCCGGCAGGTAGCGCCGGCGCAGGACGGCGACGGGCTCGTCGATCTCCTCCTGCGCGGCCGACTGGGACAGCGCAAGGTACTGCCCGGCCCCCGCCGGCAGGCCGGACGCCTCGGTGCGGTCGAAGACCCACTGGACGGGACTGCCCAGCGCGGCGAGGAGGGGGCGGTGCAGCACCGTCCGGTCGTAGACGACGTGGACGTTGAGGATGGGGGCCGTCCCGATCCGTCCCAGCCGCCCGGGGTCGGCCAGCGCGCCCGGCGGGAGCAGCGCGGCGGCCTGGCCCTGGGGCACGGCCAGGACCAGCGTGCCGGCCGATGGCGGGGCGTCCGTCCGCCCGCCGCGCGCGGTCAGCGGCTGCCAGCCGCCGTCCTCGGCCGGGCCGGCGCCCAGCTCCGCGACCCGGACGCCGGTGCGCACGCGGACCCCGGCCCGCTCCAGGGCCCGGCGGGCGAGTGTGTCGTGCACGTGGCCGAGCGGGACCCGGGCCCAGCCGAGGTCGGCGGCGCCGGGCGCGGTGAGCAGGCCGGTCCGGAAGACCATCGCGGCCAGCGCGAGGGAGACGTCCTCGGCCCGGGCGTTGAGCGTGGCCACCCCGACCAGGTCCCACAGCGCCGCGATGCTGCGGTCGGACTGGCCGTGGCGGCGCAGCCAGCCGCCGAAGTCCACGGCGTCCAGGGCGGGGTCGGCCGGGTCCAGGCCGCGCAGGGCGAGCGCGGCGCGGGCGGCGGCCAGGCGCTCGGAGGGGCGCAGGTGGGGGTAGGTGGCCAGCGCCGTGGCCAGGTGCAGCGGCACCGGGGCGGCCGTGCGGCGGATGCGGCCCAGCCGGGGCCGGGGGCGGCCGACGTCCAGCACCGGGATGTCCAGCCGCCGCTGCAGGGGGGCGAGCCCGCGCGCGCCGATCCGGTCGAGGAAGGCCAGGTAGGCGGTGCAGCACCGCAGGTGGACGTGTTGTCCGTTGTCGACGCTCAGCTCCCCCGCCGGGGAGGAGCGCGCGAAGGAGAAGGCCAGTCCGCCCAGCCGGGGGCGCGACTCGAGCAGGGTGACCGCGAGCCCCGCGTCGGCCAGGTCGAGCGCCGCGGTGATCCCGGCGAGGCCGCCACCGACGACGGTGGCGCGCCCCTCGGTCCCCGGTCGTCCCGGGGCGCCCTGGGCGGGCGGAGCGGCCGGGCGCGTCACCCGGCGCTCCTGCGCAGCTCCCGCCGCACGCGCCGGCCCACGACGAGTCCGTCGACGCCGGAGAGCCCGCGCACGACCGTCAGCGCCTTGTGCCCGGCCGGGACGCTGACCCGGCCCCGGAGCACGGCCGCCGGGTCGGCCTCGATGCGGTCCAGGAGCTTGCGGTAGATGCCCGCCATCGCGGCGACGCAGGCACCCGAGCGCCGGTCGAGCATCGGCAGCAGCCGGTACCCCTCGGTGAACAGCTCGCGGGCCCGGCGGGCCTGGTGGTGGACGAGCCCGGCGAGGTCGGCGCCCGGCGGCGGGGTGGCGGTGCGGAAGGCGCCCACGCAGCCGAAGGCGACCAGCTCCTCGTACGGCAGGTAACTGCGGCCGAACGCGGCGTCCTCGCGCAGGTCCCGCAGGATGTTGGTGAGCTGGAGCGCGAGGCCGAGGGTGTTGGCGTAACGCTCGGCCCGCTCCGCCTCGGGGGCGCCGGGGCGCGTCCCGAAGACGCCGAGGGAGAGCCGTCCCACGGCCCCGGCGACGCAGCGGCAGTAGTCGCGCAGGTCGTCCCAGGTGCGGTAGGTGCGTTCCTCGACGTCCATGAGCACGCCGTCGACGACCTCGTCGAAGGCGTCCAGCGGGATGGGGTAGCGGCGGGCGGCGTCGGCCAGCGCGACGGCCACCGGGTCGGTGTCGTCCTCGGCGACGTCCCCGTCGCGGACGCGGGCGAGCAGGGTCCGGGTGCCGGCCAACCGGGAGGTCTTGGTGTCCGCGTCCAGTTCGCCGTCGCCGATGTCGTCCACGCGGCGGGCGAGGGCGTAGAGGGCCGACATGGCGCGCCGCTGCGACGGGGGCAGCAGCCGGATGCCGAACGCGAAGTTGCGCGCCTGCTGGACGGTGACGGCCTCGCAGTAGCCGTAGGCGGCGAGCACCGCGGGCGACGCGGCGGGGGCGTCGTCTCCGGGGTCTCCGGGGTCTCCGGGGTTGCCGGCGTCTCCGGGGGCTCCGGGCTTCCCGGCGGACCCGGTGTCTCCGGCGGACCGGGAGTGCGTCGTGTCGGACGTGGGCGTTGGCGTCATCGTGGGCTTCCTCGCCGGGCGGCCGCCAGGACCGCCGTCATCTCGCGCAGCAGGGTGAGGCGGCCGGCCCTCGGAGGTCCGGCCAGGACGTCGTGGTGGGCGGCGGCGATCGCGTGCAGCGCGGCCCGGCCGCCGCCGGTGAAACCGGCGAGCAGGAGGCGCAGCCGTCCGGAGACGCTGCCGACCAGCGGCACGCCCTCGTCCAGGAGTACGCGGGAACGTTCCGCCTCGAACGCGACGAGGGTGCGCACGGCGGCCGAGGCGCTGGGCGCGGCCAGGTCGCGCTCACGCACCCCGAACCGGTCCATGTCCTCGGCCGGGAGGTAGACGCGGCCCTGTCCGAAGTCCTCGGCGACGTCCTGGAGGTGCTCGACGACCTGGAGGGCGGTGCACACGGCGTCGGACCGGCGGACGCGCTCGGGGCTGGTGGTGCCGGTGACGGCGAGCACCAGGTGGCCCACGGGGTTGGCGGACAGCTCGCAGTAGGCCAGCAGGTCGTCCCAGGTGGCGTAGGTCCGGCGGTGCTGGTCGAGCCGGTTGGCCTCGATGAGGGCGAGGAACGGTCCGGGCGTGAGGCCGTGGCGGCGGACGGCGGGCCGCAGGGCGCGCAGCAGCGGGTGCCGGGGCGGCTCCGCGTCACCGGGCGCTGCCGCTGCGGCGCAGACCCGCCGCACGTCGGCCTCGACCGCGTCGAGCAGGGCCGTGCGGTCCTCCGCGTGCTCGGGTGCGACGCCCAGCCACCGGGCGTCGTCGCCACCGGGGGTCAGGTCGCCGTCGCCGATGTCGTCGACGAGCCGGGCGTAGCCGTAGACGGCCATGAGGTCGTCGCGCCAGGCCGCGGGGAGGAAGCGGGGCGCCACGGGGAAGTTCTCCCGGGCCGCCTTGGCCAGCGTCCCCGCCGTGGCGTCGCGGTGCGTACCACCGGGCGGATGGTCGCCGTCGGCGGTGCGCGGGGCCGCCGGGTCCTGCGCCGTCATCACGGACTCCCCGTCGCCATCGCCGTCACGTCTCCGTTTCTCACCCGACATCAAGATAATCGTCATATCGGACACGCCATATTGGTGCACGACTCCGATCACCATATGTTGTATGTCGGCCTCCGCCGCACAGGCCCCGCCACCTGGCTGACGGCACGCGTCGAGACCCCCGCCCGCAGGACGGGGGTCTCTACGCCACCACGCACCGGCGGCTACTTGCCCGTGAACTCCTCGTACGCCTTCAGGACCGTCTCCGTGGGACCGTCCATGCGCAGTTCGCCCTTCTCCAGCCACAGCACCCGGTCGCAGGTGTCCCGGATGGACTTGTTGTTGTGGCTGACGAGGAAGACCGTGCCGGCCTCCCTGCGCAGCTCGCGGATGCGGGCCTCGGAGCGCTTCTGGAACTTCTTGTCACCGGTCGCGAGCGCCTCGTCGATCATGAGGACGTCGTGCCGCTTGGCCGCCGCGATGGAGAACCGGAGCCGGGCGGCCATGCCGGAGGAGTAGGTGCGCATCGGCAGGGTGATGAAGTCGCCCTTCTCGTTGATGCCGGAGAAGTCGACGATCTCCTCGTACCGCTCCCGCACCTCCTCGCGCGACATGCCCATCGCCAGCCCGCCGAGCACGACGTTGCGCTCGCCGGTCAGGTCGTTGAGCAGCGCCGCGTTGACGCCGAGCAGGGACGGCTGCCCGTCGGTGTAGACCTTGCCGCTCTCCACCGGCAGCAGCCCGGCGATGGCCCGCAGCAGCGTGGACTTCCCCGAGCCGTTCGAGCCGATCAGGCCGATGGCCTCGCCCCGGTAGGCGGTGAAGCTCACGCCCTTGACGGCGTGCACCTCGCGCACCCGGCCACTGGGCCTGCGGCGCACGATGCGGTTCAGGGCGGCGGTGGCGCTCCCCCGGCCGCCGCCCGCGCCGTAGACCCGGTAGACGATGTGGACGTCGTCGGCGATGACCGTCGGTCGGCGCCCGTCGCCCGCCGCAGGTCCCACCGTGTCCGTCGGACGTGTCGTTTCAGCCACGGCCATACCGCTCCTCGGCCTTCCAGAAGTAGACGAAGCCCAGCACACCGGCGAACAGGGCCCACCCGAGCGCGAGCAGCCACGGGAAGGGCGCCAGATCTGCGTAGGTGTAGTCGTCGATCAGCGCGAAGCGCATGAGGTCCATGAAGACCGCCGCCGGGTTGGCGGCGGCGACGTCGGCCGCCCAGGTGGGCAGCGAGGCCCGCTCGGTCATCATGTGCTGGAGGGGGAACATCACGCCCGAGGCGTACATCCACGTCCGCAGCACGAACGGCATGAGCTGGGCCAGGTCCGGGGTGTGGCTGCCGAGACGGGCCATGATCATGGCCACTCCGCTGTTGAAGACGAACTGCAGCACCAGGATGGGCAGCACCAGCAGCCAGGACCACGCCGGGACCTGCCCGAAGGCGAGCAGCACCACGAACATCACGATCATCGCGTACATCAGCTGCTGGAGCTGCTGCAGCGCGAAGGAGATCGGCAGCGAGGCACGGGGGAAGTGCAGGGCCCGCACCAGTCCGACGTTCCCGGAGATCGCCCGCACCCCGGAGAGCACCGACTGCTGGGTGAAGGTGAAGACGAAGACGCCGATCACCAGGAACGGGATGTAGTTCTCGCCTCCGCCGGGGACGCCTCCCCTGGCGTCCAGCAGGATCCCGAAGATGAAGAAGTACACCAGGGCGTTGAGCAGCGGGGTGGCGACCTGCCACAGCTGCCCGAGCTTGGCCTGGCTGTACTGGGCCTGGAGCTTGGCCCGGGAGAAGGCGCCGATGAAGTGCCTCCGCGCCCACAGCTGCCGCACGTAGGCGGGCAGCGACGGCCGGGCGCCGCTGACCGTCAGGCCGTACTTGGCCGCCAGCTGGGCCGGGGTCAGCCCGTCATCCGGGGAGGGGGGTGCGTTCACGACGACCGCACGATCGTGCGCTGACTCGCTCACGGGGAAACTTTCGTCCTCTTGTGTGGAGGGGTCGGGAGCTGAATGTTCTCAGACCCGAACTTGTCAGATGACGGGAGGTCGCCCCAGCCGGGTCATGCGCCACACCGTACGCCAGCGCATGGGGCGGCGGGGACCGCACGGCGTCGCCCAGCCCTCGCGGAAACCGCCCAGCCAGGCGCGCAGCGCGGCCTTCGAGGGCCGCCGGGCGAGCGTCAGCAGCACCCACACCCCCAGGTAGACGGGGATGAGGGCGGCGGGCAGCAGCCGCCGGGCCAGCCAGACCCGGTTGCGGGCCACCATGCGGTGGTAGACCGCGTGCCGGCTGGGCTGCGTCGTGGGGTGGTGCAGGACGCAGTCCGCGCGGTAGGCGATGTCCCAGCCGGCGTCCAGGGCCCGCCAGGCCAGGTCCGTCTCCTCGTGGGCGTAGAAGAAGTCGCCGGGCAGGGCCCCGACCTCCTGGACGACGGCGGTCCGCACCGCGCTCGCCCCGCCGAGGAAGGTGGTGACGGGCGAGGAGCGCAGGGGGTCGGCCGCGCGCAGCCGGGGCACGTGCCGCCGCTGGGTGACGCCGGTCTCCGGGTCGGCGATGCGGAAGCTGATGATCCCCAGACGGGCGTCGGCGGTGAACGCCTCCCGGCACCGCTCGGCGGTGTCGGTCAGCGGCAGGAGCCCGTCGTCGTCGAGGAAGAGGATGGCGTCCACGTTCCGCCCGCCGGGGCCGAAGGCCTCGATCCCGGCGTTCCGGCCGCCGGGGATGCCCAGGTTCTCCGGCAGTTCGACGGTGCGCAGCCCGCCGGGGAGGTCGGGCAGCTCGGGGAGCGGCGCCCCGTTGCCGACGACGACGACCTCCACCGGCTCGCCCTCCTGGCGGGCCACGGACTCCAGCAGGGCGCGCAGCTCCTCGGGGCGGTTGCCCATGGTGAGGACGACCGCCCCGAGGGCGAAGCGCGCGGAGCCGCTCATCGCAGCCTGCTGGAGGCCAGGACCGACACCAGGTGCAGCACGGTCTGGAGCACCGCGACGGCGGCGAGCACGGCCACGCCCAGCCGGGTCCAGAACAGCCCGCCGACGGCGAAGTCGACCAGGGCGACCAGCAGGATGAACAGCGACGCCTCGACGCCGCCGACCAGCCGGTGGAACTTCAGCGCCGCCGCCGCGCGACGGGCGACGGCCAGCCCGGAGGAGCGCGGGACGGCCGCCGCGTCCTGGACGGCGGGCAGGCCGCTGCGGGCCCGCGCGACGTCCACCAGATCGGTCTCCGCCTTGATCAGGATGGCGCCGAGCGCGGCCATGCCGCCCAGGAACGCCCACATCCAGTTCGCCTCGCCGTCGGTGCCGAACAGGTCCGCCGCGCGCAGGCCGAACCCCGTCAGCAGGGCCGCCTCGGCGAGGTAGTGGCCGACCCGGTCGAGGTAGACGCCGGTGACGGACGTCTGCTTGCGCCAGCGGGCGATCTCCCCGTCCACGCAGTCCAGCAGCAGGTACAGCTGGACCAGGAGGGCGGCGAGGACCGCGCCCGTCAGTCCGGGGATCAGCAGCGCCGCGCCGGCGAGCACCCCGGCGACCACCATCAGGTAGGTGAGCTGGTTCGGGGTGATCCTGGTGTTCACCAGGTACCGGTCGCACCGCAGGGAGATCTCCCGCATGTACAGGCGTCCGGCCCAGTGCTCACCGCTGCGCCGGTCCTTGACCCCCTCGGGGTGCACGACCGGGCGGAGTTCAGCTACCGATGGCTTTGGCATAGTCGGCGTACGCGTCCCTGATCTGGTCGGTGGACAGGTCGAGGTGCTCCAGGATCGTGTAGCGCCCCGGACGGGTCTGCGGAGCGAACTCCACGACCTTCACGAACTCCTCCACGGAGAACCCGATGTCGGCGGGCAGGACGGGCTGGCCGTGCCGGCGCAGCACCTGCGCCATGAGCCCGCACTCCTCCCCGGCCCCGCGCAGGTGCATGGCGAAGGCGGCGCCGAGGCCGCACTGCTCGCCGTGGCTCGCGGCGCGCTTGGGGTAGAGCAGGTCGAAGGCGTGGTTGATCTCGTGGCACGCCCCGGACGCCGGACGGCTGTCGCCCGCCACGGACATGGAGATGCCGGTGAGGACCAGGCCCTCGGCCAGGACCGTCAGGAAGCCGTCGTCGTCGATGTCGCCGGGGTGCCGCAGGACGGCCTGGCCGGCCTGTCGCGCCATGGCGGCGGCCAGCCCGTCGACCTTCTCCCCGGTCACCCGGTGGGAGAGCTCCCAGTCGGCGACGGCGGAGATGTTGGAGACGGCGTCCCCGATGCCGGAGCGCACGAAGCGCGGCGGCGCCTGCCGGACGACGTCGAGGTCGATCACGACGGCGATGGGGTTCGGCACCCCGTAGGATCCGCGGCCGGCGTCGTTGTCCAGGGTCGCGACGGGCGAGCACAGGCCGTCGTGCGACAGGTTCGTCGCGACGGCCACGAGCGGCAGCCCGACCCGCGCGGCGGCGAACTTCGCACAGTCGATGATCTTGCCGCCGCCCAGGCCGACGACGGCGTCGTAGTGGCCGGACTTCATGGCGTCGGCGAGCTTGATCGCGTCGTCCAGGGTGCCGCCGCCGACCTCGTACCAGGTGGCGCCGGGCAGCGCCGGCGCGAGCCGCTCGCGCAGCGCCGCGCCCGAGCCGCCGCTGATGGCCACGGCGAGCTTCCCGGAGGCGGAGATGCGCTCGTCGGCCAGGACGCAGGCCAGGTCGTTCAGCGCCCCGGGCCGGATGTCGACGACGACCGGCGAGGGGATCAGCCGGGTCAGTACTGGCACGCGATCTCCCGACCCTTGGCGAGGTCCTCGTGGTTGTCGATCTCGACCCACCTGACGTCGCCGATGGGCTCGACGTCGACGACGTGGCCGCGGTTGACCAGCTCCTGGTAGCCGTCCTCGTAGTAGAGGTCCGGGTCGCGCTCGAAGGTCGCCTTGAGCGCGTCGGCCAGGTCGGCGGCCGCCTCGCCCTCGATCAGGGTGACGCCGATGTACTCGCCGGTCGCCGAGGCGGGGTCCATCAGCTTGGTGATCTTCGCGACGCCGCCGTTCTCGCCGGTGACGACCTTCATCTCCTCGTCGGCGAGCTGCTTGACGGTGTCCAGGGCGAGGATGATCCGGCCCTTGCCGCGCGCGGCCAGCAGCGTCTTCTCCACCGAGACGGGGTGGACGGTGTCACCGTTGGCGAGGATCACGCCCTGCTTGATGACGTCGCGGGCGCACCACAGGGAGTAGGCGTTGTTCCACTCCTCGGCCTTGTCGTTGTCGATGAGCGTCAGCTTGAGGCCGTACTTCTCCTCGAGCGCCGCCTTGCGCTCGTACACGGCCTCCTTGCGGTAGCCGACGACGATGGCGACCTCGGTCAGGCCCACCTCGGCGAAGTTGCCCAGGGTCAGGTCGAGCACGGTGGTCGCCTCGGCCTCCCCCTCGGGACCGACGGGCACCAGGGCCTTGGGGAGGGTGTCGGTGTAGGGACGCAGACGCCGTCCGGCGCCGGCGGCCAGCACAAGGCCGATCATGCGGGTACTCCTGATTCGTCGTGTAGTGCGGGTGCCGTGGAGGACACCCAGAAGCGGATGCTCTCCGCGAGCACCGCGAGCGCGACGGCCCCAGCGAGGACCGTGAGCGCGACGGGGAAGCTGGCCCCCGTGGACCACAGGGCGGCGGCGAGTGCGACGGCCAGCGTCCGGCCCTCGTGCCCCCCGACCGCACGCACGAGCAGCAGGGGCGGAGCCCCGGCCGCGCCGCGGATGCGGTACACCGTGTCGTAGTGATGGTAGGCGACGGCCGCCACCAGCCCGAAAGCCGCGGGCAACGCTCCGTTCACCTCGGACCGCGCGGCCAGGAGCAGCACGGTGCCGTACTCGGCCGTCCGGAACAGCGGCGGGACCAGCCAGTCGAGGCGGCCCGTGAGCGGACGCGCGACCGCCGCGCCCGCCAGCAGCGCGTAGCCGCCCGCCGCGAGCACGGGCCACCAGCTGCCGACCGGCGCCACCAGAGCGGTGCCGAGCACCAGGGCGGCGCCCGCCCCGGCCGCCGCGAGGGCGGGCAACGGGAGCGGCAGCCGGGCGGCGAGGGCCGCCAGCGGTCCGGTGTCGGCCAGGTCGGCCAGGGCCCGCGCGGCCTGCGGGGTGCGCCGCGCGCGCCGCGTCACCGAGCGCAGCACCCGGCCTGCGGTGGTGTAGCAGCCGGCGAACAGGCAGGCGACGATGAGGACGGTGAGGGTGAGGCGCGGCGTCGTCAGGGCGGTCAGGACGGCGATCAGCGCCCAGCGTTCCCCGATGGGCAGGACGACCATGCGCCGTGCCCACACCGTCCAGCCGACCCGGTCCAGGCGGCCGGAGAGCGCGGCGGCGGGGCTCGCGGGGGCCGCGGCGCCCGCCTGCCCGCCGTCGGGTGCGGACGCGGACGTGGGCTGGTAGTGGTCCCCCTCGCTGAACGAGAAGTCCACCACGTGCCGCACGGTCTGCACGACCATCGCGCCGAGCGCGAGCCCCCACACGTCGTCCCCGCCGCGGGCGGCGCCCAGGGCCAGGCCCGCGTAGAAGGCGTACTCCTTGGCCCGGTCGAACGTGGCGTCCAGCCAGGCCCCGAGGGTGGAGTAGCGCAGCGCGTAGCGGGCGAGCTGCCCGTCGGCGCAGTCGAGGACGAAGGACGCGAGGAGCAGCGCCCCGGCCGCGACGAAGCCGGGCCGGGTGCCGGTGGCCGCGCACCCCGCCGCGACGAGCGCGGTCAGCAGGGAGAGGGTGGTGACCTGGTTCGGCGTCATGCCGCGCCGGGCGCACCAGCGCGCCACGTACCGCGAGTACGGGCTGACGCAGAAGGTGGTGAAGAAGCCGTCGCGGGACTTCACGGCCGAGCGCAGCCGCACCTCCTCCTCGTCGACGGCCCCGGTGCGCTCGCGGGCGGCGGCCAGTTCGGCGTCGTCGGCGGGGACGGTGGCGACCAGGACGCCCAGCTCGGGGCGGTGGACGGGCACGCCGTCGGCCTCCAGCAGCTCGGCGGCGCGGTCCGGCAGGGACGGGCCGCCCGGCACGGCCGTCTCCAGCGCGCGGAGCAGCCGCGCCCGGGCGGCGGGCTGCGCGGTGACGGCGCCGGGGAGCGCCGCGAGGGGGTGACGCGGGTCGGTCAGGCCGAGCCGCAGGCTGTGCGGGTGCCCGGTGAAGCGGTGGTCGACGACGGCGACCCGCTCGTGCGCCGGGACGTCGGCCAGCCACGCGAGGACGTCGGCGGGCCCGGAGGCGGTACGTACGGTGAACCCGAGGGAGCCCAGGTCCGCCGCCAGCGGTGAGCCGACGGTCGGCTGACCGGTGAGGATGGCGGTCGACAGACGAACTCACTCCCTTGTCAGCGGTCCCCGTCCGGGGAGGTCCGGCCCTTTCCGGACGACGGCAGGGCAGCGCACAGGGGCGCGCCATCGCCCGTTCGGGGGGCAGCGCCTCGCCAGAGGCTATCCGATCGCCGGAAGCTGCTGTTCACCACGGATTCACCCGACCGGACTTGCCGCCGTGACGTGCCACGCCCCCGGCGCCGGCCTCCGCGCCCCGGCCCGCACCCGGGGCCCGGCGGTGCGGGCCCCGAACGGCGGCCCCGGACGGCACCGCCGCCCGGCCGACGCCTGTGGCCGGTGTGCGGGCTCGGCGCGGCGACGGGCACGGGAACACACCTCGGCGCGGCGACGAAAGCCCAGCTCAGCGCACATGACAACGGGTTTCAGCGCCGCGTTGCACATACCCCCCGTCCGTAGTTCACTGGACGACCGTGGGCGGCGGAACGATCGCCCTCTGCGCGGCGCGGCCGCGTACACGGTGCGCGTGGGAGGCGGAGGTCACATGGGTGCGGGGCACCAGCACGGCGGTCCACCACCGGAGGGAACCGCGTCCACGGCCTACCGGGGGAGGCTGCTGACGGCGCTGCTGATCGCCGTGGCCCTGCTCGGGGTCCAGCTCGTCGGCGCGTGGCTGACGGGCTCGCTGGCCCTGCTGGCCGACGCCGGTCACGTGGCGACGGACGCGACGGGTATCGCGGTGGCGCTGGCCGCCATCCACTTCGCGAACCGGCCGGCGTCCGGCCGCCGCACCTTCGGGTTCGCGCGGGTGGAGATCCTGGCGGCCCTGTTCAACTGCCTGCTGCTGCTCGGAGTGGGCGGCTACATCCTCGTGGAGGCCGTGGAGCGGTTCCAGGACCCGGCGGACGTGCCGGGCGGGACGACCGTCGTCATCGGCCTCGTCGGCCTGGCGCTGAACTGCGTCTCCCTGAGTCTGCTGATGCGCGGGCAGAAGGAGAGCCTCAACGTCCGGGGGGCCTTCCTGGAGGTCCTCGCGGACACGTTGGGCTCCCTGGCCGTCGTGGTGGCGGCCGTCGTGATCATCGTCACCGGCTGGACCCGGGCCGACGTGGTCGCCTCTCTGGTCATCGCACTGATGATCGTGCCGCGCACGGTCAAGCTGGCGCGTGAGGCGCTGGACGTCCTCCTGGAGGCGGCTCCGAAGGACGTCGACCTGGACGAGGTGCGCCGGCACATCCTCGCCGTCGACGGGGTCGAGGCGCTGCACGACCTGCACGTGTGGACGATCACCTCGGGCATGCCCGTCCTCTCCGTCCACGTGGTGGTGGACGAGGTCGTGCTGGACACCGAGGGGAACGAACGCGTCCTGCACGATCTGCGCGACTGCCTGGGCACCCACTTCGACGTGGAACACTGCACGTTCCAACTCGAACCGCACGGCCACGCCGAACACGAGGCGAAAGTCTGCCACTGATCCGCTGAGCCGCCACTGAGACGGATGACGTGCGGGGGCGCGGTCCCGTCCGGTGGTCGCACGTCGGATAGAAAGACCACATGAGCAACGACACCGCGGCCCCCATCATGCTGGAACTCGTCGACGAACAGGGCACGACGATCGGCACGGCGGAGAAGCTCTCCGCCCACCGGGCACCGGGCCGCCTGCACCGCGCGTTCTCCGTCTTCCTCTTCGACGAGGACGGCCGGCTGCTGCTCCAGCGGCGCGCGCTGGGCAAGTACCACTCCCCCGGTGTGTGGTCCAACACCTGCTGCGGCCACCCCTACCCCGGTGAGCCGCCCTTCTCCGCCGCCGCCCGGCGGGTACGGGAGGAGCTGGGCGTGGCCCCCGCCCTGCTGGCGGAGGCGGGCACGGTGACCTACAACCATCCCGACCCGCTCTCGGGGCTGGTGGAACGGGAGTACAACCACCTCTTCGCGGGGCTCCTCCGGGCGCCTTTGGCACCGGACCCGGAGGAGGTCGCCGAGACGGCCTTCGTCACCCCGGAGGAGCTGAAGGCGCGGCACGAGCGGGACGTGTTCTCCGCGTGGTTCATGACGGTGCTGGACGCCGCGCGTCCGGGGATCCGCGCCGCCACCGGCGGCCTCGGGGGCTGGTAGGCGGGTCCCTGCGGGGCTCGCGGCCGGGGGCGGTCCCGGCGGGGGTCGTCAGGCCGCGAGGAGAGGCAGGGCGGCCCAGACGATCTTGCCTCCGGCCGCCGTCGGTTCCACGTCGCAGGTGCCCCCGGACTCGGCGACCACCGCTTTCACCAGCAGCAGCCCGCGCCCGCCGAGGTGCTCCTCGGCGGGGTCGGAGGCGAGCGCCTTCGGCCGGTAGGGGTGGCCGTCCTCGACCGCCACCCGCACCCAGCCGTCGCCGAGTGAGACCTCGACACCGAGTTGGGGGGAGAGCAGCGCCGCGTGGCGCACGGAGTTGGTCACCAGCTCCGAGACGATGAGCAGCAGCCCGTCCAGGACCTCCGGGGAGACCGGGGCCCGCTGCCGCCGGATGAGGTCCCGCACCGCGTGCCGCACCTGCGGCACCGAGGTGTCCAGCGCGGGGGCGGTGAACCGCCAGGCGCCTTCGTAGGCCTCCGCGCTGCGCGGCGGTGGCTGCAGGGCTCTCCCGCTGCTCTCCATCGTGACCGGCACCCGCCCTCGTCCGTCGTGCGTCCGTGGCCCGCCCTGCCGTCGCGCCGAGGTAGGGGGCCTCCTTACCCCTGAGTGTTGGCCCGTGCCGCCGCCCGGGAGGGACCTGCACGCAATTGGGCGTCTTCCGACGTGTGCCGACGCACCGGGATCGCACAGGACCGCACATCGACGGTTCCTGAAAGGTTTCTGCGGCTTTCCGGGCCGCATGCCCGGATTCGTACCCGAGTCCGGGCCGTCGCCTCGGAGGGGCGGTGGGCCGCGAGCGGCGGGGCGGTGCGGGCGGCGGCCGGGGCGGGTCGGGAGCGGTCGGCGACGCCCGGTTAGCATCCGGCCATGGACTCAGGTCTGGTGTGCGCACGGCAGGACGGGGTCGCGACCGTGCGCCTGCACCACCCCACCAAGCGCAACGCGATGACCGCCGCCATGTGGCGGGAGCTGCCCCCGCTGCTCGACGGGCTGGCCGCCGACCCCGCCGTGCGGGCCGTGGTGCTGACCGGCTCGGGGGACACCTTCTGCGCCGGGGCGGACATCTCCAGCCTGCGCGGGGACAGCGCCCCGCAGGGGCTCGCGCTCGCCGCCGAGGAGCGTCTGGCCGCCTTTCCCAAGCCGACGCTCGCCGTCGTGCGCGGCTTCTGCGTGGGCGGCGGCTGCCAGCTAGCCGTCGCCTGCGACCTGCGGTTCGCCGCCGAGGGGGCCCGGTTCGGCATCACCCCGGCGAAGCTCGGCATCGTCTATCCGGCGACCTCGACCAGGCGGCTGGTGGAACTCGTCGGACCGTCGGCCGCCAAGCACCTGCTGTTCTCGGCGGAGCTCATCGGCACCGACCGCGCCCTGCGCACGGGGCTGGTGGACGAGGTGCTGCCCGAGGAGGAGCTGGACGGCAGGGTGACGGACTTCACCCGGTCCCTCACCCTGCGCTCGCAGCTGACGCAGGCCGCCGCCAAGGAGTTCGCCGCCGGCCCGGCCCGGCCGGACCGCGTGCGGTACTGGAGCGGGCAGGCGGCCTCGGGCGCGGAGGCCCAGGAAGGCGTGGCCGCGTTCCTGGAGCGCCGCGCCCCGGTGTTCACCTGGACGCCGCCGAGCGGTGCGGACGCGGCGACCGAACCCGACACCGGGCCCGTCACCGAGCAGCCGGGCGGGCCGGGGCCGTCGGCCTAGTCAGATAAGCAAGCGCTCAGTAACGTGGCGGCATGACGACTCTCCACGCGCGGGCCGGTCGGCGCTGCCACAACATGATCAACCCGCTCCACTCGACCGTCTACTTCTCCCCCGACACCGGCGAGGAGCTGGCGGCCCTCGGCATCACCGACCCCCGGGCCGTCTACTTCACCACCCGCGCGGCGGCCTTCGGCGCCGTCGGCCCCGGCGTCGTCGCCGCGACGTTCTACAGCTTCGACCACGGCCTGATCGCCCGCCACCTGCCCGCCGCCTGGGACACGGCCACCCCGCAGCAGGTGCTGGACGCCCGGTTGCGGGCCGCCGACCGCACCCTGCGGCGCCTGCTGGGCGCGGAGGCCGTCGCCTCCAAGGAGGTGACGGAGGCGGCCGAGCTGGCCCTGCGGGCCACCGAGGCGTGCGAGCGGGGAGCACGTCCCCTGTACGCGGCCCACGCCGACCTGCCGGTACCCGAGGCACCGCACCTGGCCCTGTGGCACGCGGCCACCCTGCTGCGCGAGCACCGGGGCGACGGGCACCTGGCGGCGCTCATGGGCGCCGACCTCACCGGGCTGGAGGCCCAGGTGACCCACACCGCGACCGGCAAGGGCATGAGCCCCAAGTGGGCCCTGGGCACCCGGGGGTACACCCGCGAGGACTGGACCGCCGCGCAGGACCGGCTCCGGGCCCGCGGGCTGCTGGACGCCGACGGGGAGCTGACCGAGAAGGGGGTCGCGCTGCGCCGCGAGATCGAGGAGGACACCGACCGCCGCGACCGCGCGCCCTACGAGCACCTGGGGGCCGCCGGCGTCGAGCGGCTGACGGAGCTGGGCACCGTCTTCTCCGGGGCCGCGCTGGAGGCGGGCGCCTTCCCCGCCGACATGTTCGGCAAGGGCTGAGCGGCCCCGGCGCGGGCGGGGCTGCCGCCGCCTGTCGGCGCGGCCTGCCACAATGCGGGGCGTGACCGCTACGACCATCTCCATCGAAGCCAGGATCGCCGACGAACTCGGCGTCGCCGAGCGCCAGGTCCGGGCCGCCGTCGAGCTCCTCGACGGCGGTTCGACCGTGCCGTTCATCGCCCGCTACCGCAAGGAGGCCACCGGCACCCTGGACGACGCGCAGCTGCGCACCCTGGAGGAGCGGCTGCGCTACCTGCGGGAGCTGGAGGACCGGCGTGCCGCGATCCTCGAGTCGGTGCGCACGCAGGGCAAGCTGGACGCCGCCCTGGAGGCGCGGATCCGCGAGGCGGAGTCCAAGGCCCGCCTGGAGGACGTCTACCTGCCGTACAAGCCCAAGCGGCGCACGAAGGCGCAGATCGCCCGGGAGGCGGGGCTTCAGCCGCTGGCCGACGGCCTGCTGACCGACCCCTCCGTGGAACCGGCGGCGGCAGCGGCGGCGTTCGTCGACGCCGACGCGGGCGTGGCCGACACCGCCGCGGCACTGGAGGGCGCGCGGGCGATCCTCACCGAGCGCTTCTCCGAGGACGCCGACCTGATCGGTGAGCTGCGCGAGCGGATGTGGCGCGAGGGCCGGCTCGCGGCGAAGGTGCGGGACGGCAAGGAGGAGCAGGGCGCGAAGTTCGCGGACTACTTCGACTTCGCCGAGCCGTTCACGGAGCTGCCCTCGCACCGCGTGCTGGCCATGCTGCGCGGTGAGAAGGAGGAGGTCCTCGACCTCACCCTGGAGCCCGAGGCGACCGCCGAGGCGGCCTCGGAGCCGGGACCGACCGCCTACGAGCGGGCCATCGCCGCGCGTTTCGGCATCGTCCACCGGGGCCGCCCGGCGGACGACTGGCTGGCCGAGACGGTGCGGTGGGCCTGGCGCACGCGCGTGCTGGTGCACCTGGGGATCGACCTGCGCACCCGGCTGCGGCAGGCGGCCGAGGACGACGCCGTCGGTGTCTTCGCGGCCAACCTGCGGGACCTGCTGCTGGCCGCGCCCGCCGGCAGCCGGGCCACGATGGGCCTGGACCCGGGCCTGCGCACCGGCGTGAAGGTGGCGGTGGTGGACGCCACCGGCAAGGTCGCGGCGACCGACACGATCTACCCGCACGCCCCGGCGCGGAAGTGGGACGCGTCGCTGGCCACCCTGGCCGAGCTGGCCCGGACGCACGGCGTGGAGCTGATCGCCATCGGCAACGGCACGGCCTCGCGGGAGACGGACAAGCTGGCCGCCGACCTGCTGGCCCGGGAGCCGGAGCTGGGCCTGACGAAGGTCATGGTCTCCGAGGCCGGTGCCTCGGTGTACTCGGCCTCGGCCTTCGCCTCGCAGGAGCTGCCGGATCTGGACGTCTCCCTGCGCGGCGCGGTCTCCATCGCCCGCCGCCTGCAGGATCCGCTGGCGGAGCTGGTGAAGATCGACCCGAGGTCCATCGGCGTCGGCCAGTACCAGCACGACCTGTCCGAGGTGAAGCTCTCCCGCTCGCTGGACGCGGTGGTGGAGGACTGCGTGAACGGCGTCGGGGTCGACGTCAACACCGCCTCGGCGCCGCTGCTCTCGCGGGTGTCGGGCATCGGCGGCACCCTGGCGGAGAACATCGTCGCCCATCGGGACGCCAACGGTCCCTTCCGCAGCCGCACCGGGCTGAAGTCCGTGCCGCGCCTGGGGCCCAAGGCGTTCGAGCAGTGCGCGGGCTTCCTGCGCATCCGGGGCGGGGACGACCCGCTGGACGCCTCCAGCGTCCACCCGGAGGCGTACCCGGTGGTGCGCCGGATGGCGAAGACGCACGGCGGGGACGTCGCGGCCCTCGTGGGCAACTCCACGGTCCTGCGGACCCTGCGGCCCGCCGACTTCGTGGACGCGACGTTCGGTCTGCCGACCGTCACCGACATCCTGGGCGAGCTGGAGAAGCCCGGGCGCGACCCGCGTCCGGCCTTCCGCACGGCGGCGTTCAAGGAGGGCGTGGAGAAGCTCGCCGACCTGAGCCCCGGCATGGTGCTGGAGGGCGTGGTCACCAACGTGGCGGCCTTCGGCGCGTTCGTGGACGTCGGCGTCCACCAGGACGGCCTGGTGCACGTCTCGGCGATGTCGAAGTCGTTCGTGAAGGACCCGCGCGACGTGGCCAAGCCGGGTGACATCGTGAAGGTGAAGGTCCTGGAGGTGGACGAGGCCCGCAAGCGCATCTCGCTGACGCTGCGTCTCGACGACGAGCCGGGGAAGGGCTCGGGGGACGGGCGGGGTGGCCGCCGTGGCGCAGTGCCGGCCCGCCGGGAGGGCGAACGCGGCGGCCAGCGCGGCGGCGGCCCACGCGGCGAGCAGCGCGGCGGGCAGCGCGGCAGCGGCCAGCGCGGGGGTCAGCGGGGCGGCCGGCAGGGTGGCGGCGCCCCGGCCAACGACGCGATGGCCGAGGCCCTGCGCCGCGCCGGGCTGCGCTGACGCACCGCCGTCCGTGGGGCGCCGCGTCACCACACGGCGCCCCACGGGGCCTCCTCAGAGCCGGACGACGACCTCGTCCAGGCTCTTGCGCCGCAGATCCGGCACGCGCGCGTCCTCGGCCGGGTACCCCACGGGCACGACGTAGGCGGCCCGCTCCTCGGGCGGCCGCTCGCACACCTCGTTGAGGAAGCGCATCGGGCTCGGCGTGTGGGTGAGGGTGGCCAGCCCGGACTGGTGCAGGGACGCCAGCATCAGCCCGACCGCGATGCCGACGGACTCCTTGGTGTAGTAGGGGCGCGGCGTGTGCGGCCCCTTGTGCACCTCGAAGACGACGATGACGACCGGCGCGGTCTCCAGGAAGGGCTTGCGCCAGTCCGTGCCGATCGGCGCGAGCGCGGTGAGCCACTCCTGTGACGCCCGGCGCTCGTAGAACTCCCGCTCCTCGGCCTCGGCGGCCTCCCGCAGCCGCCGCTTGCGCTCGGGGTCGGTGATGACGACGAAGCGCCAGGGCTGCACGTGGGCCCCGCTGGGCGCGGTGGCCGCCGTCCGGATCGCCCAGTCCACCGTCTCGGCGGGAACGGGCCGGGAGTCGAAGTCCCGGACGGTACGGCGCTGGGCCATGATCGTGTGGAAGGCCCGGCCCCGGTCCGCCGCCTCGTGGGCGGGAACGGTCATCGGCCGGAGCGGAACCGTGGGATGAGCGGAATGCGCACTGGTATGGACCATGGGCGGCAGCACAGCACATCCACGGTCACCACGTAAATGCGTTGCGCGGTAACGGTCCCCGTCCTAACCTCGCTTTCGGCCATGTCGTCGTGGAGCCGTTGATCGGAGAGGCCGTTGCTCGTCTGAGGTCGGAAGACACCGTGTGCACCGTTCGACGTCCCGCGCCCCGGGACGTCCGCGCCGTCCGGCGCGTGCCACGGGTGCGACCTCGATGAGGCGAGCCCCGCCCCGGCCTCCCGGCCGGCCCTCCCGACGCTCCCCTCCGGCCGCCCTCCCCGCCGCCCGGTCCGCGGTGTCTTCCCGTGTTGCTCCCCCCTCTCAGCCCGTTCGAGAAGCAACCAGGAGGCGCCCTGTGTCCACCCACCCCACCCCCGGCCGCCCGTCCCTCTCCGTGACCGCCACCGGTCTCACCTTCGCCTGGCCGGACGGCTCACCCGTCTTCGACGGTCTCGATCTGGCCCTCGGCGCCGGGCGCACCGGCCTCGTGGGCTCCAACGGCAGCGGCAAGTCCACCCTGCTGAAGCTGCTGGCGGGAGAACTCACCCCGGAGGGCGGCACGTTGCGCGTCACCGGCGAGATCGGTCACCTGCCGCAGGACGTCACCCTGGCGACGGGGCTGCGGATCGACGAGGCGCTGGGCATCGCCACCCGCCGCGCGGCGCTGCACGCCATCGAGTCCGGCGACGTCCGCGAAGAGCACTTCACGACGCTCGGGGACGACTGGGACATCGAGGAGCGCGCCCGCGCGACGCTCGACTCCCTCGGCCTGACGGGCGTCGGGCTCGACCGAACGGTCGGCGAGGTCTCCGGTGGCGAGTGCGTCCTCCTGCGGCTCGCGGCTCTGCTGCTGCGCGGGCCCGACGTGCTGCTGCTCGACGAGCCGACCAACAACCTCGACCTCGCGGCCCGGCAGCGGCTGTACGCGGCGGTGGACGGCTGGCGCGGCGTGCTCGTCGTCGTCAGCCACGACCGCGAACTGCTGGAGCGCGTCGACCGGATCGCGGACCTGCACGACGGGGAGGTGCGCGTGTACGGCGGGAACTTCTCCGCCTACGAGGAGGCGCTCGCCACGGAGCAGGCCGCGGCCGAGCGCACGCTGCGCGCGGCCGAGTCCGACCTGCGCCGCCAGAAGCAGGAACTGGTCGAGGCGCACGGCAAGCTGGCCGCCCGCAACCGCTACGCCCGGAAGATGTACGCCACCAAGCGGGAGCCACGCGTCGTCATGCGGCTGCGCGCACGCAGTGCGCAGGTCTCCGCCGGCAAGCACCGCATCCTGCACGAGCAGCGGCTCGCCGACGCGCGCGAGCGGCTGGACGAGGCGGCCGAGCACGTACGCGACGAGGCGCGCATCCGGGTGGAGCTGCCCTTCACGGCCGTCCCGCACGGACGCCAGGTGCTGAGCCTGCGCGAGGTCGAACTGCGCTGCGGCGCGCGGGCGACGTTCGACGTGCACGGGCCCGAGCGGATCGCGCTGATCGGCGCCAACGGCGCCGGGAAGTCGACGCTGCTGCGCACCGTCGCCGGAGGGCTGCCGGCCCGCGCGGGGACGGTGACGACCCACGTCCCGGCCCGGATGCTGCCGCAGCGGCTGGACGTGCTCGACGAGGGGCTGAGCATCGTCGCGAACGTGGCGCGGACGGCCCCGAAGGCCGGGGACAACCGCGTCCGGGCGCAGCTGGCACGGTTCCTCTTCCGCGGCGAGCGGGCGGACCGGCTCGTGGGGACGCTCTCCGGCGGCGAGCGCTTCCGGGCGACGCTGGCGGCCCTCATGCTGGCCGAGCCCGCGCCGCAGCTCCTGCTGCTGGACGAGCCGACCAACAGCCTGGACCTCGCCTCCGTCGACCAGCTGACGGCGGCCCTGGAGGGCTACGAGGGCGCGTTGATCGTGGCCGGTCACGACGTGCCGTTCCTGCGGTCGCTGGGCATCACCCGGTGGCTGCACCTGGACGGGGAGGTGAGGGAGGCGGATCCGGAGACGCTGGAGCCGGTCCGGGGCTGAGGCCGGGAGTTGACCCGCGGTGCACTTCGCTCACTCCTGAGGGTTACTTAGGAGTAATCGCGGCTGCTTTCCTGTGCGTCAACGTGTCCCCACCCCAAGGGAGTCCCCGTGCCGAAGCGCCCCTGGCTTCGCTCCGCCCGCTCGACGGCCGTCGCCGCCGTCGCCCTCGCCGCCCTGGTGGCCGGTGCCACCCCACCGGCCACCGCCGCTCCGGCGACGGCGGCGACGGCGACGGCCACCGCGGACACCCCGCACCTGCGGGTCCTCAGCTACAACGCCTTCCTGTTCAGCAGGACCCTGTACCCCAACTGGGGCCAGGACCACCGGGCCGCCGAGATCCCCCGCACCGACTTCTTCCGGGGCAACGACGTCGTCGTCCTCCAGGAGACGTTCGACAACTCCTCCTCCGACGCCCTGCTGGCCGCCGCAGCCGAGGACTACCCGCACCGCACACCCGTGCTCGGCCGCTCGCGCGGCGGCTGGGACGCGACCGGCGGCGCGTACTCCTCCTTCACCCCGGAGGACGGGGGCGTCACCGTGCTGAGCACCTGGCCCATCGTCCGCAAGGAGCAGTACGTCTACGCGGAGGGCTGCGGCTCGGACTGGTACTCCAACAAGGGCTTCGTCTACACCGAGCTGGACGTGAACGGCACACCGGTGCACGTCGTGGGGACGCACGCCCAGTCCACCGACCCCGGCTGTGGGGCGGGCGAGGCGGCGCGGGTGCGCAGCAGCCAGTTCAAGGAGCTCGACGCCTTCCTGGACGCCCGGCGCATCCCGGCCGGTGAGCAGGTGATCGTCGCCGGGGACTTCAACGTCGACAGCCACAGCGCCGAGTACGCGACGATGCTGGCCGACGCGGACGTGGTGGACGCCGACGGTCGCTCCGGCCCCGCCCACTCCTTCGACCCGCAGCGCAACTCGATCGCCGCCGACCGCTACCCGGGCGAGGCCCGCGAACACCTGGACCACGTCCTGCACCGGGCCGGCCACGCGCGCCCCGCGGAGTGGCACAACGAGACCGTGGACGAGCGCTCGGCGCCCTGGACGGTCACGAGCTGGGGCACGTCGTACACCTACACCAACCTCTCGGACCACTACCCCGTGATCGGCCACTGACCCCACCGGGACCGGCCCCCACGGGCCGGTCCCTCCGGGAGGGGCCCGTCGCGGAGGCGTGACGGGCGCAACAGGGTGCCCGGGCGGTCGCGGTGGGGGCGGATGGCTTCACAGCGTTGGTGAGACAGCAATACTGTTGCACCATGACGAGCATGACCGTCGACGAACTGGCCGCCCGTGCGGGCGTCACCGTGCGCACGATCCGCTTCTACAGCACGCGCGGTCTGCTGCCCCCGCCCGACATCGGACCCCGCCGCGTCGGCCGGTACGGGCCCGACCACGTCTCGCGGCTGGCCCTCATCGAGGAGCTGCAGAGCCAGGGCATGACGCTGGCCGCCATCGAGCGCTACGTGCAGCGGCTGCCGGAGGGCCTGAGCGCCGACGAGCTGGCCATCCACCGGGCGCTGGTGGCCTCCTGGATGCCGGACACCGCCGACGAGGTCACCCGCGAGCAGCTGGAGCGCCGCTGCGGCCGGGCGCTGCGGGAGGCCGACGTCGAACGGCTCACCGCGATGAACATCCTGGAGCGCACGGACGACCCGGAGGTGTTCCTCGTCGACCCCGGGCTGCTCCACCTCGGTGTGCGGCTGCTGGACGTGCCCTTCTCGCTGGAGTCGATCCTCGCCGCCCGCGAGGTCGTCGTCGGGCACGCCCGTGAGGTGGCCCGGGAGCTGAGCCGGCTCTTCCGGGACGAGGTGTGGGAGCCCTACCGGGCCGCCGGGCCCGCCCCGGACGACGTCGAGCGCATGAAGTCGCTCTCGGCCCACATGCAGCCCGTCGTCGTACAGGCCCTGCTGACCGCGTTCCAACGCTCGCTGAAGGCCGAGTTGCGGGACGCGTTCCCGAAGGAGCGCGTCCCGCGGCTGGGGCCGGACGCGGCCGGGGCGGAGCGCCCCGACGACGGCGTCAGTCGCTGAACCGCTCGCCCTTCTCCGCCTTCTCCAGCAGCAGCGCGGGCGGGGCGAAGCGGTCGCCGTAGCGCTCCTGGAGCTCGCGGGCCCGGGCCACGAAGCCGGACGGGCCGCCCTCGTAGCCGTTGATGTACTGGAGGGCGCCGCCCGTCCACGGCGGGAAGCCGATGCCCATGATGGAGCCGATGTTGGCGTCCGCGACGGTGGTGAGGATGCCCTCCTCCAGGCAACGCACGGTGTCGAGGGCCTCGGAGAAGAGCATGCGCTCCTTCAGGTCCCGCAGCGACACCTCGGGCCGTTCGCCCTCCGGCCTGCCGAAGTGCTCACGCAGCCCGGGCCACAGCCGGGTGCGCCTGCCGTCCTCGTAGTCGTAGAACCCGGCGCCGCCGCCGCGGCCGGGGCGGCCGAACTCGTCGACCATCCGGTCGATCACGGCCTCGGCCGGGTGCCCGGGCCAGTCGATCCCCTCGGCCTCCAACGCGGCGCGGGTCTCGTTGCGGATCTTGCGCGGCAGGGTGAGCGTCAACTCGTCCATGAGGGACAGCACCTTCGCCGGGTATCCGGCCTGTCCGGCCGCCTGCTCGACGGAGGCGGGCTCGATGCCCTCGCCGACCATCGCGACGCCCTCGTTGAGGAACTGCCCGATGACGCGGGAGGTGAAGAAGCCGCGCGCGTCGTTGACGACGATGGGCGTCTTGTTGATCTGACGCACCAGGTCGAAGGCGCGGGCCAGGGCCTCGTCGCCGGTCTTCCGCCCGCGCACGATCTCCACGAGCGGCATCTTGTCGACGGGCGAGAAGAAGTGCAGGCCGATGAAGTCGCTCTCCCGCTCGACCCCTTCGGCGAGCCCGGTGATCGGCAGCGTGGAGGTGTTGGAGCACAGCAGCGCGTCGGGCTCGACGAGGTGCTGGATCTCCTGGAACACCTGGTGCTTCAGCTCGGTGGACTCGAAGACGGCCTCGATGACGGCGTCGCAGCCCGCGACGTCGGCCGGGTCGGCGGTGGGGGTGATGCGGGCGAGCAGCGCGTCCCGCTTCTCCTGGGTGGTCCTCCCCCGCGAAAGCGCCTTGTCGACCAGGGCGACGGAGTAGGCCTTGCCCTTCTCGGCGGCCTCCGGGGACACGTCCTTGAGCACGACCTCGATGCCGGCCTTGGCGCAGGAGTAGGCGATGCCCGCCCCCATCATGCCCGCGCCCAGCACCGCGACCTTGGAGACCCGGCGCTCGGGGACGCCGTCCGGGCGGCTGGCGCCGGCGTTGACCGCCTGGAGGTCGAAGAAGAACGCCTGGATCATGTTCTTCGCGATCGGCCCGGTGGCCAGTTCGGTGAAGTACCGGCCCTCGATGACCTCGGCGTTGGCGAAGTCGACCTGGCTGCCCTCGACGGCGGCGGCCAGGATGTTGCGCTGGGCGGGGTAGGGGGCGCCGCCGGTCTGCTTGCGCAGGTTGGCGGGGAAGGCCGGGAGGTTGGCCGCGAACTTGGGGTGCGCGGGGGTGCCGCCGGGGATCTTGTAGCCGGGGGCGTCCCAGGGCTGGTGCGACTCGGGGTGGGCGTCGATGTAGGCCCGCGCCTGGGCGAGCATGTCCTCCTCACTGGTGGCGAGGGCGTGGACCAGGCCCTTCTCCAGCGCGGCGGCCGGGACGTGCTGCTGCCCCTGCAGCAGCACGTTGAGCAGCGCGTCGGCGATGCCGAGCAGCCGCACGGTGCGCACGACGCCGCCCCCGCCGGGCAGCAGGCCCAAGGTGGCCTCGGGCAGGCCGATGCGGCTGCCCTTCGCGTCCAGGGCGACGCGGTGGTGGCAGGCCAGGGCGATCTCGTAACCGCCGCCGAGCGCGGCCCCGTTGATGGCGGCGACGACCGGCTTGCCGAGCGTCTCGATGCGCCGCAGGTCGCGCTTGATCCGCATGCTCTTGTCGTGGACGTCCTGGGCGTTCTCGGGCGTCGCCCGGATGAGCAGGCGCAGATCGCCCCCCGCGAAGAACGTCTTCTTGGCCGAGGTGACGATGACGCCGCGCACGGTGTCGCGTTCGGCTTCGAGGCGGTCGGCGACGTCGGTCAGCGACGCGGTGAAGGCCGCGTTCATGGTGTTGGCCGACTGGTCGGGATCGTCGAGGGTGAGGGTGACGATGTCGTCGGCGTCGCGGTCCCAGCGGATCGTGGCGGGCGTGGGCTCGGGCATGGCGGTCGGTCTCCAGGGAGGTGTCGGGTGCGGGCGGGGGCGTCCGGTGCTCAGAGGCGTTCGACGACGGTGGCGATGCCCATGCCGCCGCCGACGCACAGGGTGGCCAGCCCGTACCGCTGGTCGCGCCGCTCCAGTTCGTCGATCAGGGTGCCGAGGATCATGGCGCCGGTGGCGCCGAGGGGGTGGCCCAGCGCGATGGCGCCGCCGTTGACGTTGACCCGGTCCAGGCTCAGGCCCATGTCGCGCACGAAGCGCAGGACGACGGCGGCGAAGGCCTCGTTGATCTCGACGAGGTCGATGTCGTCGATCGTCAGCCCGGCCTTGGCGAGCGCCTTGCGGGAGGCGGGTGCGGGGCCGGTCAGCATGATCGTCGGGTCCGCGCCGGAGACGGCGGCGGACAGGACGCGGGCCCGGGGGGTGAGGCCGTAGCGGCGGCCGGTCTCCTCGTTGCCGATGGCGACGAGCGCGGCGCCGTCGACGATGCCGGAGGAGTTGCCCGCGTGGTGCACGTGGTCGATCTTCTCGACCCAGTGGTACTTCTGCAGCGCGACCGCGTCGAACCCGCCCAGGTCGCCGATCGTCTCGAAGGACGGCTTGAGCGTGGCCAGGGAGTCGGCGGTGGTGCCGGGGCGCAGGTGCTCGTCGTGGTCGAGGATCGTGAGGCCGGCGCGGTCCCGGACGGGCACGACCGAGCGGGCGAACCGCCCGGCCTTCCACGCCTCGACGGCGCGCTCCTGGGACAGGGCCGCGTACTCGTCCACGTCCCGGCGGGAGAAGCCCTCGACGGTGGCGATGAGGTCGGCGCCGATGCCCTGCGGCACGAAGCCGGTCTCGAAGCTGGTCATCGGGTCCATGGCCCAGGCGCCGCCGTCGCTGCCGATGGGCAGCCGCGACATGGACTCCACGCCACCGGCGAGCACCAGGTCCTCCCAGCCGGAACGCACCTTGGCGGCGGCGAGGTTCACCGCTTCGAGGCCCGAGGCGCAGAAGCGGTTCTCCTGCACCCCGGCCACGGTGTCGGGCAGCCCGGCGGCGATGGCGGCGATCTTGGCGATGTCGGAGCCCTGGTCGCCGTGCGGGCTGACGACGCCGAGGACGACGTCGTCGATGGCGGCCGGGTCCAGGTCGGGGAAGCGGGCCCGGATCTCGTGGATGAGGCCGACGACCAGGTCGATGGGCTTGGTGGCGTGCAGGGCGCCGTTTGCCTTTCCGCGCCCTCGCGGGGTGCGGACGGCGTCGTAGACGAACGCTTCGGTGCTCACGGTGCGGCCTTTCGGTACGCGGAAGGGTTGCGGGGTTCGTTGGGTTCGCTGCGGTCCCGCGACTGGGGCCTGCCGCCGAACACGTGCGGCGGCAGGCCCCAGTCGCGGGCCACGGACTCGGTGTCCGCGCCTGGCAGGGCGGGAGCCGCGCGCACCGCGCCGGGCGTGGCGGAGAAGCGGGGGGCGGGCGCCGGCTGGGTGAGACCGGCGTGCTCCACGAACGTCCCCCGGGCGGCGAGGTGGGGGTGCTCCGGCGCCTCCCGGAGGGAGAGGACGGGGGCCACGCAGGCGTCCGAGTCGGCGAAGACCTCCGTCCACTCCTTACGGGTCCGGCTGCGGAACCGGTCGGCGACGGCCGTGCGCAGGGCGTCCCAGCCGGCCGGGTCCGAACGGTCGGCCGTCTCCTCGTCCAGCCCCAGCAGCCGGGTGAACTCGGCGTAGAACCGCTCCTCCAGCGCGCCGACGGCCATGTGGCCGCCGTCGGCCGTCTCGTAGACGCCGTAGAACGGGCTGGCGCCGTCCAGCAGGTTGCTCCCCCGGGCGTCCTGCCAGGCGCCGGCGGCGAGCATGCCGTGGAGCATGGCCGTCAGATGGCTGGTGCCGTCCACGATCGCGGCGTCCACGACCTGCCCGGCGCCGTGCGTCCGCGCGTGGTGCAGGGCGGCCAGGACGCCGACGACGAGGTAGAGGGAGCCGCCCGCGTAGTCGCCGAGCAGGTTCGCCGGGAAGTGGGGCGGGCCGTCCGCGGGGCCGGTGAGGCCGAGCGCGCCGGTGAGGGCGATGTAGCCGATGTCGTGGCCCGCCCGGGGGGCCAGGGGCCCGTCCTGGCCCCAGCCGGTCATCCGCCCGTAGACGAGGGCCGGGTTACGCTCCAGGCACGGGCCGGGGCCGACGCCGAGCCGCTCGGCGACGCCCGGACGGTAGCCCTCGACCAGGACGTCGGCGCGGGCCACGAGCTCCAGCACGGCCTCCCGGCCCGCCTCGGACTTGAGGTCGAGCAACACGGAACGCTTGTTGCGGCCGGTGACGTCCAGGTGCGGCTCGATGCCGAGGCCGGGGCCGCCGGGCCGGTCCACGCGCACGACGTCCGCGCCGAGATCGCCGAGCAGCATCGTGGCGAACGGGCCCGGTCCGATCCCGGCCAGCTCCACCACGCGTACCCCGGACAGCGGTCCGGTCCCGCTCCTCGCCGCCTGCATCAGGCCCCCAGCCGTATGACACAACTGATGTAACACCGAAGATGCTAAGAACGTGTTCCTGTTTCCACAAGCCCTTCGGGGCACGGGATTACCGGCGGGTACACCCGCGACACCGCACCGCTCGCACGGCGCGAGGCGTCAGCCGCCCGACCGTGCGGCGTCCAGCTCGGCGACCAGCCGCCGGGGGGCGACCGTCCGGTAGCTCTCCTCGACCCACTCCCGCAACAGCTCCGCCCCCGGCGCGCCCTCGGGGGCCAGCGGCACGCCGACCCAGCCCGAGCGCCCCAGCCCGTACCCGGCGGGGGCCGCGTCCGGGCAGCTCAGCGCGTGCGCGTGGACCTCGGCGTCCGCCAGCTTCACCGTGATCCCCGGGGACGGGCCGCCGTCACCGCCGCCGAGGAAGACGAAGACCTTCCGGTTCACCTTCACCACGCTCTCGCCCCACGGGAACTCCTCCACCGCGCCGGGCAGAGTGAGGGCGAACTCACGTACCGCTTCCCACACCGCCGTTGGATCACCGGATGCCTTGGCCATACGGTCACGGTAGGCGCGGCCACCGACAGCCGCCCGCCGTCCGCTCACCGGGACGACGCCGGTGGAACCCGAGCGGACCCGACCGGACCCCGACCCGGCGAAGGAGCCCCTGTTGCCCGCCAGCCACGACCTCGTCCTCTTCGGTGCGACCGGCTTCACCGGCCGGCTCACCGCCCGCTACCTGGCGCAGCACGCCCCCGAGGGCGCCCGGTGGGCGCTCGCCGGACGCAACCGGGCCAAGCTGGCCGCCGTCCGCGAGGAGCTGACGGCGTCCTTCCCGCACTGCGCCGACCTGCCCCTGCTGGAGGCCGACGCCGCCGACCCGGCCGCGCTGCGCGCCCTGGCGGCCGACACGAAGGTCGTCATCACCACCGTCGGCCCCTACCTGCGGCACGGGGAACCCCTGGTCGCCGCGTGTGCCGAGACGGGCACGGACTACGTGGACCTCAGCGGCGAGCCCGAGTTCGTCGACCGCATGTACGTCCGCCACGACGCGACGGCCCGGCGCACCGGGGCGCGCCTCGTCCACGCCTGCGGCTTCGACTCCGTCCCGCACGACCTGGGCGTCCTGTTCACCGTCGGGCTGCTCCCCGAGGGCGTCCCGCTGTCCGTGGACGGCTACGTGTGGAGCAACGCGACGTTCTCCGGCGGCACGTTCGCCTCGGCGCTGGGGGCCTTCTCCCGGGGGCCGCAGATGCTTCAGGCGGCGCGGGAGCGCCGCCGGGCCGAGCCACGGCCCGCCGGGCGCCGCGTCTCGCTGCCGCTGGGCACCGTGCGGCGCCAGGGCCTGCTGGAGACCTGGGCGGTGCCCCTGCCGACGATCGACACGCAGATCGTGGGCCGCTCGGCCGCCGCCCTGGAGCGGTACGGACCGCACTTCACCTACCGCCACGCCGCGACGACGCGTTCGCTGCCGCTGGCCCTCGGCGGCATCGCCGGAGTGGCCGGGCTCGTCGGCCTGGCCCAGATCCCGCCGGCCCGGCGCTGGCTGTCGTCCCGGCTGGCGCCCGGTGAGGGCCCCGACGAGGCCCGCCGCGCCCGCAGCCGCTTCACCGTGCGGTTCCTCGGCGAGGGGGGCGGCCGGCGCGTGGCGACCGAGGTGTCCGGCGGTGACCCCGGCTACGACGAGACGGCGAAGATGCTCGCCGAGTCCGCGCTCTCGCTGGCCTTCGACGACCTGCCGACAACGTCCGGCCAGGTCACGACGGCTCAGGCGATGGGATCGGCCCTGACCGCGCGGCTGCGGAAGGCCGGGCTGGAGTTCCGGGTGACGCACACGGGCAGGCCGGAGGCCGGGGTCTGACGCCGGGGGGCCGGGCCGGGCGGGCGCGCGCCGGTCAGGCCCCCGCCGCCGGACGGGCGAGCGCCGTCCGGCACAGCCGGTCGGCCCGCCGCGTCGTCTCCGGCTGCCGGTAGTCACGGGCGAGGTGGAGGACGTGCGCGCAGGCGGCGTCCAGCGTCACCCGGTGGCCGACGGAGACGTACACGGGCTTGACGCCGGCCCGCGTCCGCAGGGCCGCCCCGACCACCTCACCCGTCGCGGGGTCCTCAAGGGCGGCCCGTGCGCCGCGCTCCGCGCCGAGCGGGCCGTGCGCGAACCCGAACGGGTTCTTCGCGACACCGGCCGACGGCAGCCCCGTCAGCACGCCCAGGTGGCTGGCGAGCCCGAACCGGCGGGGGTGGGCGAGCCCGTAGCCGTCGCAGACGACGAGGTCGGGGACGTTCCGCAGCCGGTCGAGGGCCGCGAGCGCGGCGGGCAACTCCCGGAACGCGAGCAGGCCGGGGACGTAGGGGAAGGGCACCGGACCCGCCGCCGTAGCCTCCTCGACGACCTCCAGCGTGCCGCCGTCCAGGACCACGACGGCGGCCGCGACCGCGTCGCGCGCGTCGTCGTACGCGACGTCGACACCGGCGATCAGCGTGCCCGGCCGCCCCGGGGGCGGCGCCTCGTCGGCCACCACGACCCGGCCGCGCAGCGCGCCCTGGACGGCGACCGCCTCCTCGGCGGTCGCCGGGGTCGTGTGCCGCGCGGCGTAGCCGGTCACGTGCCGTGCGGGGCACCGCCGGGCAGGCCCTTGCGCTCCCCGCCGGGACGCTGCAGCGGCTTGCGTTCCACGGACACCCCACCCCAGAAGGCCAGGCCCGTGACCTTGACCCGGACGGCGCCGGGGGCTCCCCCGCCCGTCGCGGAGTGGTCGAAGCCGCCCATGATGCCGACGCCCCCGACGGTGACCTCCGCGTCGGGCGGGACGACGATGTGCACCCCGCCCATGACGGCGGTGGCGCGGATGACGATCTCGCGGTCCTCGAAGCGGGCCTCGCGCAGGTCGATCTCCCCGCCGCCCCAGACCGCGACGGCGGTGAACGTGCGCGGCGCCACCCAGTGGCCCTTGCGGACGAACGCTCCCATCAGGGCGAAGCCGCCCCGCGAACTGGCCGTGCCGCCGAACCGGCCGGTCCAGCCGTCCGCCTCGCGCGGGGCCGGGGACGCCGCGCGGCGGTCGGCCTGCGGCAGGTCCGCCACGAGCGGCACGAGTTCGCCCCGCGTACGGGCGTGGTACACGGCGTCGAGGCGTTCGCCGAACTCGTCGGTGTCGAGCCGCCCCTCGGCGAGGGCGTCCCGCAGCACGTCGGCGATCTCGTCCCGTTCCGCATCCGAAGCCCGCACGTCGGGCAGTTCTCCGTCCATGGCCCGCAGCCTACGCACCGGACCCCGCCGGGCGCAGCGCCACCCGTCCCACCACCCGGGCACCCACCGGGTGTTACCGCAGTTACTGCGGTGACCGCGCCTACCGCAGCAGGACGGCGAGGACGGCGACGGCCAGGCCGCCGCCGAGGACCGCGGTGGCCACGCGGGTGCGGCCCAGGCGGCTGAGCACGATGGCCGTACCGGAGAGGATCAGCGCGACGCCGTAGAGCCCGAGCGTCAGGAGCGAGGGCTCGGCGGCGAAGCGGACGACCATGGTGACGGCCACGGCGAGCATCACGACGGCGGCGGCGACCCCGCGCACGAGGCGGGCCTGTCGGGGGGTCAGACGGCCGGTGGGGCGCCCCGGGCCTGCGGAGGTGGTCACGTCGTTCTCGCCGAGTGCGGTCATGCACAGGAGCGTAATGCTTTGCCCAACGCCTCCGCTCACCCGTCCGGAGGCGTGCCGCGTCCTTCGGGACCGGGGCGTTGTCAGTGGCGACCGGCAGGATGAGCGACGGCCCTCACCCCGGCTTCGGCCCGACGGTCGGCGGCCGCGCGGAGCAGCACGCCGCCGACCGATGAGAAACGGCCGTGGCAACCGTCGGAACCTCCGGCAACGTTTTACGGAAGCGAGCGGATGATGACAGCACTTGACCGAACGGGGCGCACCACGCGGCGTGCGGGCCCGGGCGGAGGCCCGGCCATCGAGACCTCCGGCCTGGTGAAGAACTTCGGGGAGACCCGCGCGGTGGACGGCATCGACCTCACCGTCCCGGCGGGCACGGTCTACGGCGTCCTCGGGCCCAACGGCGCGGGGAAGACGACGACGGTGCGGATGCTCGCCACCCTGCTCAAGCCCGACGGCGGCGAGGCCCGCGTCTTCGGGCACGACGTCCTGCACGAGGCCGACACCGTGCGCGGCCTGGTGAGCCTGACCGGACAGTACGCGTCGGTCGACGAGGATCTGACCGGCACGGAGAACCTCGTGCTGCTCGGGCGGCTGTTGGGGCACGGCAAGCGCGCCGCCCGGGAGCGCGCGGGCCAGTTGCTGGAGGCGTTCGGGCTGAGCGAGGCCGCCGGTCGGCAGGTGAAGAACTACTCGGGCGGCATGCGCCGACGCATCGACATCGCCGCCAGCATCCTCAACACGCCCGACCTGCTGTTCCTGGACGAGCCCACGACCGGCCTCGATCCCCGCAGCCGCAACCAGGTGTGGGAGATCGTGCGGGCCGTCGTCGCCCAGGGGACGACGGTGCTGCTGACGACGCAGTACCTCGACGAGGCGGACCAGCTGGCCTCCCGCATCGCCGTGATCGACAAGGGCACGGTCATCGCCGAGGGCACCAAGGGCGAGCTGAAGGCCTCCGTGGGCGGCGGCACCGTCCACCTGCGGCTGCGCGCCGCCGAGCAGCGGGAGAAGGCGGCCCACGTGCTGTCGGGCGTGCTCGGCGTCCAGGCCGCGCTCGACCCGGACCCGCTGGCGCTCACCGCCCGGGTGGGGGACGGCGGGCAGGGCGCGGCCGAGCAGGCGGGCCGGGCGCTGGCGGAGCTGGCGCAGCACGGCATCGTCGTCGACAACTTCTCGCTCGGGCAGCCGAGCCTGGACGAGGTGTTCCTCGCCCTCACCGACCGCCCAGCCGCCCCGCGCGAGAGCACGGCGGGCCAGAACGGCCAGAACGGCCGGAAGAACCAGAAGGAGGCCGTGGCATGAGCGCCCCCGCACCCACCGCGACGCAGGACGCGGAGCTGGCCCCGGTCACCGCCGAGAGCCTCTCCGCGCTCCTCATCAGCACCGAGCGGCCCCCGCGCCCGAGCGGCTGGGCGACGTCCATGGCCTTCGGACGGCGGGCCGTGCTGAAGATCAAGCACGTCCCGGAGCAGCTGTTCGACGTCACGGCGTTCCCGATCATGATGGTGCTGATGTACACGTACCTCTTCGGAGGCGCGCTGGCCGGGTCGCCCACGGAGTACCTGCAGGGGCTGCTGCCGGGCATCCTGGTGATGAGCATCGTGATGATCACGATGTACACGGGTGTCGCGGTCAACATCGACATCGACAAGGGCGTGTTCGACCGGTTCCGCACCCTGCCGATCTGGCGCCCCTCCCCCATGGTCGGCTACCTCCTGGGCGACATGCTCCGGTACGCCATAGGGTCGGCGGTCATGCTCACCGTCGGGCTGATCATGGGCTTCCGACCCGAGGGCGGCGTCACCGGCGTGCTGGCCGGTGTCGCCCTGCTGATCGTCTTCTCGTTCTGCTTCTCCTGGGTGTGGACGATGTTCGGCCTGCTGCTGCGCACCGAGAAGTCGGTCATGGGCGTCAGCATGATGGTGCTCTTCCCGCTGACCTTCCTCAGCAACATCTTCGTCGACCCGGCGACGATGCCCGGGTGGCTGCAGGCGTTCGTGCACAACAGCCCGGTGACCCACCTGACGTCCGCCGTGCGCGGGCTGATGGCGGGCGACTGGCCCGCCGACGAGATCGCCTGGTCCCTCGGGTGGGCCGGGGTCATCTGCGCCGTCTTCGGGACGGTGACCATGCGCCTCTACAACCGGAAGTAGGCGCGTCGTCCCCCCGCGCGAGGTGCCGGGGCGGCAGGGCTGCGCGACACTGGGCGCATGCCCGAACTGCCCGAGGTGGCGGCGCTCCGCGACGTCCTGGCCGACCGCCTCACCGGTCGGACCGTGGCCACGGTCCGACCGGTGGCGGTCAGCGTCCTGAAGACGTTCGACCCGCCGGTCACCGCGCTGGAGGGGGCGACGTTCACCGCCGTCGCCCGGCACGGCAAGTTCCTCGACCTCGTCGCCGGGGAGCTGCACCTCGTCGTCCACCTGGCCCGGGCGGGCTGGCTGCGCTGGCACGAGACCGTGCCGCGGACACCGCCACGGCCGGGCCGGGGTCCGCTGGCGCTGCGGCTGCAGCTCGCGGGTGCCGACCGGTCCGGTTTCGACCTGACGGAGGCCGGAACCCGCAAGCGGCTCGCGGTGTACGTCGTCCGCGACCCGGCCGACGTCCCCGGCGTCGCGCGGCTCGGGCCGGACCCGCTCGCCCCCGGCTTCACCCTGGCGGCGTTCCGGGAGCTCCTGGCGGGCCGGCGGCACCGGATCAAGGGCGTCCTGCGCGACCAGAGCGTCATCGCGGGCATCGGCAACGCCTACTCGGACGAGATCCTGCACGCGGCCCGCATGTCCCCCTACCGGCTCGCCGCCGACCTCTCCGAGGGCGAGACCGCGACGCTGTACGAGGCGATGGGCGCCACGCTGCGGGACGCCGTCGAGCGGGCCCGGGGGCTGGCGGCCGGAGAGCTGAAGGCGGAGAAGAAGCTCGGCCTGCGCGTCCACGGGCGCACCGGCGAGCCGTGCCCGGTGTGCGGCGAGCCGGTCCGGGAGGTGTCGTTCGCCGACTCCTCCCTCCAGTACTGCCCGCGCTGCCAGACCGGCGGCCGGGTGCTGGCCGACCGCCGCATGTCGCGGCTGCTCAAGTAGGCGCGCGGGGAAGATCCCCCGGAGCCTGACCGCCTCCGGGGGATCGGGCGCGGACGGCCGTTACGACCGGCCGCGTGCGGACCGCCGCTTCCAGTACACCGCGCCACCGGCACTGGCCAGCAGCAGGGCGCTGCCGCCGAGGAGGGCGGCGGTGTCGGTGCCCTCCAAGGCGCCTCCCACACCCGTGCGGACGGGTCCGCTCGGGTGGGTCGGCTGCGCCGGGTGGTGCGTGGGCTGGCCGTGGTGCGTCGGTTGCCCGTGGTGCGTCGGTTGCGGCGAACCGGTCGGCCGTGGCGAGTGCGTCGGCCCCTCCGCCTCGCGGTCGACCTCGAAGCTCGCGGCCCACGGCTCACCGCCCGGACAGGTGCCGTCCACGCCCCACGTCGAGACGCGCCCGACGGGGTTCGGTCCCCGCTCCGAGAAGAAGTCGGGACCGGCGACCTTCGCCCTTCCACGGTAGACGGGCCCGCCCTCCCGGTCGCCGGACTCCCGTCCGTCGACGCGGCGCAGCGTGACCGTTCCCCTGGCCAGCGCCTGCGAACTCGCCTTGATGCCGCCTGGAATGCTCCCGTCGGTGGGACCGCAGCTGACGGAGAGGGTGAGGGTGCCGCCCGGCGCGCTACGCCGGGGTGTGACCTCGGCGTCGGCGGCGTACGCGGGGGCGGCTGTCGCGGCTATGAGGCAGGCCGTGCCCGCCAGCGTCGCGGGCACCAGGCGCAAGGGGCGCATCGGGGGTACTCCAGGGTTCCCGGGCGGGGCCGCGGCGGACCGTTCCGCACACACGTTGACCACGCACCGTCACGCATGACGCTAGATCCGTGACCAGGGGCGCGCACCTCGCGCACATCCATCCGGGGCCGCTCAGCGGTCCCCCGGTGGCACCACGGCGATCGGGCAGTGGGCGTGCAGCAGGACGGCGTTCGACACCGAGCCGACGAACATCCCCGCGTGCCGCAGCCGGTGACGATGCCGTCCGACGACGACGAGGTCGGCCGCGTCGGAGGTGTCGACCAGCCGTCCGGCCGCGTCGCCGGGCGCCACGACCCAGTCGATGTCGACCTCCGAGGCGCGGCCCCGCGTGGCGTGCTCCAGCCGCTCCCGCTGGGCCTGCCCCGTCTCCCGGGCGATCTCCGGCCCCTCGGGGTCGGTCAGGTCCATCTGGGGAGCGCCGAGCAGGGTGAGCGTGGAGAACGGCACCGGGTAGGTCGTGACGACCTGGAGCTGCGCGCCGCGCAGCAGCGCCTCCCGGAAGGCGAAGTCCACCACCGCGTCGACCGTCTCCTGCGGCTCCAGGCCGAGGACGACGCGTCCGACGGGCTCGGCCACCGCCCCGCGACCGCGCTCGTGGTGCGGCACGACCACGACGGGGCAGGCCGCGTGCGCCGCGCAGGCCCGCCCGTTGGACCCCAGCAGCAGGCTGGCGAACCCTCCCCGGCCCCGTGAGCCGAGCACCAGCAGCCGACCCTGCCCGCCCAGCTCCGGCAGGGCGGCGGACGGGGTGCCGCTGAGCGTGGTGAAGCGGGTCTCCGGCATCCCCTCCCGGCCCGCGAGGCGCTCGCGGACGCCGTCGAGCACCGGGTCCTCGACGGCGGGGGGCGCGGTGGGGGGCGGCTCGGGCGCGCCGTGGATGTTGGGCGGCCAGGGCCACACGTGTGCCACCAGCAGCTCGGCGCCGTGCAGCCGGGCCGCCTGCACGGCCCAGTCCAGGGCCCGCAGACTCGGCTCGGACCCGTCGACGGCCGCGATGACCGGCAATCCGCCCATGGCACCCGGCTCCCTTCTGCCCGCTCCCTCACCGCCACACCGTCTCCAGGGTCCACCCGTCCGGCGGTCGCGTCGAGCCCCGCATGGGCCGCCCGGGTGAGCGCGGGCCGTCCGCGCGGGGTACCTCCGCCGGTGACCGCGCGGTAACTTACCCGGACGTCAAATCCAGCGGAGGTGCCGGACGTGGGCAGGACGCGATCGTGGTGGGGCTGGGGACACGTCGAGGACGCCGTGCGCGGCGCCGAACTGGACGCGCTGCTGCGGCGGGTGCGGGCCGCCCTGCCGGACGCCGAGCTGACCGACCACCCGCCGCCGCGGGTGGCGTCGCTCGGACTGCCGCCCTCCCGGGCCGTGGTGCCGGACGCGCTGGCCCCGCTCTGCTCCGCCGAAACCGGCGACCGCGCGGCGCACGCGCACGGCAAGGCGTTCCGGGACGTCGTGCGGAACCTGCACGGCGACCTGCCGTCCGTCCCCGACCTGGTGGCCCGGCCCCGCCACGAACGCGACGTCGTGGACGTCCTCCAGTGGTGCACGGAGCGCGGCTACGCGGTCATCCCCTACGGCGGGGGCAGCTCCGTGGTCGGCGGCGTCGAACCGCGTTTCGACGGCCACCCCGCCGTCGTCACTCTGGACCTGGAACGGCTCGACCGCGTCGTGGAGGTCGACACGACCAGCCGGGCGGCCCGCGTCCAGGCCGGTGTCCTCGGGCCGCACCTGGAGGACCAACTGCGCCCGCACGGGCTGACGCTGCGCCACTTCCCGCAGTCCTTCGCGTTCTCGACCCTGGGCGGGTGGCTGGCCACCCGGGCCGGTGGCCACCACGCCACCGTGCTCACCCACATCGACGAGCTCACGGAGTCCCTGCGGGTGGTCACGCCGAGCGGGATCAGCGCCTCCCGCCGACTGCCGGGCTCCGGGGCCGGGCCCTCACCCGACCGGCTGTTCCTCGGCTCCGAGGGCACGCTCGGCGTCATCACGGAGGCGTGGATGCGGGTGCGGCCGCGACCGCGCTGGAAGGCCGCCGCGTCCGTGCACTTCGACGCGTGGCCGGCCGCCGTGGCCGCGACGCGCGACGTCGCGCAGAGCGGGCTGGACCCGGCCAACTGCCGGCTCCTGGACGCCGGTGAGGCGTTCCTCCACGCGGACGTCGCCGTGGGCGGCGGCGTGCTGGTCCTGGGTTTCGAGTCGGCCGACCACCCCGTCGACGCCTCCCTGCGCCGCGCGATCGAACTGGCCCGGGCGCACGGCGGCACGGTCCCGGCCGCGCGGAGCCGCAGCGCCGGGCGGGACGGGACCGACGCGGTACCGGACGAGGCCGGGGCGGAACGGGCCTGGCGTGCGGCGTTCCTGCGCATGCCCTACCAGCGGGACGCCCTGGCCCGGCACGGGATGATCGTCGAGACGTTCGAGACCGCCTGCACCTGGGACCGGTTCGACGAGCTGCACCACGCGATCACCGAGGCCGCGACCGGGGCGCTGCGGGCCGTGGCCGGCGCGGGCGTCGTCACCTGCCGCTTCACCCACCTGTACCCGGACGGGCCTGCCCCCTACTACGGCGTCTACGCACCGGGACGTTGGGGCAGCACCGTGGCGCAGTGGGACGAGATCAAGGCGGCCGTCTCCGAGGCGATCGTCACGCACGGCGGCACCATCACCCACCACCACGCCGTGGGCCGGGACCACCGCCCCTGGTACGACCGGCAGCGTCCCGACCCGTTCGCCGCCGCGCTCGCCGCCGCCAAGTCGGCGCTCGACCCGGCGGGCGTCCTCAACCCCGGCGTCCTCCTGCCCGCCCGCTGAGCGCTCGCGCGCCGCACCGTCCCCGAGGGGTGGATCTGGGGCGTGTCCCTGATGCCCGGGAATCTTCACTCCGTCCATATTCGGGAGGACAGCCGCTTCCTCCCGAAGGGATTCCCATGACCGCGCCCACGCCCGGCCGTTCACGCCGTCACGTCCTCGCCTCGCTCGCCGCCCTGGGGGTGCTGGCTTCCGCCGGTCCGGCCGGTGCCGCGCAGGTGACCACCGGCACGCGGCCCCGCCGCCCACGGGTGGTCCGGGTGGAACGCGCCGGTGAGCGCGTCATCGACCTGACGCTCGACTCCCCGGCGCTCGGCGGCAGGGGCGCGGTCCGGCTGCTCACCCCCCGGGGCTGGTACCGGCGTCACCACCTCGGCGCGCACTGGCCCACCCTCTACCTGCTGCCCGGGGGCGACGGCGACCACCTGTCGTGGACGGAGCACCACGGCATCCACCGCCTGGCCGACCTGCGGGAGACCCTCGTCGTCATGCCGGACATGCCGCTGTACGGCTTCTCCACCGACTGGTGGAACCACGGCGCGGGCGGCCCGCCCCGGGTGGCGACCTACCACCTCGACGAGGTCATGCCGCTGATGGAGCGGCACTTCGGCGCCGGGCGGCGGCGAGCGGTGGCCGGGGAGTCGCAGGGCGGCTTCGGCGCCCTCTCCTACAGCGCGCGTCGCCCCGGCCTGTTCCGCGCGGCGGCGAGCTACAGCGGCTACGTCCACCCGCTCCAGCACCCGCACACGGTCCGGGCCGGAATGACGTACCTCGGCATGGACTGGCTCGCCCTGTGGGGCCACCCCGTGCGGCAGCGGGCGATCTGGGAGGCGCACGACCCCGTCCACCTCGCGCACCGGCTGCGCGGCCTCCCCGTCCACCTGTCCTGCGGCGACGGCCGGCTCGGGCCGCTCGACCCGCCGGGGACCGAGCCCGACCCGGACATCCCCGGGCTGGAGGACCCCGAGAACCCCTTCCCCGAGGACGTCTACTCCCCGACCGAGGCCATCATGCGGGAGGAGAACGAGACCCTGGCCGCCCGGCTGAGTCGGACGGGCGCCCGGCTCACCACGCACTTCCACCCCGGCACCCACGACCCCGCGTACTGGTCCCGGGAGTTCCGCAGGTCCCTGCCGATGCTGCTGGCGGCCCTGCACGACTGACAGTGAGGGCGTCGCGGGTGACGCGGCGGGAGGTCCTGCGGCCCGGGCGCCCGCCAGACGTCAGCCCACCACCGTGCCGGTCCGCCCGTCGACCACGTACGTCGGCTCCTCCCCCTCCTCGCCGGGCGTGGCCACCTCGATGGTCCAGGCCGGCCCGCCCTCGCGTTCACCGACCTCGACGTCCGTCACCTTGCCGTACTCGGGATCGGTGACCTCCCTGACCGCCGAGTCGGGGAGGATCGTCGCCTCGTCCAGCAGGGCGCGCAGAGCGGCGCCGTCCCCGCCGGTGAGGGTGCGGGAGTCGAGCACCTCGAAGCGCGTGGTGTCCACCTCGACCAGGTGACGCGTCCCGTCGTCCGTGACGACCTCCCCGTGCCACACCGGCTGTTCGCCCTGCGGCTGGACGAGTTCGAGGCGGGCCAGGGCGCTGCCGGGGACCTCGTCGACGGCCAGGCGGATCGCGTGGTCGGCGGGGACCTCGACCATGGGGAGGACCTCACCCCCCTCGCTCTCCTCCTCGCAGGCGGTCAGCGCCAGGAGCGGCGCGAGGAGCAGGCCGAGGACGGTGGCACGGCGAAGCGGTGCGCGGTGAGCGGGAGTCATGCGACACCGCGTACCCCCACGGACCGCGACAAAAGAGAAGAGGCTCCAATCGTGGTACCCGGGACTGAGGGACCCAGCGTGACGCCGTCACGCTCGCCAAAGGCGTGCCGCATTGGGGCGGCCTGGTCGGAGTGAAGCTCGACCTGCCCACGCGGCGCAGGCGTGAGTCGTCCTCGCACAGCCGGAGAAACAGAAGAACCCCAGCTTCGGCTGGGGTTCTCTTCGTTGTGTCCGAGGGGGGACTTGAACCCCCACGCCCGATAAAGGGCACTAGCACCTCAAGCTAGCGCGTCTGCCATTCCGCCACCCGGACCCGGTGCGTGCTCGCGCGGACAACGATACCAAGGTTTACGGGCAGGTCTCACCAGGGTTCACCGGGCCCACCGGCCGCCGCCCAACGGCTACGCCCTGTCGAGGTGGGCGGCACCGTGGGCACAGGGACGGCTCCGCGCGGCGCTCGTTTCGCCCGCGAACAGCGTGACTCCCGTTTCTCCTGTTGCGACGTGTTTGATCCGTTTTGCACCATTAGGGGTGGTTACCCGAATGGAGGCGTCCGAGGCGACAGCGGTCCGCGTATCGGGCACGCGGCTCGGGCGAGCGGACGGAGCGCGATGAGGATTCCCGGGCTGGTCCGGGCCGCCGGCACCCGGCGCGTCCGGCGCAGGACACGCCTACGGAGGTATGACATGGCGACGTCGGTGGGCCCGTACCCGGGCGGACAGGCGGACGTGGAGCGGCTGGTCCGCGAGGAGATCCGGCGGGCGAAGGCGGAGGTCCGGGAGGAGGCGCGGCGGGCACGGAAGGCGGCCGGGCTGCTCGGCGCCGCCGTGTTCGCCGGGTACATGGTGCTCTGCTTCCTCTCCCTGACGCTCATGTTCCTGCTGTGGGGGGCGATGGACCTGCGCTGGGCGGCGCTGATCGTCACCGGCGTGTGGGCGGTCGCCGGGGCGGTCCTCTTCACCCGGGGACGCCGGGAGGCGCGCGGGACGGCGTCGGCCGAGCGCACGACCGAGACGACCGAGGAGACGTCGTGAGTGGCGGGTCGCCGGCCCGCGCGTGGCGGAGGAGGTGAGGCAGCGGTCCGACGCCGCCCGGAACGCGGTCCACGAGCTCTCGGACCACGCCCGTGCGGGACGGCCCGGGGCGGACTCATCCGTAACCACCCAAGGGAGCAGACAAGTGATCACGCGAGACCAGATCCCCAGTGTGCTGGACCATCCCGTGTACGCCTCCGACGGCCGGAAGATCGGCGAGGCCAAGCACGTCTTCGTGGACGACACCACCGGCGAGCCGGAGTGGGTGACCGTGAAGACCGGCATGTTCGGCTCGCACGAGTCGTTCGTGCCCGTGCGGGACGCGCGGACGGTCGAGGACCACCTGGAGGTGCCGTACTCCCGGGACAAGATCAAGGGAGCCCCGCACGTCGACATCGACAGCGGCGGGCACCTCTCCGAGGACGAGGAGCACCGTCTCTACGACCACTACGGCATCGACTGGGACGCCCACTGGCGCAAGGCCAACCAGCCGGGCGAGGGCGGCTGGGCCGCCCGGGAGCGCGGCGGCGCGGGCGGCACGGGGGCGGCGGCCGGCGCGGGAGCGGCCGGAGCGGCGGGAGCCGCGGCGGGCCGTGGCCGGCACCGCCGGGGCGAGCCGGAGGAAAGGACAGCGCCGGGAACCGCCGGGGCTGACGAGAAGCGTGGAAGGGGCGACATGCGAGGACGCGACGACATGCGAGGACGTGAGGGCGCGCGGGGCGGCATGGCCGGGGAGGGCGAGAAGCAGCAGCACGGAGAGCGTGCACGGCGGGGTTCGGACGACGACTTCATGACGCGGTCCGAGGAGCACCTCGACGTCCACACCGAACGCCGCGAGACCGGCCACGCCCGGCTGCGCAAGTACGTGGTCACGGAAGAGGAGCAGATCTCCGTGCCGGTCCGCAAGGAGCAGGTGCGCCTGGACCGCGAGCCGATCACGGAGGCCAACAAGGGCCAGGCGGTCTCCGGCCCGGAGATCACCGAGGCCGAGTACGAGGTGACGCTGCACGAGGACCGGCCCGTGGTGGAGACGCGCGTCCAGCCCGTCGAACGGGTCCGGCTGCGGGTCGAGGAGACCACCGAGAACCAGACCGTGCGCGGACGGGTGCGCAAGGAGCGCATCGACGCGGAGTCCGACACGATCGACGAACAGGGCCGCACGCGCGGCAAGCCGAAGCCCTGACCCCGCGCCGTCGGCACCCCCGGCGGCGGCATGACCCCGGTGGCGGGGAGGACCGCAAGCCCCTCCCCGCCACCGGTCCGTGTCCGGGGCGCGCGCTCCGGACGTCCCGCGCGGCCTCAGGTGCGGCCCTCGTCCTCCTGCGCGGTGCGCAGGGTCGCGTCCGCGACGTCCGACACGGGCATCCAGTCGGCCTCGACCACCGGGAAACCGGCCTCCCGGTACGCGGCGCACACCTGCGCGTCGTCGTCCACGACGACGGCGACGGTCCGTGCGGCGGCGAGTTCCAGGAGCAGTTCACGCTTCGCCTCACGGGCCGGCCGGTAGTCGCGGTTCCCGCGCATCCACAGGTCCCCGGCGGGCAGCCCGTGCGCGGCGAGCCAGCGCTCGGTGTCGCGACGGCAGCGCTCGGGCCGCCCGGTGACGTACCCGAGGTCGCACTCCTTCGCCCAGCGCAGGGCCAGCTCCACCCCGGCCGCGAGCGGCGGGTCCTTCGGGGCGGCGCGGAAGAAGGCGTTCCAGTTCTTCGGCCGGCCGGTGAGGAAGTGCAGCCGGTGCCGGGCGTCGCTCAACGTGCCGTCCAGGTCGAAGACGGCGATGGGGCGCTGTTCGGTGACCATGCCGGGAGCGTACGCGCGGTCACGGGCACGGCGCGCCGTGACGGACAATGGGCGGCGTACGGGAAGCGGCGGTTCGACGGAAGTGAGCGCCATGGGCCGGGTCACCGAGCGGCGCCGGGTACTGCGGATCCGGGACGGGGTGGTCTCGGCGCGTCCGGACACCCTGACCGCCGAGGAGCCGCTGGAGATCCGGCTGAACGGGGAGCCGCTGAGCGTCACCATGCGCACGCCCGGGGACGACTTCGCGCTGGCCGCCGGTTTCCTCGTCGGCGAGGGCGTGCTGGCCCGGCGCTCCGAGCTGGCGAACGTCGTGTACTGCGCGGGCGCCACGGACGACGGGTCCAACACCTACAACGTCGTCGACGTGCGGCTCGCCCCCGGGGTGCCGGCGCCGCGCCCGGGGCTGGCCCGCAGCGTCTACACCACCTCGTCGTGCGGTGTGTGCGGCAAGGCGAGCCTGGAGGCCGTCCGCACGACCGCGCGGCTGCCGATGCCGCCGGACGCCGCGCCGCGCGTCACCGCCGCCACCCTGAGCGCGCTGCCCGAACGCCTCCGGGCCGCGCAGCGCGTCTTCGACCGCACCGGCGGGCTGCACGCCGCCGCGCTGTTCTCCCCCGCCGGGGAGCTGCTGGACGTCCGGGAGGACGTGGGGCGGCACAACGCCGTGGACAAGCTGGTGGGCCGGGCGCTCCAGGAGGGACGGCTGCCGCTGTCGGAGGTGGTGCTGATGGTCTCGGGGCGGGCGTCGTTCGAGCTGGTGCAGAAGGCCGTGATGGCGGGCATCCCGATGCTGGCGGCCGTGTCGGCGCCGTCCTCGCTCGCGGTGCGCCTGGCGGAGGAGAGCGGGCTGACGCTGGTGGGCTTCCTGCGCGGGACGTCGATGAACGTCTACACCGGTGAGGCGCGCCTGGTGCTGCCCGGGGGCTGAGGTGCTCCCGCCCGGGGTTCCTCGGCCTGGGGTTCCCCGTCCCGGTGCGGGGCGGTGCGGGCGAGACGGCGGGCGAGGACGGCGCAGACGACGAGCTGCAGCTGGTGGAACAGCATGAGCGGCAGCACGGCGAGCGCCGCGTCCGGCCCGAACAGGACGGCGGCCATCGGCAGCCCGGCCGCGAGCGACTTCTTCGACCCGGCGAAGACGAGGGCGATCCGGTCCTCCCGGGCGAAGCCGAGCATCCGCGAGCCCCAGGTCGTCAGCGTCAGCATCACGGCGAGCAGCACGGCCTCACTCGCGCCCAGGACCGCCAGCCGGCCCGGTGAGAGCTCCTGCCACACGCCGTCGGTGACGCCCCGGCTGAACGCGGCGTAGACGACGAGCAGGATGACGCCCCGGTCCGCCAGGCCCGCCACCGCGCGGTGCCGGGCGACCCGGTAGATGAGGCCCCCGACGCGGCGCCGCAGAAGCTGCCCGGCGAGGAAGGGCCCGAGGAGCTGCGTGCCGAGCGCGCTCAGCCCGTGCGCGGAGAAGCCGGTGGTGGTGCCGATCAGGACGCCCGCCAACAGCGGGGTGAGGACGATGCCGAGGAGGCTGGAGTACGTCCCGGCGCAGATCGCGGCGGGGACGTTCCCCCGGGCCACCGAGGTGAAGGCGATGGAGGACTGCACGGTGGAGGGCACGACGCACAGGAAGAGCAGGCCGTGCCACAGCTCCTCGGTCAGGGCGTGCGGCACGAGCCCGCCGGCGGCCAGGCCGAGGAGCGGGAAGAGGGCGAAGGTGCGCGCGAGCACGGTCAGGTGCAGCCGCCAGTGGCGCAGCCCGGCGACGGCCTCGCGGGGGGCGAGCCGGGTGCCGTAGAGGAGGAACAGCAGCCCGACGCCGACCTGCGCGGAGGTGCCGACGGCCTCGGCGGCCGGTCCCCGGGCGGGGAGCAGCGCGGCGAGGGCGACGGTGCCGAGGAGCAGCACGACGAACGGGTCGAACAGGCGGAGCAGGCCGGACAGGCGGTGCGGGCGGGCCATGGCGCTCACTGAACCAGGCGGCGCGGACCGCCCGTGCGCCCGTCCGCGGACAGAGATCGGTGCGGGTGGTGTGCAGATCCGGGGGACGGCGCCCGGAGATCTTCCGTGCGCCGTGCGACGAGGCCGGGCGCCGGTGGTCGAGCCGCCCGTATTCACCCCTACTGACCTGCGATGACCGCCTTTCCGGCGTCCGGCCGATCGGGTACGGTCGGCCTCGCCACGTGCGACGGCACACCCCCCACCCGCCGCACGGGCACCGAGGAGGACGGCTTCTTGCGCGAGATCTCGGCCCCCGCCGTGGTGTCGGCACCGCCGGTGGGCGGGCTGGCCGACTCCGTCTTCAGCCGTGCCGAGGCCGGCCCCGAGGCGCCTCTGCTGGCCCGCAAGGACGCCGCCGGGGTGTGGCGGGACGTGAGCGCCGCGACCTTCCGGGACGAGGTGATGGCGGTCGCGAAGGGGCTGCTGGCCGAGGGCGTGCGGTTCGGGGACCGGGTCGGGCTGATGTGCCGGACGCGGTACGAGTGGACGCTGCTGGACTTCGCCCTGTGGTCCGTGGGCGCCCAGCCGGTGCCGATCTACCCGACCTCCTCGGCCGAGCAGGTGGCGTGGATCCTGCACGACGCCGACGTCAGCGCCGTGGTCGTCGAGCACGAGGACCACGCGATGACGGTCGGCTCGGTACTGGACCGGCTGCCGGGGCTGAAGCGGCTGTGGCAGATCGACGCGGGCGCCGAGGCGTACCTCCGCGAGGCGGGTGCCCACCTGCCGGACTCGCTGGTGGACCGGCACCGGATGGCTCTGACGCCGGACACCGCCGCGACCATCCTCTACACCTCCGGCACGACCGGGCGGCCGAAGGGCTGCGTCCTCTCGCACGGCAACTTCATGTCCCAGTGCGACAACATGCTCGGTGCGTACGAGAAGGTCGTCCGGCCACGGCCCTCGGAGCAGCCCGCGACCCTGCTCTTCCTCCCGCTGTCCCACGTGTTCGGGCGGATGGTGCAGGTGGCCGCCGTGCGCGGGGGTGTGAAGCTGGGGCACCAGCCGGTGCTGAGCGCGGCGGAGCTGCTGCCGGACCTCGCCGCGTTCCGGCCGGACTTCTTCCTCGCGGTCCCCTACGTGCTGGAGCGGCTGTTCCACTCCGCCCGACGGCGGGCCGAGCGCGAGGGGCGGCTGACGGCGTTCGACCGCGCCGTGGACGTGGCCGTGCGGTACGCGGAGGCCGTCGAGGCACGGGCCTTCGGGGAGGGCCCCGGGCCGAGCGCCGGGCTGCGGCTCCAGCACCAGCTCTTCGACCGGCTGGTGTACGCCCGTTTCCGGGAGGCGCTGGGCGGGCGCTGCGCCTCGGTGATGTCGGGCGGCTCGGCGCTGGAGCGGCGGCTGGGGCTGTTCTTCGACGGGGCGGGCATCCGCGTCTACGAGGGGTACGGCCTGACGGAGACGACGGGGGCGGCCGTGGCCAATCCGCCCGGGCGCACCCGCTTCGGGACGGTCGGCACGCCGGTGCCGGGGGCGTCGGTGCACGTCGCGGACGACGGGGAGGTGTGGCTGCACGGCGGCCAGGTCTTCGCGGGCTATCACAACGACCCGCCGGGAGGCGGTGACCTCCGCTACGAGGGCTGGCTGGCCACCGGCGACCTCGGCCGGCTGGACGAGAACGGCTACCTGACGCTCACCGGGCGGAAGAAGGACGTGCTGGTGACCTCCGGCGGGAAGAGCGTGTCCCCGGGGCCCCTGGAGGACCGGGTGCGGACCCATCCGCTCGTGGCGCACTGCGTGGTCGTCGGCAACGACCGGCCCTTCGTGGCGGCGCTCGTCACCCTGGACCCGGAGGCGGTGGCGCACTGGCTCGCGCTGCGCCACAAGCCCGCGCTCGGCCCGCAGGAGGTGCTGCGGGACGCGGATCTGGAGGCCGAGGTGCGGCGCGCGGTGCTGGCGGCGAACACGGCCGTCTCGCAGGCCGAGTCGATCCGCGCCTTCCGCGTGCTGGGCACGCAGTTCACCGAGGAGAGCGGGCTGCTGACGCCGTCCCTGAAGATCAGGAGGGCGGCGGTGGAACGCGCGTTCGCCGCCGACATCGAGGCGATGTACCGGAGCCGGTGAGCATCACCCACGGCCCGCGCGGGAATGCGCGGAGGGAACCGGACGTTGTTGCTCCGGTAGAGACACGCACAGACTGACGAACGACGTAAGGATTCTCCGCTCGATGAGCAGCGTTCCCAGCATCACTTTGCACAACGGCGTCACGATGCCGCAGCTCGGCTTCGGCGTCTGGCAGGTGCCGGACGACGAGGCGGCCACCGCGGTCACGCACGCGCTGGAGGCGGGCTACCGCAGCATCGACACGGCAGCCGTCTACGAGAACGAGAAGGGCACCGGGCGGGCCATCGCCTCCTCGGGGGTACCGCGTGAGGACGTCTTCCTCACCACGAAGCTGTGGAACAGCGAGCACGGCCACGACTCGACCCTGCGGGCCTTCGACGCCTCCCTGGACCGGCTGGGCACGGACTACGTGGACCTCTACCTGATCCACTGGCCGCTGCCCATGTTCGACCGGTACGTGGAGACCTGGCGGGCCTTCGAGAAGCTGTACGCGGACGGGCGGGTGCGGGCCATCGGCGTGTCCAACTTCCAGCCGCCGCACCTGGAGCGGCTGCTCGCCGAGACGTCCGCCGTTCCGGTGATCAACCAGATCGAACTGCACCCGCGTCTCCAGCAGGAGCAGTCCCGCACCTTCCACGCCGCGCACGGCATCGCCACCGAGGCCTGGTCGCCGCTCGGCCAGGGCAAGGACATCCTCAGCGACCCGGTGATCACCGGCATCGCCGAGCGGCACGGGAAGACGGCCGCGCAGGTCATCCTGCGCTGGCACCTGCAGCTGGGGAACGTCGTGATCCCCAAGTCGGTGACGCCCTCCCGGATCAGGGAGAACATCGACGTGTTCGACTTCGAGCTCCCGGCGGAGGACCTCTCCGCCCTCGCCGGCCTGGAGTCGGCGTCCCGGCTCGGCCCGGACCCGTCCGAGATGGACTGGACGGGCTGACCCCCGGGCCCGGGCAGCTCCAGGGCCCTCTCGCGCAGCACGCGCGCGCCGCCGACCGGCTGCCGGTCGAACGGCGCGCGCGTGTGTGTGCTGCGCCCCGCCCGCCCGCCGGGCCACGGACGTGCCGGGGTCGGCCACGGCGCTTCGGGAAGAATCTCGAAGGACACACCAATCCGCACGGGCCCTTAGCTCCGAACCGGGGGTGAAGCCGGCTCTGGGAGGAATCACATGGCGTCCATCTGTCCGCTCCTCGACGTGCGGCCGGCCGCCGCGAGGCGGCCCCGCTCGGTGCGCACGGGGAGGTCCGCGGCATGAGGGAGCCGGTCTCCATCGGTCGTCCGGCCGCGCCCGGGCCCGACCTCCAGGAGCTGATGGGAGCGGTGGCGCGCGGGGACTCCGACGCCTTCGCCGGGGTCTACGACCGCGTGTCCGGGCCCGTCCTCGGGCTCGTCCGCAGTGTGCTGCGGGATCCCGCCCAGGCCGAGGAGGTGGCCCAGGAGGTCCTGGTGGAGGTGTGGCGCCGCGCGGCGCACTTCCAACCGGAGAAGGGCAGTGCCATGGCATGGATCATGACGATGGCCCATCGACGCGCGGTGGACCGGGTGCGCTCCGCGCAGGCCGCCACCGACCGGGAGGAGAAGGCCGCCCTGCTGGCCCGCACTCCCGCCTTCGACGAGGTCACCGAACAGGTCGAGGCCCGGCTGGAGCGTGAGCAGGTGCGGCGCTGTCTGCGCACGCTCACCGAACGCCAGCGCGAGTCGGTGACCCTCGCCTACTACCGGGGCCTGACCTACCGCGAGGTCGCCGAGCTGCTCGCCCTGCCGCTGGGCACGGTGAAGACGCGGCTGCGCGACGGCCTCATCCGGATGCGCGACTGCCTGGGGGTGAGCGCATGACCACCGTCGACCTGCACACGCTGACCGGCGCCTACGCCGTCCACGCGCTGGGTGACGACGAGCGCGCCGCGTTCGAACGCCACCTCGCGGTGTGCGAGCCGTGCGCGCAGGAGGTGCGGGAGCTGGCCGCGACGGCCGCCCGGCTGGGTCTGGCCGTCGCCACGACACCGTCCCCGGCCCTGCGCGAGCGGGTGCTGGAGCAGATCACCACTGTGCGCCAGGAGCCGCCCCGGGTGCCCCGGCAGGAGCGCGGCGGCGGGGCCGTACGCGGCGGCCGCGGGCTCTCCCGTTTCGTGCTCGCCGCCTGCCTCGCGGCGGCCGTCGGGTTCGGCGGCATCGCGGTGTGGCAGCACGGGGAGGCGCGCGACGCGCAGCGGCGTGCCGAGCAGGCCCAGGACCGGTCGGAGCAGCTGGCGGAGGTGCTGGCCTCGGGCGACGCCCGGGTGACCTCCAGCGAGCTGCCCGGAGGCGCCACCGCCACCGTCGTGGTCTCCTTGGAGCAGGGGAGGGCGGCCTTCCTCGCCTCCGACATGCCGCCGCCGCCCGAGGGCAAGGTGTACCAGCTCTGGTTCGACCACGAGGGCACCATGCGTCCGGCCGGTCTGATGGACCCCGGGGCGCGCGACACGGCGATGCTCATGGAGGGGCCGTTGGACGGCGCCTCGGGTATGGGCATCACCGTGGAACCGCCGGGCGGCTCCGCCGAGCCGACCTCCGAGCCCGTGGCCGCCATGCCCTTCGACGTCTGAGCCGTTCCGCACGACCGGCTGCGGCCGGGAAAGGAGAACGCCCCGGTGACCTCGGTGGCGATCGTTCTGTTCACCTCCGACCTGCGGGTGCACGACCACCCCCCGCTGCGGGCGGCCCTGGACGCCGCCGAGCGGGTGGTACCGCTGTTCGTCCTGGACGACGGGGTGCGCCGGGCCGGCTTCACCGTGCCGAACCGGCTGGCGTTCCTCGCCGAGACGCTCGCCGACCTCGACACGTCGCTGCGGGCGCGCGGCGGGCGGCTCGTCACCCGGGAGGGTCCGGTGGTGGACGAGGTGTGCGCCGTCGTCCGGGAGACGGGCGCCCGGGAGGTGCACGTCGCCGCCGGGGTCAGCCGCTACGCGCTGGCCCGCGAGGAACGGCTGCGGCGGGCGCTGGGTGAGCAGGGCTGTGCGCTGCGCGTCCACGACGGCGTCATCACCGCCGTGACCCCCGGCGCCGTGACGCCGAACGGCAAGGACCACTTCGCCGTCTTCACGCCCTACCTGCGGCAGTGGGAGGGGGTGCGGACGCGGTCCCCGCTGGGTGCGCCGCGCCGGGTGGAGGTCCCGGACATCGGGTCGGCGAAGCCGCTCCCGGAGAACGTGCCGGGCGCCTCCCCGGGCCTGCCGCCCGGCGGTGAGCGGGCGGGGCGGGAGCGGCTCGACCGGTGGCTGTCCTCCGGCATCCGCGACTACGCGGAGCGGCACGACGACCTGGCCGGTGACGGCACCTCACGGCTCTCGCCCTACCTGCACTTCGGGTGCCTGTCCCCGCTCGAGGTCGTGCACCGCGCGCGCACGCGGGGCGGCGAGGGGCCCGAGGCCTTCGTACGGCAGCTCGCCTGGCGCGACTTCCACCACCAGACGCTGCACGCCCGCCCCTCGGCGTCGCACACCGACTACCGCACGCAGCACGACCGGTGGCGCACGGACGAGCGCGAGGCGGCCGCCTGGCGGAACGGCGAGACGGGCTACCCCATCGTGGACGCGGCCATGCGCCAGCTGCGGCACGAGGGCTGGATGCACAACCGGGCCCGGCTGCTGGTGTCCAGCTTCCTCACCAAGACGCTGTACCTGGACTGGCGGGTCGGCGCGCGGCACTTCCTCGACCTGCTGGTCGACGGGGACGTGGCGAACAACCAGCTGAACTGGCAGTGGATGGCCGGCACGGGCACCGACACCCGTCCCAACCGCGTGCTCAACCCGCTGACGCAGGCGCGCCGCTTCGATCCGGACGGTGCGTACGTGCGGCGCTGGCTCCCGGAGCTGGACTTCCTGCCCGGCCGCAGCATCCACGAACCGTGGAAGGCGGACGGCGTCCGCTACCCGGCTCCCCTGGTGGAGCTCTCCGACGGACTGGCCCGCTTCAAGGCCGCGCGCGGCAAGGACTGACGGCACGGTCCGACGGCACCGTCCACGCGCCGTGGCCCCGCGTCCACCCGGGACGCGGGGCCACGGCGCTTCGTCGTCGCGTCAGTCGTCCCGTCACCGCCTCCCACGGGGTGGCAGCGGGAAGAAGCCGCTCGTGCGGGCCGCGTACTCGGCGTAGCCGGGGCGCTCGGCCATGTGGGCCTCCAGCAGCCGCTTGCCGCTGCCCTTGGTCAGCAGCAGGCTCATCACCACCGGGGAGACGAGCGTCGCGGCGGCCACCGCCCAGCCCCCGGGGGCGGCCAGCAGGTACAGGCCCCACCAGACGCAGAAGTCCCCGAAGTAGTTCGGGTGGCGGGTCCAGCTCCACAGACCGCGGTCCATGATGCGGCCCTTGTTCGCGGGGTCGGAGGTGAAGCGGGCGAGTTGCCGGTCGCCCACGGCCTCGAAGAACAGGCCCGTCAGCCACACCACGACCGCGAGCACCGCCAGGGGGCCGAGCCCGGAGGGCACGTAGAGGGCCGCCTGCACCGGCAGGGACACCAGCCAGACCAGCCCGCCCTGCAGCAGGTACACCATGCGGAAGGCGTAGGCGTTGCGGCTGGTGCCGGGCGGGGCCTTGGACAGCATCCGGTCGTAGCGCGGGTCCTCGCCCCTGCCCCGGCCGCGCAGGGCGATGTGTCCGGCCAGCCGCAGCCCCCACACGGCGGTGAGGACGGTGACGAGCAGCCGACGGCCGTCGTCACCCTGCCCGCTGGAGAGGACGTATCCGGTCAGGGCCACGGCGACGAAGCCGAGCCCCCACGCCACGTCCACGATGCGGTGCATCCCCCGGACGACGGCCACGGCGAAGGTGACGAGCATGACGGCGAGCGCGCTGCCCGCCGCGAAGGCCAGGTTGAGGGCGAAGTCGCCCCAGGGGAAGCCGTTCACGGCGTCGTCCCTTCGTCGGTGTGCCACGCGCGCGGCGTGCCGGTCATGCCGCTGTCCCCGTCGGGGCCGGGGCGGACGCCGAGGATCTGGTCGACGCCCATGCGGCGCTCCTCGAAGGCGAGGGCCCCGCCGACGAGGTAGAGCCGCCACACCCGCGCGGTGCGCAGGCCGACCAGGGCGACGACGTCGTCCCAGCGTTCCTCCAGCGTGCGGTGCCACGCCTGGACGGTGTGGACGTAGTCCTCCCGCAGCGACTGCGTGTCGCGCACCTCCAGCCCGGCGTCCTCCAGCAGGGACACGGTCTGGCCGAGGGGGCGCATGTGCATGTCCGGCGCGATGTAGGTCTCGATGAAGGCGCCGCCGCCCGGTGCGGTCGCGCCCCGGGACATCTGCTGCACCAGGACGCGGCCCCGGGGGCGGAGCATGCGCCGCAGCATCGCGGCGAACTCCGGGTACTGCGCGTCGCCGACGTGCTCCCCCATCTCGATGCTGACGGCGGCGTCGAACCCGCCGCCGTCGATGTCCCGGTAGTCGCACAGCTGGACGTCGACCCGGTCGGCCAGGCCGCGTTCGGCGGCGCGGGCCCGGACGAAGGCGGCCTGCTCGGCGGCGAGCGTCACCGACGTCACCCGCACACCCCGGTGTTCGGCCGCGTAGAGGCTGAGCGAACCCCAGCCGCAGCCGACGTCGAGCAGCCGCATGCCGGGACGGAGGTCCAGCTTGCGGCAGATCAGCTCCAGCTTGTCCCGCTGGGCGTCGGCCAGACCGTAGCCCTCCGTGTCGGGCGGGGAGGTCCAGTATCCGCACGAGTAGGCCATGGACGGGTCGAGCAGCAGTTCGTAGAAGGCGTTGGACAGGTCGTAGTGGTGGCTGATGGCCGCGCGGTCGCGCCGCTTGCTGTGCAGCGCGCCGGACAGCCGGGCCTGTTCGGCCGGGGACGCGGGCCGGGGGCCGGGTACCCCCAGGCGGACGGCCGTTCGGGCGGCGTCCCCCAGGAGTGCGGCGCTCGCCCGCAGGTCGCCGGGGCGCAACCGGGGCGGGTGCAGTCCCCGTTCGCGCACGGCCCGCCAGACGTGGCGCAGGCCGTCGCCGAGGTCGCCCTCGACGTCGAGGTCGCCGGTGATGTAGGCCTCGGCCAGGCCGAGTTCGCCGGGCTGCCACAACAGCCGGCGCAGGGCGCGCCGGGAGGTGAGGACGACGACGGGGGCGTCGGTGGGGCCGGCCTCGTCGCCGTCCCAGGTCCGCAGCCGCACGGGCAGCGGACCGCCGAGGAACTGGGCCGCGAGGTCGCTGAGCCGCGTGGCGGCACCGGTGGTCACGAGGGGATCTCCTGCGGGTCGTGCGCGGGCGGGGTGGTCAGCAGCAGGTGGTGGACATCGAGGTAGCCGGAGCGGAACCCGGCCTCGGAGTAGGCGAGGTAGAAGGTCCACATGCGCCGGAACGTGGCGTCGAAACCGAGCGCGTCGACCTCGTCGGCGCGTTCGGTGAAGCGCTCCCGCCACAGGCGCAGCGTCTCGGCGTAGTGCGGGCCGAAGGCGTCGCACCGGTCCAGGCGCAGGGCGGTGTGGGCGGCGGTCACCTCCCGCACCGCGGTGGTGGAGGGCAGGAAGCCGCCCGGGAAGATGTACTTCTGTATCCAGGTGTAGGTGTTCCGGGTGGCCAGCATGCGGTCGTGGGGCATGGTGATGGCCTGGACGGCGATCCGGCCGCCGGGCACGGTCAGCCTCTCCAACGTCCGGAAGTAGGTGGGCCAGAACTCGGCCCCCACCGCCTCGATCATCTCGACGCTCACCACGGCGTCGTACCGTCCGGTGACCTCGCGGTAGTCGGCGAGCAGGACGGTGACCGCGTCGGCGTGCCCGGCCGCCGCGATGCGCCGCTGGGCCAGCTCGCGCTGCTCGGCCGAGAGGGTGACGCTGACGACGGTCGCCCCCCGGGACGCGGCCCGCAGGGCCAGCTCGCCCCAGCCGGTGCCGATCTCCAGCAGCCGCGTGCCGGGGCCGACGCCCGCGAGGTCGAGGAGCTGGTCGATCTTGCGGTGCTGGGCGGCGGGGAGTGTGTCGAAGGAGGCCGGGAAGCCCCGGAAGAGGGCCGCCGAGTAGGACAGCGTCTCGTCGAGGAAGAGCCCGAAGAGGTCGTTGGACAGGTCGTAGTGGCGGTGGATGTTCTCGCGCGAGCCGTCCGGGGTGTTGCGCTGGGACGTCGGCTGGCGGCCGGCCCACAGGGCGCGCAGGCGCTGGAGGGGTGCGGGCACGAGCTCGGCGATGTGGGCGGCGAGGACGGTCAGGACGCCGACGAGGTCCTCGGCCTCCCACTCCCCGGCCATGTAGGACTCCCCGAAGCCGATGAGGCCGTGGGCCGCGACGCGCCGGTGGAACGCGCGGGGGTCGCGCAGTTCGAGCAGCGGGCCGCCGAGACCGACGTCCGGGCCGTCGGGCCGCCGGACCCGCAGGGGCAGACGGGACAGGGCCCGGCGGACCAGCCGCTCGGCGATCAGCACCCGCGCCGGGGAGACGCGTGGCACCTCCGCCACGTCAGGCCACCGCACGGGATCGATCGCGGTGGCTCGGGCAACTGCGGACACGTTCACTCCACACCCTCCTGGGCCTGGTGACGGGGACGGGGAAGCACGGGCAGGCCGCGCAGGTACAGGCGGACGCCGTGCAGCCGGATGGCGGCGGAGACGGCGAGGGTCGACCACGGGTGGCGCAGCGCCGCCCGGAGCAGCTCGCGGACGCCGGCGGGTCGGCGCCGGCCCCGCACGGTGGCGGTGAACGGGCGGGCGCCGTCCCGTTCGAGGTGGACGGTCAGGTCGAGCCGCTCGCCGGGTTCGGGCAGCCGCATCCGGTAGCCGCCGTCGACCGGGAAGAACGGCGAGACGTAGAACTCCTTGGCCACGCTGACCCGTCCGGCCTCCCCCGGCCTCAGCAGGTAGCAGTGCCGCTCGCCGTAGGTGTTGTGCACCTCGGCCACCACGCAGGGGCCGGAGCCGTCCTCGGGGGTGCACCAGTAGAGCGTCAGCGGGTTGAAGACGTGGCCGAGCACGCGGGCGTGGGCCAGCATCACCGCCCGGCCGTCGCCGAGGCGCACGTCGTGGGCGGCCAGGTAGCGGGCGAGCCCCTCCCGCAGGGAGGACGCGGTGCCGGCGAAGTGGTCGCGGGCGTCGAAGCGGGCCAGCGGGCGCAGCGGCCGGGGCAGCCGCGGCGGGTGGTCGACGTCGATGAGCCACAGGTAGGTGCGGTGCCGCAACGTGTGCCGCAGCGGCCGGTTGCGGACGTGCACCACCTCGCTGGGGTAGAGCGCGGGCACGCTCACCACTCCACCCCCAGGGCGCGGGCGGCCTCCACCCCGGAGCGGCAGCCGTCCTCGTGGAACCCCCAGCCGTGGTGGGCGCCGGCGTAGGCGGTGACCGGGCCGCTGAGAGCGGGCAGTTCGCGCTGGGCCGCCACGGACTCGGGGGTGTAGACGGGGTGCTCGTAGACCATCTCGGCCAGCACCTTCGCCGGGTCCACGCGGTCGGCCCCGCCGAGGGTGACGACGTGCGGCCGGGTGGCGGGCAGCCGTTGCAGCCGGTTCATGTCGTAGCTGACCCGCACGGCGTCCGCGCCGGAGTCGCAGGCGGGCATCAGGTAGTTCCAGGAGGCCCGGGCGCCGGGGCGGCGGGGCAGGAGGGAGTCGTCGGTGTGCAGCTGGGTGGCGTTGCGGGAGTAGCGGAACGCCCCGAGGACCCGGCGTTCGTCCTCGGTCGGGTCGGCCAGCAGCCGCAGCGCCTGGTCGGGGTGGACGGCGACGACGACCGCGTCGTAGCGCTCCGCACCGCCGTCCGCCGTGACGACGTCCGCCCCCTCGGCGTGCCGGCGCACGCTGCGCACCGGTGTGCCGGTGCGGACGACGGGGATCTGTTTGGCCACGCGGTCGACGTAGGCGCGGGAACCGCCGGTGACCGTCCGCCAGGTGGGCGAACCGGTGACCGAGAGCATCCCGTGGTGGTCCAGGAACCGGAACAGGTACCGGGCGGGGTAGCGCAGCGCGGTGTCGGCCGCGCAGGACCAGACCGCCGAGACCACCGGCGTCATGAAGTGGGTGACGAAGTAGCGGGAGAACCGCGCGTGGGCGAGGAACTGGCCGAGTGTGGGTTCGGCCTCGCCCTCGGGCGTGGCCAGGAGGGCGCGGGCGCGCCGGTGGAAGACGGGCACCTCGGTGAGCAGCCGCAGGTAGGCGGGGCGCAGGGCGTTGCGGGGGTCGGCGAACAGGCCGCGCGGGCCGAGCGCTCCGGCGTACTCCAGTCCGCATCCCTCGCACCGCACCGACATGCTCATCTCGGACTCCTGCGTCTCGACGCCCAACACGTCGAACAGGCGCAGGAGGTGGGGGTAGGTGCGCCGGTTGTGCACGATGAACCCGGAGTCGACGGCGTGCGTGGTGCCGTCGGGGTCGGTGACCTCGTGGGTGTGGGCGTGGCCGCCGAGCCGGACGTCGGCCTCGTAGAGCGTGACCTCGTGCGCCTGGCTCAACACGTATCCCGCCGTGAGTCCCGCGACCCCGCTGCCGATGACCGCGGTGCGCCGTCGTTCGCCTGGCATGCCACTTCCCTCCCTGGGCCCCACGGATGCGCGCCCGCGTCGCGCGGGCCGGGGCGTCGAGGGGCATTCGGTGCCGACGGCCGGGCGGATTGGTCCGGCGTGGATCATTCCTGGAACGCGGTCGCAGCCGACACGCCGCACCGCCGGGCGGATTTCACTCGATCGAAGGTCGTACCAATCCGCCGGGCGGCGGGGCCCGAATGCGGGATGTGAAGACGAACTCGGCACGACGCCTCCGCCTGTCGGCGCTCGGCGCGCTCAGCGGCCTGCTGGCCGCCGCGTCCGCCCTGGGCGCCGCAGAGCTGGTGTCCGCGGCCGTCCGGCCGGAGTCCGCTCCGCTCACCGTCATCGGTGGCTCGGTCATCGACGCGACGCCGCAGGCGGTCAAGGAGTGGGCGGTCCAGACGCTCGGCCCGGACAACAAGACGTGGCTGCGGCGCGGCGTGCTGGTCTTCGTCGCGCTGTTCGCCATGGGCCTCGGCGTGCTCGGCCTGCGTCACCGGCGGATCGCCTCGGCGGGCGTGCTGGTGTTCGGCGTGGTCGGCGTACTGGCCGCGCTGAGCCGCCCGGCCGCCGAGACGGGCGACGTGCTGCCCCCGGTGGTCGGGTCCGTGGTCGGGGCAGGGGTGCTGTACCTGCTGGCGGGACGACTGACCACCGCACCGGCCGACACACCACCACCGACGGACGGCGGGCTGCCGAACGGCGGCGGCTCCGTCGTCGCTCCGGGCGCGGACCAGGGGTTCGACCGGCGGGGATTCGTCCTCGCCGCGTCCGTGGCGGCGGCCGCCTCGGCGGGCGCGGGCGCTCTGGGTCGGCGCCTGAACAGCTCCAGTGGGGCCGAGGCGGCCGCGTCCCGTACCGCTGTGTCACTGCCCGCTCCGGACGTGGCGGCCCCGGCGCAACCCGCCGGTGCGGACCTCGGCATCCGGGACGTCGCACCGTTCCGCACACCGAACGACGCGTTCTACCGCATCGACACGGCCCTCCGGGTGCCCCGGGTGGACGCCACGCGGTGGACCCTGCGCCTCCACGGCGCGGGCGTGCGCACCCCGCTCACGCTCACCTTCGACGACCTGCTCGGGCGGGAGCTGGTCGAGCGGGACATCACCCTCACCTGCGTCTCCAACCAGGTCGGCGGCCCCTACGTCGGCAACGCCCGGTGGATCGGCGTCCGGCTCGCGGACGTGCTGCGGGAGGCGGGCGTACGGGCGCCGTCGGTCGGCGGGCCCGCCGACCAGCTGGTGGCCCGCTCGGTGGAGGGCATGACGATCGGCACGCCGGTCGAGACCGTCCTCGACGGCCGCGACGCCCTCCTGGCCGTCGGCATGAACGGCGAGCCGCTGCCGTTCGACCACGGCTTCCCGGTGCGCATGGTCGTGCCGGGGCTGTACGGGTACGTGTCCGCGTGCAAGTGGCTGCGCGAGCTGGAGCTCACCACGTTCGCCGACTACGACGCCTACTGGGTCAAGCGGGACTGGGCGGCGCAGGCGCCCATCAAGACCCAGTCGCGTATCGACACCCCGCGTCCGCTCGCCTCGGTACCGGCGGGCACGGTGCCGGTGGCCGGGGTCGCCTGGGCACAGACGCGCGGGGTGGCCCGCGTCGAGGTGCGGGTGGACGAAGGCCCCTGGCAGCGTGCCGAGCTGGCGCCCGTCGCCACCGACGACACCTGGCGCCAGTGGGTGTGGCAGTGGCCCGCCACGCCGGGCCGGCACCGGCTGGAGGTGCGCGCCACCGACGGTGACGGGCGCGTCCAGACGGCCCGCCGCACCGGGACCGTCCCCGACGGGGCGTCCGGACATCACTCGGTGGTGGTCACCGTCGACTGATTCCACCGCCCCCGGGGTCCGGGGCCCGCCCCCGGCTTGCCCCTCGAAGACCGCTTCATCCCTTTACGACCAGATTCCTTCGCCCCCGAAAGAGGGTCTCGTCCGAGACCCGCGACCTACTGGAGAGAGTCACCATGAACAGCTTCCGTCGCGTCCGTCGTTCCGCCGTGGCCGTCGTCGCCGCCGCCGTCCTCCCGCTGGCCATCACCGCCTGCGGCTCCGACGGTGACTCCGCGAGCGACGACTCCACCGCCGCCGCGCAGGAGGAGACCAGCGAGCCCACCGATGACACCGAGGGCACCGAGGACTCGGACGCAACCGAGGACGCCATGACGGCCGAGCCGTTCGGTCCCGGCTGCGCCGCCGTCCCGGAGGACGGCGAGGGCAGCTTCGACGGGATGGCCCAGGACCCGGTCGCCACCGCCGCCTCCAACAACCCGGCCCTGTCCACCCTGGTGACCGCCGTCACGGAGGCCGGACTGGTCGACACGCTCAACAGCGCGGAGGACATCACGGTCTTCGCGCCGACCAACGACGCCTTCGCCGAGATCCCCGAGGAGGACCTGAACGCGCTGCTGGCCGACAAGGAGCAGCTGACGCAGGTGCTGACCTACCACGTCGTCGGTGAGCGCCTGGAGCCCGCCGACCTGGAGAACGGCACCTTCAAGACGCTGGCCGAGCAGGAGGTGAAGACCTCGGGCTCCGGTGAGGAGTACCAGGTCAACGACAGCTCCAACGTCGTGTGCGGCAACGTGCAGACCTCCAACGCCACGGTCTACATCGTGGACGAGGTGCTGATGCCGCAGTCCTGATCCCCTCGACCGATGCCGCCGCCCGACCGGCCCGGGCGGCGGCATCGCCGTGTCTCCACCCGGCCGCGCCATGGAAGCACCTTGCCGCATCGTGGAGCGGGCCGTAATTTCACCCGCAGGGCGTGTGCGACGAGTTCACGCACGGGCCTCACCCCCCACACCGGACCGCTCACCGGCCGCCCACCGAGCGCCCGGACAGCGCGGTCCGCGAGAAGAGGACTCATGGACCTGGAGCTACGGCACCTGAAGGTGATCCGCGCGATAGCCGACGCGGGGAGCCTCACCCGTGCGGCCACCGCGCTCGGCCTCGCACAGTCCGCGCTGAGCGGACAGCTCAAGCGGATCGAACGCGCCCTCGGCGGGGCTTTGTTCGTCCGCGACCGCACCGGCGCCCATCCGACGCCGCTCGGCGAGCTCGTTCTGGACCGCTCGCGCGTCCTGCTGCCCGCGATGCGTCAACTGGAGGAGGACGCGCGTCGGTTCGCCCGCTCCTGGGGCTCGGCTCCGCGCTTCCGGATCGGCGGCACCCACGGGCCGCTGCTGGGCGGCCTGGTGGACCGTCTGGCCGGTGCCCACCCCACGGCTCCGGTGAGCACCTGCACGGCCTGGTCGGTGACCGAACTGGCCGACATGGTGGCGCAGGCCCGGCTCGACTTCGCTCTGGTCGGCGTGTGCGGGGACGGTACGCCCCCGGCGACCGGGCGGTTGGAGTGGCAGTTCGTCGGGCGCGACCCGGTCTTCGTGATGCTGGCCGAGGACCATCCGTGCGCGGACGAGGAGGAGCTGGAGCTGGGCAAGCTCGCCCAGGAACGGTGGGTCGCGGCCCCGGGGAGCGGCTGCTTCACCGACTGCTTCACCGCCGCCTGCACCCAGGCGGGGTTCACCCCCGTCTCCCTCTTCGAGACGGACATCGCGGCCTGTGTGCACCTGGTCCAGGTGGGGCGGGCCGTCGGACTGTGCCGGGCGACGTTCCCCCCGACACCCGGCGTGGTGACGGTGCCCCTGGCCGGGACGCCGCTGAGCTGGCGTCACCTGATCGGCCACGACCGCAACTCCCCGGCGGCCGAGGCGGCACCCGCCGTCGTCGTGCACGCGCGCGCGGCGCACCGGGACGCGGCCGCCCGCAGCCCGCGCTACAGCCGCTGGCTGGAGGCCAACCCCCATTTCCACCTGGGTGGTTGACGGGTCGGAAACAGGAGGTGGCCTCCATCACACCGTAAGAGGTGTTCTTTGGCAGGTACACGACCTGGTGGTTCCGGGGCTAACTTCTTCAGCGCACCCCCCAAACACTGAGGAGAACCCCCATGCTCCACAGGACACGTGTGATCGCGGGCGCCGCCGTGGCGATCGCCGCACTGGGCATCTCGACGCTCCCCGCCACCGCGGGAGCGGCCGAGGCCCCCAAGGCCGACACCGCCGCCCAGCTGCCCGCCGGCATGCTGAAGGCCATGGAACGCGACCTCGGCCTCACCCAGGCCCAGGCCAAGACGCGGGTCGCGAACGAGGCCGAGGCGAGCACGCTCGCCCCCCGGCTGGAGAAGGCACTCGGCGACGAGTTCAGCGGCGCGTGGGTGACGGGCCCCACCGCCGAACTGGTCGTCGCGACCGCCGACCGCGGCCAGGCCGCCGCGATCGAGCGGGCCGGCGCGAGAGCCGAGGTCGTCGAGCACAGCCTGGCCGAGCTGGAGTCGGTCCGGGCGAAGCTGGACCGGGCCGCGAAGGGCGACAAGAAGAACGCCGCCGACGCCGCCGTGTGGTACGTCGACACCCGCTCCAACAGCGTCGTCGTGCACGCCGAGGACACGGCCGCCGCCAAGAAGTTCGTCGCCGCGAGCGGCGCGGACCGCGACGCCGTCAAGGTCGTGCGCTCCGACGAGCAGCCCCGGCCGCTGTACGACATCGTGGGCGGCGACGCCTACTACATGGGCAGCGGCGGCCGCTGCTCGGTCGGCTTCTCCGTGCGCCGCGGGTCCACCCCGGGCTTCGCGACCGCCGGGCACTGCGGTCGGTACGGCACGTCCACCTCCGGCTACAACGGGGCCTCGCAGGGCACCTTCCAGGGGTCCTCGTTCCCCGGCAACGACATGGCCTGGGTGGCTGTGAACAGCAACTGGAACCCGACGCCGTACGTGCGTGGCAGCAGCTACCGCGTGGCCGGTTCGAACCAGGCCCCCGTCGGTTCGTCCATCTGCCGCTCCGGCTCGACGACCGGCTGGCACTGCGGCTACGTCCAGCAGTACAACTCCACCGTCCGGTACCCGCAGGGCACCGTCTACGGTCTGGTCCGCACGAGCGTCTGCGCCGAACCGGGTGACTCCGGCGGCTCGTACATCTCCGGCAGCCAGGCCCAGGGCGTGACGTCCGGCGGCTCGGGCAACTGCTCCTCCGGCGGCACCACGTACCACCAGCCGATCAACGAGATCCTGAACTCCTACGGTCTCACGCTGGTGACCGGCTGACGTAAGCGCCCGTCAGGGCACGGCTCAGCGCGCACCATGGCCCGCCGCGATCTCCTCGATCCGGCGGGCCAGTCGCGTGTCCAGCTCCGTGACGCGACCGCCGACGCTGTGGGTGTTCACCGCGACGCCGACGGTGTCGTAGCCGAGCGCCACGTCGGAGTGGTGGTCCAGCTCCTCGTGGAGTGCGGCGATGTGCATGACCAGGGCGGCGGCCGGCAGATGGCCGGGCAGGCGGTAGGTGCGGGTCAGCCGATGGCGCTCGTGCCGCCAGCCGGGCAGGTCGGCGAGTGCGGTCGACAGTGCGGCGTCGCTGAGGTGCTCGGGTGCGGGCATGATGGCGTTCCTCTCCACGGGCGGATTCACGGACGGACGGCGGGCCGACGGGAGTGACGGCCTCACGCCGCCGGCCGACGGTTCAGGGCAGGGTGCGGGAGCCCCCCACGGGGAGTGTCCAGAGGTCCTCGGGCGGACGCCCGTCCGCCGCCCACTCCTCGCGGACCCGGATCAGCGGCTCCAGGGGCGGCTCGCTCGACAGCAGGAACGTCGCCCAGTGCATCGGGGCCATCCGGGCCGCGCCGAGGTCGCGGCAGGCCCGTACCGCCTCCCGGGGATCGGTGTGCACCGACCGCAACAGGGAGCGCGGCGCGTAGGCGCCGATGGGCAGCAGCGCGAGGTCGATGCCGGGGTACCGGCGGCCGATCTCGGCGAACCAGTGCCCGTACCCGGTGTCCCCCGCGAAGTGCACCCGGCGGCCGTCCGGCGCGGTGAGCATCCACCCGCCCCACAGCGAGCGGCAGGTGTCCAGCAGCCCGCGCTTCGACCAGTGGTGGGCGGGGACGAAGTCCAGCCGGACGCTTCCGCCGCCCGGCGCGGGGAGCTCGGCCGCCTCCCACCAGTCCAGTTCCGTCACCCGGGTGAACCGGCGGCGTGCGCACCAGCGGGCCAGCCCGGCCGGGACGAACAGCGGGGTCCCGCGCGGCAGCCGCGCCAGCGTCGCCGCGTCGAGGTGGTCGTAGTGGTTGTGCGAGATGACGACGGCGTCGACGGGCGGCAGCGCCTCCCAGGCCACGCCCACCGGGGTGACCCGTTCGGGTGTGCCGAGGATCCTCCGGGACCACACCGGGTCCGTCAGCACGGTGAGCCCGGCGATGCTCACGACCCAGCTGGCATGTCCGGCCCAGGTCACCGCGACCGTCCGCGGGCCGGCCTCGGGCAGCGGGCCGGGCTCCACCGGCAGCCGGGGCACCTGCGCCCGCACGTCCTCCGCGCGCGGCCGGAAGCGGCCCGTGAGGCCGGCGCGCAGCACGGCCCCGGTGCCGGGCAGCGGCTCGGTGAGCCGGTCGGCGAAGCTTCGCGGCCGACGGCCGCGCCGCTCACCGGCGGGGCGCGGCGGCGCGGCGGGCCGCGACGAGCCGGTGTCCTCGTGCTGTTCCGTCATCGTCGACTCCCCGTGGATGAGTGGCCCGTCAGGTCGGCCAGGGCGGCTTCCACCCTCGCCAACGCCTCGTGCCCGTCCCGGTGTTCCGGTGCCGGGGCGGCCGGTGCGGCGGCGGTCAGCCGGACGTGCAGGGCGCCCGGACGGTCCCCGAAGCGGTGGCCGCCCAGCACTCCGGTGCCGAGCCGCACGACGAGCGCGGCCTCCAAGGTAGCGGCGTCCGTGGCACCGCGCGCGGCCAGCTGCGGGCGCAGGGGCTCAAGATCCGCGTAGACGTGCCGCCCGGCCTGCGGTGGCCGGCACACCCCACCCGCGGCCGCCACCGCCCGGCTCAGCGCCCCGGTGTGGCGCCCTGCGGCGCGGGCGGCCGCTTCCGCTTCGGCCCGCAGCTCCACCGGCTCCTCCAGCGCCCGCGCCACGGCCCGCGCGTCGCCCGCGTGCGCGTCCAGCGCGTCCAGCACGTGCCGGACGGCCCCGGCCCGGGCCTCCCCGCGCGCGGTGGCGGGGAACCGGGCCAGCGCCGCGCCCGGCCCCTCCGCCCCCTCCGCCCCGGGCAACGGCGCGGCACGGGGGTCGGTGAGGACGACGACGTCCTCGGCGTCGGCTCCGTTCGGGTGCAGGATCTCCGCCGGGGAGACGATCACGGTGGCGTGCGGGTCGTGCGAGGTGTCGCGCAGGCTCTCGTCACTGACGATGACCAGGCCCTCCCCAGCCGCCGCCTCGCACACCTCGTGCAGCAGCTCCGGCGGCGGCACGGTCCCGGTGGGGTCGTCGACGACGGAGAGCAGCAGGACACCGGGGCGCAGGCCCGCCGCCCGGTCCCGGCGCACGGCCTCCAGCAGGGCGAACGGATCGGGCACACCGCCGCACTCGGCGGGCGTCGGCAACCGGTGCGGCGCGCGGCCGAGCAGCAGGGCCTGCGCCAGGTGCCGGACGGGACCGGGCGCGGGCACGTAGACACGGTCCGGCGTCGCGGCCAGCAGGGCGAGGAGCAGCAGGTCGGCGCTGCGCGCCGGCACCACCTGTGCGGTTTCGGTGGGCAGGCCGCGCCGCCGCCAGTAGCCGCAGGCGGCGACCCTGAGGTTCGGGCTCCCGCCCTCTTCGCGCATCCGTGCCCTCCGCTGCCGCTCCTTACTCCACGATCGCAGTTCCCCGGCGCCGCCGCGCGGCGCCGGGGCGGTGGTCAGTTCCGGAGGCGGACCGCCGACCGCTCGACGTCCGCGTGCAGGCGGTCGCAGGTGCGGTTCAGCAGCCGTGAGACGTGCATCTGGGAGATGCCGAGGTGCTCGGCTATGCGGCTCTGCGTCATGTCGCAGAAGAAGCGCATGTAGAGGATGTGGCGTTCACGCTCGGACAGCCGGCGCAGGGAGGGTTTGACCGCCTCGCGGGCGAGGACGAGGTCGTAGCCGCTCTCGCGCGTGCCGAGGGCGTCCATGAGGGAGAAGCCGTCGTCGGAGCTGGGCGTCTCCGCGTCGAGGGAGAGCGTGCTGTAGCTCTCCATCGCTTCGGAGCCCGCGCGCACCTCCTCCTCGGTGAGCCCGGTGTGCTCGGCGACGCGGCTGACGCTGGGGGCGTGGGTGTCGAGCCCGGTGTTGAGCTGACGGTGCGCGGTGCGGACCCGGTTGCGGAGTTCCTGCACCCGGCGGGGTACGTGCAGGCCCCAGGTGTGGTCGCGGAAGTGGCGCTTGATCTCACCGACGATCGTCGGGACGGCGAAGCTCTCGAAGGCGCTGCCGTGCGCCGGGTCGTACCGGCCCACCGCCTTCACCAGACCGAGGGCGGCCACCTGTTCCAGGTCCTCCAGCGATTCGCCGCGGTTGCGGAACTGGCGGGCCAGTCGCCGGGCCATGGGCATCCAGGCGCGGACGATCTCCTGGCTCAGCTCCTCGCGTTCGAGCCCCTCCGGGAGGCCGGCCAGCCGGCGGAAGCGCTCGGCCGTGTCGGGGGCGTCGTCGTGCGGATGGCGTGTGCTGCGGTTGCGCGGTGCTGCGAGGGTCATGCGGGTCTCTCCCAAGCGGGGTCGTACTGCGGGGCACGGGAGGGAC